>PMCM01000275.1 GCA_003154155.1 Ignavibacteriota bacterium | reverse complement strand
TTGCCACCGACTATTCCAACGGCGGACGGGTCCATCTCTTTGAGATGACCGCCCCCAACAAGCTGGAGCTGGTGTGGTCATCACCCAGGCTGTACTCATCGAATGCCAACTCCACACCCCGTTGGATGCGTGATGGCGATCTGGACGGCAACGGTATGCGCGAGATCATTTACCCGGTAGGCCCCCGGTATACCGGTGAAGTCGCCGTGTTTCAATACACGGGAACGAGAAACCACTTCGGGTCGACGCCGGGAGTGCCCGACCTTATCCTCCCCGCCACCCAGTTTGTTCCGACACTTGGCGCCACGAGCGCCATGCGCATGGACCGCGAGCAGGGCGAAGTGTACGATTTCGATGGTGATGGCAAAGATGAATTGATCATGGCTAACCAGGACAACAAGGTGTACGTCCTCGGGGTGCAGGGCGACATCGGCGGCTTCGGGTCGTGGGGCATCGAAGGGGGCGATCCCGCAGTGAACCCCGAGAATAAATTCTCGGGCGGTTCGTGGTGGCACTCCGTTCCGGCAGATATCAACGGCGACGGCAAGAAAGAAATCGTCAATCATTACTGGAACCACTACGGGTTCTGGTCGATCATTCCCAACGGTCCCGACAGCTACCGGTACCCGACACCCGGAAAAGATTCGTTGACGAACGTCAAGGCGAAAACCCAATTCTACCATGAGTACATGCCCAACGATCCCACGGGTGACGCGGTTGCCTATATGGGCGTCGCCCCGGTCGACATCGACGGCAAGGGCAAGCAGGAAATCGCCGGCATTCTGTACATCGATGGCGGCGAAGCGCTCGACTATGCCGTCTCCCTGACCAGCGTCGCAAAGGGCGATACCGGGCTGTATGTCTGGAAGGATTCAAGCCAATTTGGGATCATCGGGCAGAATCTCTGGACCATTGCCGGCAAGACCACCGGTTCGCACTGGGGCATTGCCGCGTACGACTTTGACGGCGACGGCAAGCAGGAGCTCTATATCGGCGGCTCCGCCGACTACAACGTGATCCAGATGAAGTACAAGGGCACGGGCAGCATTCTCGACAAAAACAACTACACGAACACGATCGTATATCCCGGCGACAAAGCCCGGTACCATGTGCTCACCATCTTTGATTCGCTTGGTGTGACGCATGATACGACATTTGCAGAGAGTCCCTTCCTCTCCGCCATCTTTGCCGGCGGCGATTTGAACGGCAACGGAAAGAAGGAACTGGCGATCGCGTACCAGAGCATCGCAGACTCCATCTCCTATACCTGGGAACACTGGGACACCACGGCAATACCCAAGGGCTGGAAGATTGACAGCGCGAAGAAGTTCCTGAACACGAACGTTATCGACATCCGGGTGCTCGAATACCAGGGCGCGTCCGGCTTCAAAGAAATCGCCTATACCACCATCGGGCCGGAAGACTACAAGCTCGAACAGAACTATCCCAACCCCTTCAACCCCAGCACGGAGATCCGCTTCTCGATGCCCGTCGACAAGAGGATTTCGCTCGTCGTCTATGACATGCTTGGCCAGAAGGTGAAAACGCTCATCGGTGATCAGGACTACAAAGAAGGCACGCACGCGATCACCTGGGACGGTACCAACGATGCAGGGAAATCCGTTGCCACCGGCAGTTATGTGTACACGCTGACGTACGGTAACTTCCAGAAATCCCAAAAAATGATGCTGGTGCGGTAGTCCACCCATTCGACCCAACCAGCGCGGGGCTTCGGCCCCGCGCTGGGACGTCGTCTCCCCTCGTGTTTTCCGATCAGAGGTGAAGTACCGCGGCATTACTGCGTTTGCACATTCAATTGCTCTCTGACACTACAGGCCGTGAAAGCTCCGCTTTTCACGGCCTTTTTTGTGTACGCTCCGTCCTGAGGAGGATTTCATGACCCCACGCTCTACCATTGCGGCGCTCCTGCTGCTCCTGGTTCCGGTGATGCTCTTTGCGGGCTCCACCGGAAAGATCTCCGGGAGGGTCCAGGACACCGAAACCGGCGAGCCCCTGATCGGCATCAGCATCATGATCGAAGGCACAACGATGGGTGCCAGCACGGATGTCGACGGCAACTTCGTCATCACGAATATTCCCCCCGAAACCTATACCGTTGTTGCAGGGGGGGTCGGTCATCAAAAGAAACGATTCAGCAACGTCAAAGTCTCGGTCGATTTCACGACGCGTCTCGACGTCAAACTCTCCACCGACGTGATTGCGCTGGAGACCGTGGAGGTGCGGGCCGAAGCCCCGATGATCCGGCGCGATCTCACCTCCTCGCACACGAACATCGACGCGGGTGCAATCCAGGCATTGCCGGTGGAAAGCGTCACGCAGCTTCTGACCCTCCAGGCCGGCATCGTGCAGGGCGCCGGCGGGGAAATCCACATTCGCGGCGGCCGTGCCTCCGAAGTCTCCTATACGGTCAACGGCGTCTCCATCTCCAACCCGTTTGACAACACCCGTACCGTGCAGATCGCGACCAATGCCATCCAAGAGCTCTCCGTCGTCAGCGGCACGTTCAATGCGGAGTACGGCAACGCTCTCAGCGGGGTTGTGAACACCGTGACCAAAGAAGGGGGCAATGCGTTCGGCGGCAGCATCTCGTTCAACACCGGCGACTTCGTCAGCAACCATACCGATATCTTCACCAATATCGACGAGATCAAACCGTTCAGCCACACCGTCACGGAAGCAACGCTGAACGGACCGATCCTCCGGGATATGCTGTCGTTCTTCGTCTCCGGGCGGTTCGACGATCAAAAGGGATGGCTCTACGGGATCCGGGAACACAACCCGTCGGACTACGTCTACAAAAACCCGATGAATCCCAGCGACATGCGCGTCATCACGACCGGCGACAGTGCGCTGGTGCCGATGAATCCGTCGCACGAGTTGAGCGCGACCGGCAAGCTGACCTTCACACCGTTTGCGGCGATGAAGTTCCGCTACGATGTGCTCTATTCGAACACCTTCTCCAAGGACTACTCGCAAAGTTACAAGTACGATCCGGATGCCGGATACAATAATTACGAATGGGGGCTGTTGAACTCCCTTGAGATGCGGCACTCGGTGAACAGCTCCACGTACTATACGGTGCGTGCTTCGTACAACATCAACGATTACAAGCAGTACCTGTATCCGCTCCTGGATGCTTCGGGCAACCCGGTGAGCTACTACGCCGGGAGCAATCTGGACATTCGCACATTGCATGCCTCCCCGGCGTATCAGCCCGACTTCAAGAATACCGCGGCATCNNGCCGGCGGGAAATTCGACATCACCAGCCAGATCAACGCCAACCATGAGGTCAAGGGAGGCGCAGAATACAAGAACCACACGCTGAACTTCGAGAATTTCACAATCCTGCGCGACACCGTCCGGTATTTCCGGCCGACCATCCCGGATACCAGCACGGCCTATCACGACGCCTACCAGCGGAAGCCGGTCGAGTTTTCGGCGTATGTGCAGGACAAAATGGAATTCGAGAGCATTATCCTCAACGTCGGTCTGCGCTACGATTACTTCTCGGCGGATGCCCTCTATTCTGCCAGCACGTTCGCTCCGACCACACAGCTCACGCAATCCAAGGGGAAGAACCAATGGAGCCCCCGCATCGGGGTGTCGTTCCCGATCACGGACAGGGGCATCATCCACTTCTCGTACGGCCATTTCTTCCAGATGCCGCCGTTCTCGTATCTCTACACGAACCCGAGTTTCAAGCACAGCTTCGCCTCGGGCGACCCGACCTACGGCAATGCTGATTTGAACCCGCAGAGGACCGTGACGTACGAACTCGGTCTTCAGCAGCAGATGATGGAGAATCTCTCGTTCAACGTCACCGGCTTCTACAAGGACGTGCGCGACCTTCTCGCGCTGCAGCAGATCCGCGTGAGCGGCGAGGAGACGTATTACAAGTACGTCAACAAAGATTACAGCAACGTCAAGGGGATTACGTTCTCTCTGACCAAGCGGCGCACGGCCAACGACATGCTGGGCGCGACCCTGGATTATACGTTCCAGATCGCTGAAGGGAATGAGACCAACGTCAACGCGTTCTTCGTCGACCTCTCCTCCGGCCGGCAGAGCGAAAAGGTGCCGGTCTACCTCGACTGGGATCAGAGCCACACCGTGAATGCCACGGTCAGTCTCGGCCAGCCGAACGATTGGAACGTGACCCTGGTCGGGCGGCTCGGCACGGGTCTCCCATACACACCCCAGATCACCTCCAAGACCATCTATCTCAGGACGAACAGCAACCGGAAACCGTCGCAAACCCGTGTGGATCTCCTTGCGGACAAAACGTTCACCATAGCGGGGTTGCGGCTCACAGCGTTCCTGAAGGTCTATAATCTGTTCGATACGCTGAATGAAGTGTACGTGTACGACGACACCGGCCGTGCAACATACACGCTCGTCGCAGACCAGGGGACCGCACAGGCGACCGACAAGCTTGCGGCAACCATCCCCGGCGTTCACCCCGCGAGCGAATGGTTCGTCGATCCGAGCTACTATTCAGCGCCGCGCGAAGTGCGTGTCGGCGCGACGCTGGAATTCTAGAGGAAACGCAGAATGAAACGAAGAGAACGAAGCATGAAGACCCGGTCGAACGGTATGGGGCGGATGCTGTTGCCGTTGATCGTGCTGGTGGCCGCCGCTGCGGCAGCGGGTACCCCCGACAATAAAGACGAAGCTGCGCGCCAGGCGGTCAAGGCCTATATCGCACGCGGCATGGCCGCCGCCGCCCGGAGCGCCCCCGCCCCCGCAATCCAAAGCACCCCGATGATGACCAAGGGCTCGCTCCCGCACCTGGACAAGACCACGTCGACGGAAGCCCAGAAGGATCGCAAAACCTTTTTCATGAACGGGAACAAGATCGCCACGCAGATCTTCAACTACGGGGGGATTGCGCCCGGTTACGACGTGCTGCGGGCGGTCAACAACGTGGTATGGCATAACCTGGACTACGTGTTCCAGTTCTGCCCGATCGTCGGGGCATCCGTCCCCGACGCGCGCGATCCGTCGCATCGCCTGCACATCATCTCCGACGGCCTTTGGGACTACCCCAACCTCCGCGAGGTGAACCCCACAGGCGACACGCTCTGGCAATGGCAGCCCATTCCGGGCTATGCCGATCCCAACCAGCCGTATATGGCTTCCAATCCCTGTGCCGATCTGGACGGTGATGGCAAGCCCGACAGCTGGCCGCGCGAATGGTACAATCCCACCCTCGGCAAGTACGTCTGGCCGGGATACCTCGCCCAGGATGTGCTGAGTGCCGACCTCGAAGTGTTCTGGTCGATGGACGACCGCTTTAATATGGAGTTTCCGTATTACCCGTATCCCGGCGACTCCACACGCAAGGGTATCGGCGTGCAGGTCGACGGCCGGGCGCTCCAGTGGAGCAACGCCCTGGCCGAAAACACCATCTTCTTCGTCTACACCATTACCAACGTGAGCGCGAAGAACCTGGATAGCGTGTTCTTCGGCATGTACGGCGATCCGGACCTCGGTGGCGGTTCTCCGGAAAACACCGACGACAACGGCTACTTCATTCCGCCCTATGACTCCACCGGCAACATCAAGGATGTGCCGGTCTATTCGCGCAGCATGGTGTACTTCTGGGATCCGGACATGAAAGGCGCTCGCGGTCTGCCCCTGGGCTATCTGGGGTGCAAGTTCCTGGAAAGCCCCGGCAACCCCACCGACGGCATCGACAACGACGGCGACGGCATGATCGACGAACGCCAGGATGACGGCATTGACAACGATCACGACTGGAATCCGGCCACGGACGACGTCGGGGTCGATGGCATCCCGAACACCGGCGACCAGGGCGAAGGCAACGGCGTCCCCGATGCCGGCCTCCGCCTGCCGAATGGCAGCCTCGATCCCTTGCATCCCGGCGAGCCGAATTTCGAGCTGACTGACCTGGATGAATCCGATCAGATCGGTCTGACAAGCTTCAATAGCTGGCCGTGGAGCACCGACAAGATCTCCAACGACGAATCCATGTGGAACCGGTCGAAACCGCGCAACTTCGGCCAGATCCAGCAGAACTCCGACATCGTGTTCATCTTCGGCTCGGGCTATATCTCTCTTGCACCGGGCGAAACAAAGAGGGTCTCGATGTCGCTCCTTCTGGCGTGGGATCTGGACGGGCTGCTCACCACCGCGAAGACCGTGCAGACCATCTATAACAAGAATTATCAGTTCTTCCGGCCACCGATCACCCCGCATATGACCGCCGTCGCGGGCGACCGGAAGGTGACCCTGTACTGGGACACCGCCGCCGAACAGAGCCTCGATCCCCTCACGGGCTACGATTTCGAAGGCTACGTGATCTACCGGAGCACCGATCCGGGCTTCAACGATATCCAGACGGTGACCGACGGCAAAGGCTCGCCGTTCCTGACACAGCCCCTCAAGGACGTGAACGGGAAAGAGGCGAAATTCGACGTCGCGATGCGCGGCGAACCGTTCACCGACCTCAACGGCAACGGGAAATACGATGTGGGCGAGCCGTTTCAGGATATCAACAAGGACGGCGTGTGGGATCTTGTGGAAGATTACTGGAAGGGGTATTCGCTGGTTCCCTATCAGGACCGCGGCATTGCCTATTACCTCGGCAACAACACGGGCCTGGTCCACAGCTATGTGGATTCCAACAACGTGATCAACGGACAGACATACTTCTATGCGGTGGTCTCCTACGATCACGGCGATTCCGTCGCCATTCCTCCCACGGAATGCACGAAGAAAATCACGGTCGACCCGATCACTTCACAGTACCAGCTTGACGTGAACACGGCGATGGTCGTTCCCGGGCCGCGGGCCAGCGGCTACCTGCCGACGGCCATCGGCTCACAGGACGTCATGCATGATCAGGGGATCGGCACAGGGGATGTCACATTCAAAATTCTCAACGACCTGACGGTCCGGCAAGGGGGGCAGTACCAGGTGATCTTTGCCGATACCATGATGGTCAGCGGGAAGAGAGTGATCGGCAAAAACTTCTCCGTGCTGGATGTGACCGCCCATCAGGAAACCGTCACCCCCTTCGACACCAATTTCTCCGCGTTGTCGCGGAGCGGACTCGCAAACGACAGTTTTCTTAAGGTGATGGCGAAGGACGGCACCGTTTACACCTCCGGCAAAGACTACATCCTGAATCTCGAACGCGGATCCATCCGGCGCACGGCGGCAAGCGCCATACCGGACAACGTGCAGTTCCTGATTCAGTACCGGTATTTCCCGGTCTTCCAGCGGCAGACGCTGAAGGATGAAGATTCCAATCCGGTATTTGACGGCGTGCGGCTGAGCGTCAACGACAATCCCGTGCTCACCTGGGACTCGCTGAAATCTTCGTGGGTCGAGGGGAACAGCCATTATGCGTTCAGCACGCGGCTGACGAACCTCGGCGTGCGGCGCCGTACCTGGCCGGCGGATTACGAAATCCGCTTCTCGGCGTCGAACATCGACAGCGCGATCATCGTGAGCGGCGGACTGAAGAAAATTCCCGTCCGCTACTCCGTGACCGACGTGACGCGCGGAGCGCCGCAAAAGGTTCTGACAATCCTGAACGAAAATCCCGCCACGCGCAACAGCCAGTGGGATCCGGGAGAAGAGATCGTGCTGTTCAAGCCGGGCTCCCTGGGCGTGTCGACGGATACCACGACGTGGGGTGTCACGATCATCAAGCCTGCGGATTCGACCATCACGGCGCATGTGCCCACCGACGGCGACATCCTGCTGATCAAGACACAGCGCCCCTTTGACAACACCGACCGGTTCACGCTGCAAACCAGGGCGTCGACGCTGGACCTTACGGTCGCCAGCGGACGAATGGACAAGATCTACGTCGTGCCCAACCCGTATGTCGGGTATTCCGTGATCGAGCCGACAAACTGGCTGCCTGGTGCGACCCGCGGTGAACGACGGGTGTATTTCGAGAATCTTCCGCCCCGTTGCACCATCAGGATCTTTACGATCAACGGCGATCTCGTGCAGACCCTGCAGCATGAGACCGGCATGGACAACGCACGCGAAAATTGGAATCTCTTGAACCGCGATGGCTTTAGCGGCGCCTACGGTGTCTACGTTGCGCACATCGATGCGCCGGGCGTCGGCGAGAAAATCCTGAAGTTCGCGCTTATCAAATGATCCTGACCGCCGGCGACGGTGCGCTCGCGCCGCCGCCGGCACGACACGATGACGATTCGGTATATGCCCACGGAGGCTTTATGAGCATGCAATCACGGAGGCACGCGGTACCCATCGGGGCGATCCTGCTGCTGATCTTCCTCATGGTGTCCACCGCCCTGCCGCAAAATCTCACCAAAACCGGCACGACGGCGGCCCCGTTCCTGAAGATCGGCGTTGGTTCCCGGGCGGTGGCCATGGGCGGCGCATTCACCGCCACCGCCGACGACATCACCGCGATGTACTGGAACCCCGGCGGACTCGCCAATGTCTACGCCAGCGAGGCGACGTTCAACCACGTCAAGTGGTTCGCGGATATCAACTACGACTTCGCGGCATTCTCGACGCACCTGGCGGATTTCGGCACGCTCGGCGGGTTCGTGAGCGTGATGTCCATGGACGACATGCTGGTGCGCACCGAAGACCAGCCGGAAGGCACCGGCGAGTACTTCACCAGCGGATCGATGGCGATCGGCATCAGTTTTGCCCGAAGCCTGACCGACCGGTTCTCCATCGGGTTCAACGTCAAGTACGTCCGCGACTATCTCTGGAACATGTCGGCCAATGGCGTCGCACTGGACATCGGGACCATGTACAAGATCCCCATCCTGAATGAATTCCGCCTGGCGGCCAGCATCTCCAATTTCGGCACAAAGATGAAGCTCGCGGGGCGTGATAATGTCTACATTATCGCACCGACGGGTTCGAGCGGCAACCTGATCAATTCGGATATCCAGCTCGACGAGTACGACCTTCCGCTCGTGTTCCGGGTGGGTGTGGCGGCGGACGTCATGAAAACCGACGATCATCGCGTGACGATGGCGGTGGACGCGGTGCATCCCAACGACAACACCGAGTATTTGAATACCGGCGTGGAATACGGCTGGGA
>PMCM01000265.1 GCA_003154155.1 Ignavibacteriota bacterium | reverse complement strand
GCGATGTTGGGCATCAAACAGGACCTCGAACTATTCAAATATGATCTCAGCGTATCCAGAAGTGGAACCTATACTGACAATCCACTCAATCGCACGTGGAGTTTTGCACAAGAAAACGGCGCGTTCCCGAACGCTCCCTACGACACCAATCCATTTGATCTCCCGCGGCTCGAAACCGTCGATTCGAACAAGACCGGATTTCANNGGGTATGTGAAATTTGGCGGGTCGTACCGGTGGCTGGACAGGTCAAATGACCAGACCCAGTGGGGCAGGGACGGACTTCAGTATGGTCAAACCTCCGTGAACGCACCATTGACAGCCGCGCTCACGAGACTGGCCGCATTGTATCCCAATGATTTCAATTGGCAGGCAGACTCGACGCTTGCACGGAAGTATGGACAGCTGCCGATTACGCGATTCCTCGATTGGAACTATTCCCGCAGCAACTTTCTCGGGGGCACGTGGCCGCAGGGGATGGTGACAAATTTTGGATTGCTCAACAAGTTCACGGATGCACTGAGCTCGACAGGCGAATGGAAGAANNGTTGAGCGGTATCAGGCCGCCTACCTGATGACTGAATTGAATTACGACCAGTTCATCACGCTCTTGCCCGGCGTCCGCTATGAGCGATATTTCTCCGCGTATCACGGCGAAGTGTTCAGGGACAACAAAGTCAGCAACGTCGAGCAGGCTCCTGCGGATCTGAACTACCTTTATGTGGAGCGTGAAAACGAATTCTGGCTTCCGATCGTGCATCTGATCGTGACACCGACGGATTGGTTGAAAATCCGGTTAGCCCGTACTGAGACCCTGACGCAGCCCGACTATTTGATGTATGCGCCAATCACGTCCATGAACTCCAACAATAATTACTGCCGTGCTGCGAACTCGTTGCTGAAGCCGGCACACGCCAAGAATTGGGATCTCTCTCTTTCCATTTATGATAACTCGATCGGGCTGTTGTCGATATCCGGGTTCTACAAGGATGTCTACGATCTGATTCTGCAGTCCACGATATTTTATACGCAGCCTCAGGGGACGGACGATCCAGGATATCCGCTTCCTGACGGCTTGAACATCCCGGCGAATTGGCTTCACGATAACAGCTTTCAAATTGATACCTACACCAACAACCCCGCCCGAGCGATCTACAAGGGTTTCGAAGTCGAATGGCAGACCCACTTCTGGTACCTGCCTTCCTTCCTGCAGGGGATTGTGTTGAATGTGAACTACACGCGGATTTTCTCGGAAACAAACAAACAGCTTTTCACTGTGGTGCCTACGACGATACCGATTCCCGGCCACCGGCCGCCGCTCTACCAGAAACAGCTCGTCGAGTCTTCTCGAACGGCACGCATGCCGGATCAACCGGTTCATACGGCCAACATATCCCTGGGGTATGATTACGAAGGATTCTCGGGCCGGGTGATTTTCATGTATCAATCCGACCGGACGAGCTTCATTGCGACCGATGAAGCCCTGGACACCTTTGTGGCGGACTACATGCGATGGGACATCACGCTCCAACAGAAGATCGGTTGGGGTATCCAGCTCTATGCAAATCTGAACAATCTGAATAACCGGCACGATGAACAATACCGTGGGTATACACTCACCAACCCATCATACCTGGAATATTATGGCTTTACCATGGATGTCGGCGTACGATTCACCTTGTAGATGTTTAGGCAGCAAGCGGAGTAACTAATCCACGATGTGCACCAACTACAAATGGTCGGAGGAGTGATATGAAGCCTCAATATATGCTTTTGCTTGTGGTCCTTGTGGCGTTGGCGATCATCTGGCCGGGACAACTGGCCAGATCACAGGACACACTTACTGTTCCCTGGTCCAAAGACGGGATTAATCCCACGATAGACACACTCCGCAATGTCATCCTGGGAGATACGCTCGCCAATGGCACCAGAAAGAGCTTGGCCCGTGTGTACAAGTTGCAGAAAGGCGGAATCTACTGGTTGGCCAACCGGATCGAAAACACGCAAAAAGGCAACGTGTTCCCACTGCGCCTTGTGGGGGAAGCGCCCGGAGCGACATACGATCTCAACCCGCCCCTCATCCAGTTATCACACACCGGAACTGGTGGCGCTCCGGACTCCAGGATTATTACGGGTCTGACGGATGTGACGCTGAAGAATCTCTACCTCACCGGTCGTGAAGATGGCGGCGCGCAGACGAATGACTATCAGCCCATCACGATGACAGCGAACAATGCGACGTTCATTATTGATAATTGCATCATCGAGCAGTCGAATTTCGCGCCGATCGCGTTCACCGGTTCTCATGATGTCATCTACTTCAAGAACAACAAATTCAGAAATCTCGTTGAGAGACCGGTATCGCAGCAGTGGACGGGACGCGGTACATCGATATGGGCGGACGAGGATACCGTCATTGTTGAGAACAACACCTTTTTCAATGTGGGGTGTTTCGTATTCCAGCTTGAGGGCGGTGCTAGCAAGTACGTCCGCTTCAACCACAACACCATTGTGGAGAGTGGACGTCAAGTTACTCAGGGGAACTGGTGGCAAAATGCTTACTTCGCGAACAACCTCATTATCAACGGTTTCTGGGAAGGGGAAGGAGCGGCTGACTTGACTGCCACCGGCCGTGATCCGAGACAAACCTATAATGGTCTGTTTACCATCGGTTCGTTGCCGTCGGTGTACGGCGTTCCGAATGAAGCACGGCGGATTGTCATTGCAAAGAACTACGCTTATCTCGATCCGCGGTTTACGGCGAAATACACCGCTGCGGGAGTCCAACGGGCATATTTCGTTGACCCGATCACAAAGCTGGATTTCTCGAACATCTATACTGTGGCATCGGGAAACCATATGTACGTCAGGGATACAGTGTGGTTGAGCAGCTTCCCGGCAGGGATGGCAGATCCGCTCAATGATGTCAACTGGCAGAAACCTCAGTACTCCACATCGAGCGGTTCGATGATCGACTCAATGTGGGCGTGCATTACGACGCTCCGCGCAAACGTCACCCCAGGTGCACAGTTCGTGTACAAACAGAACTCCGCCTGGACGGACTACACCTGGCCATTGCCGGAAAACTTCTCGTACACGGAAGCTTCTCTCCTGACGGCCGGAACGGATGGTCTGCCCATCGGCGATCTGAATTGGTTCCCCACGAGCAAGGCGACGTTTTTAGCTGATCTCGCCAACAAAGTCAAGACGGTGGAGAATCTGGCAGGTCAGGTGATCGTGACCACTCTGGATTCGACCATTGAAGCTGAGAAGACGACCGTGACGAGCCCCGCAGCGATTCAATCGACGCAAGGACTTACCTTCTTCGATTACAATGGCAGCGGTTCGATCACGTGGACAGTTAATATCACGAATCCGGGACTCTACGATACGAAATGGCTGGTCAACATGACCGGCCGCGGTCAGAGTGGACCGGATCTTGCGATCAACGGAACGCAATTTGTTGACAGGGCACACGGATGGGGCCAGTTTGTCATGGATCCACTCCTTGGACCGGCAGTGGGTCTCTCCAGCAGCAATTGGGTGTGGGTTTCTATTGTTGCGGATTCAATGAAACTGTCTTCTGATGGATCCTCGGCGACGACTCTGTTTACCTTGGCCGCCGGCACGAACACCATCGGTGTAGTGGGTGGCGGGTGGGGCGATGTGCAGTTTTCGGAGATAGACATCGTGAAACACGGAGCGACAGACACGCTGAAGTTGAAGGCCCCCGATGCCGCTCCCGTGTTGGTCCTACCAGGTGCGGTAGGCGTGAATTGGGTGGCATCCGGATTCAAATTTGTCAATATGGGCACGAATGGCGCCATCACATTCACCGTGAAGCCAACAGTTGCAGGAAACTACCACCTGAGGGTATTCGGTCAGAATTTGACCGGTTCGGCTGCAACTTTGACCCTCAAGGAAGGTGCTACAACCATTGCGAGTCCGGTGTTGCCGTACAAGACAAAGTCCGCCGGCGGCACGGACTCCACGGGGAACGATGTCTATTCCGGTGCATTCGCACTCACAGCGGGAAACCACACGCTCACGTTGAGCGGATCCTCGGTCAACATCGACTATGTCCAGTTGATCAAGGAAGATGTCCTCTCGGGCGTTGGCAAAGGCACTGAGCCATACGCGTATGCGTTGGAGCAGAACTACCCGAACCCCTTTAACCCGTCAACGACAATCAACTTCTCGTTGCAGAAGTCATCCAACGTGCAGTTGACGGTGTACAACATTCTGGGTCAGCGGGTGGCGACACTCGTGAACGGGCAATTGGCCGCCGGGGAACATTCGGTGAAGTTCAATGCCGTGAACTTCGCCTCCGGTGTCTATTTCTATCGTCTGGAAGCGGGTGGGTTTGTTGAACACAAGAAAATGATGCTCCTCAAGTAAGCCGGCCCCCAGCGTCTGGCGAGATGCATACAGGGCGGCCGGCAGCGATACCGTCGGCCACCCTGCTTATTATTCGTCCGATGACGGAAGGACCTCTATGCGCATCCCGCAGTGGTTGGTCGGATCGGCCACGATGCTCACGTCTCTTTGCCTGATCCCTTCCGAATACTCAACGATGGAACCTGCGCCGATGGAAGACCAGTCGGAAGTGATGCAGACCAACAGTGATACCATTGCTGCAGAAATGCGACAAACGCTCGATGCCGAGCTGGCGGCGTGGTATCCGCGGTCCGTGGATACGCTCCGTGGCGGATTCTACAGCGACATGGACTACCAATGGACGGTGAAAGGTCCGCAGGAGAAAATGATCGTCACGCAAGCACGCCATGTCTGGACCGCCGCACATGCCGCGCGGTTCTACAACAAGGATACGTGCTTCAGGAACATTGCCGCGCGCGGTGTGTTGTTTCTCCGGAGTACCATGTGGGATGCCGACGGGGGAGGCTTCTTTGATCTTGTCACCAGGGGAGGGGAACCGGTTCTGGAAGACGGCCGCATCATCAAGAAGGCGTACGGCAATGCATTTGCCATCTATGCGTTGTCCGGGTACTATGGAGCGTCGGGGGACACGGTTGCGTTACATATGGCGCAAGCGACGTTCCGTTGGCTGGAAGCACACTGCCCCGATGCGCAGCACGGCGGGTATTTCCAGTTCATGGAACGCGATGGAACGCCGCTGCAGGAGGGGTGGCGGGGCACACCCCCCAAGGACCAGAATTCAACGATCCATCTCCTCGAGGCGTACACGCAGCTCTATGAAGTCTGGCCCGATACCACGGTGCGCAAACGCCTGGAGGAGCTGTTCCATCTTGTGCGTGATGCAATCACGACGCCCAAGGGATACATGGTGTTGTTCTTCGGGCGGGATTGGACTCCGGTGTCGTTTGCCACATCCCCCGCCGCCACCCAGGAACGGAACTATGAATTCGACCACGTGTCTTTCGGGCATGACGTCGAAACAGCGTACCTGATGCTTGAAGCTTCAGCGGCGCTGGGATTGAAGGATGATACACGGACCATCCGCGTCGCGAAGAAGATGGTCGACCATGCGTTGGTAAACGGCTGGGATCAGAAGCGCGGCGGTTTTTTTGACGGCGGCTACTACTTCAATGGTGGTGACCGGGCTTCGATCGTGCGTTCGACCAAGGAATGGTGGTCGCAGGCGGAAGCCCTCAATACCTTGCTGCTGATGTCGGATCTCTTTCCCGAGGATACGGCGCGGTACTATGACAAGTTCTGCGTCCAATGGGACTATTGCAAGAAATACGTCATCGATCACGTGCATGGTGGTTGGTACTGGGGCGGCATTGATGCTGCTCCCGAACACACCCGGACACCCAAGGCTTCGATATGGAAGTGTAACTACCACACATCACGGGCCCTCATCAACTGCATCCGCAGGATCCGCGCCCGTTGTATTTCGCAGGATGGACAGCGATACGAGCCTGTAAATCAGAATGCGAGCCCGGCAGCGCGAGAGCTGCTGGCGCGGCTGTATGCGCTAAGCGGCAAGAAGATTGTCGCGGGCCATCAGAACTACGTAGGGAGAATCGATACCTACCCGAATCGTGTCAAGGAGATCACGGGCAGACTCCCCCAGATCTGGGGGTGCGACTTCATCAACTATGACAGGCAAGGCACAGCGTCAACCGTCGTTCGGGAAGCGTACAAGAAATTCCGGGAGGGCTACTTCGTGACGCTCATGTGGCATGCGGGAAGGCCCATGGACGATCCGCCGTTCGGCTGGAAGGAAAGCGTTGAAGCGAAACTCAACGACCGCGAATGGGAGGAATTGACTACCCCCGGCACGGCGCTCTATGCGCGATGGACGGTTCAGGTAGATGCCGTGGCGATGTATCTGAAGGAATTGCAGGCCCTCGGAGTGCCGATCCTCTGGCGGCCGTACCACGAACTAAACGGTGTCTGGTTCTGGTGGGGGAATAGAAAGGGCGAAAACGGGTCGGCCAAGCTCTACAGAATGCTGTATGACCGGCTCGTAAACTACCACAAGCTCAACAATCTGATTTGGGTATGGAATGCGAATGCCCCCCGCCAGTTAGTGAACGATGAAGCCTTTGCGTACGAGGACTTTTTCCCCGGTCTGGACTGTGTCGATATTCTCGCATCGGACGTGTACCACAACGACTATCAGCAAAGTCATCATGACGACCTCGTCTCCCTCGGGAAGGGGAAGCCCGTTGCATTGGGCGAAGTGGGCGAGGTCCCAACGCCCGCAGCTCTTGCGCGCCAGCCCCGATGGGTCTGGTTCATGATTTGGGGTGATTTTGTCGACACGCACAATACGCCGCAGGAGATCAAGGCGCTGTATGACTATTCCGGCATCCTGACGCACGAAGATTTTGTCGCAGGGAAATGATGCCCTCCCCGGGGGCAGTTGAAGGTTGGAGGCGCTTTGTCTACATTAGGGCAAAGCCGGGGGTTGCCGTACAGCACGCGGGGTTTATGAAAAACTTCTTGCGTCAACATTGGGGTGCGTTGTTTCTCTCCGTGATTGCCCTTTCGTTTGTGGGTGCACAGGCGTTTCTTTCCGCTCACCGCACGACCACCGTGAAACATCTGTATTTTGCCGATCGACTGACGGACGCCCACCGGATGCTCATCGATGAATACAACCGTCAACACGAAGGGCACATCAAAGTCATCCCGATCGATTTTCCCAATGCTGACTTCACGACGAACGAACGGAAGGAGATACTAGCCAGATTTCTGAGGGGCGAAGGGGATGGTATTGACGTCTTTGCAGTCGACGTCATCTGGGTCCAGCGATTTGAACGGTGGAGTGAACCGCTTGACCAGTATTTTACAAAAGCCGAGCTTGCCGGAATTTCGGATGAGGGGCTGCAGTCGTGCTATAAGGACGGCAAACTTGTGGCGATACCGCTCGGCTTGGTGCGGGGGACTCTTTTGTACAGAGAAGACCTCCTGCGTTCGTTACCGGGTGGTGATCGGATTATCGAAAAGGTGAACCGGGGCATTACCTGGGAGGAGTTTGTGAAGTATGGTGAAACGGTTCGCCCGTCGTTTCCGTTCTACCTTTTCCCAGCCGCAGAGTACGAAGGGCTGATCTGTGTCTACAATGAAGTGCTCCAGAATTGCCAGGCCGACTATTTCAAGATACACGGATTCGACTTTGACACTCCGCAGGCTGCGCGAGCGCTCCAGTTGCTGGTCGATCTCGTGCAGAAGTACAGGGTGACGCCGCAGGTCGTCACCAGCATGACCGAAGTCTCCAGTTATGACTACTTCCGCCAACATAACGGATGTTTTATCCGGGGATGGACGAGCTATTACCGGGATTTTCCGGAGATGACCGAGGGGAAGCGGACGATCCGGCAGGCACCTCTTCCGCGCTTCGCAGATGGTCCACCCGCTTCCACGATCGGCGGGTGGGATTTGATGGTTTCAAAATTCAGTTCAGAAAAAGTTGAGGCGATTGCCTTCATCAAATTCCTCCTGCAGAAGGAATCCCAGGAAGTAATTTACACCCGGGCCGGATATTTTCCAGCGATCCGTGCTCTCTACGAAGAGGAGGCGTATCGGGTAAAATACCCCGAATTGACAGACATCAGTCAGATGTCCACGCACGGCGTGCACAGGCCGTCGCACAGCAACTACACAAAGTACTCGGAGATTCTGGCCCACTATGTATCGCAGGCCATTCGTGGCCGTCTCACCGTCGAAGACGCCCTCCATCTAGCAACCAAAGACATCAATGCGGGAAAAGTCCTCCTGACGCAGGGACAATAATCCGGTCACTGGGACCATGGGCCTGCCTAATCTCAAATCCAAGCTTTCGCAGCACAGGTTCGAAATCAACCACATTCTTGTGTTCTTTATTGTGGTGATTTTGTTTCAGGTGGTGCTGGTGTTTTTTCAAGGATCGCTGGTCACGAACTTTCTGAACGACGCACAGCGATGGTTCCAGAAGTACCATGCGGAGCGCATCGCCATCGTCACGTCGGCAAGTCTGGAGAACCTGTTCGAGAATCAGCAACGGTTCCGGACGGAAGGGAAGATGGATGAAGCACAGACCATTTATTCGGTGAACGTGTTTTTTAAACAGCTCGTGTTGCAGCGGAATATCGAGGAGATCGCGCTCATTCTCCTGAAAGACGATCACATGTATCTGGTAAGTAACGGTCAGGATATGAATGACTTTTTCAAGGGGATTCTCCCAGCGTACGGCGTTCGGCCTCACCAAACGCCCAATGCCGGGGTCACGTATTTCTCCTCAGTGAAGGAAGAAATGTTGCGCAGCGAACGCATCCTGAGCGACGTCGTTGACCAAAAGACCTTCAATGTCCTCGTCCCTTTTGTCCCGTATGGCGAATATGTCGGCGCACTGTATATTCGCATTGCGCCGGATTTCACACTCCTCACCGATGAGGTGCAGTCAAACTTCGACCGGGTCTCCTTCGCTTTTTCTGCGCTCGTCGTTCTAGGTCTGGTCGTGATGTATGTGGTGTCGTCGAATGCCGTGCGCGAACGGAATGAGGCGCGGGAACGGNNTGTTCGAGGAGCATCAGGCAAACCTCGAAAAGCAGATACGGCTCGAGAAGGAATCGATCTTCACCAAACGGATCTACCACACGCACCACAAGGCCGAGAAGATCATGGGTTTCATCAAAAATGACGTGCGCATGATGACGCCCGGAAATCTCGAAGAAAGCAAACACCGGGTCATCGCCTACTCCAATTTCATTTCGCGTATTATCTATGACATGAAGTGGTACGATCAGGATATCAATACGATCGTGAACCCGGTATTCCGGTCAGACATCAACGCCATCATCACCTTCATCGTCGACAATGTCTTCCTCAGGATCTCGAGCCGGAATGACATGTTTGCCTTCGATTGCGATTTGGATCCCCGCATGCCGGCTGTCCCGGTCAACGAATTCATCATTTGGGAGATTCTGGAGCCCCTGATTCAGAATAGTATCGACCACGGAGCGCAGAGTTCGGTGACGATTACTCTGGCCACACGGTTTGACCCGGAGGCCAATGTCTCGACGGTGCGCATTCAGGACACTGGTGCCGGCATCCCTGCGATGCTGCTCGAGAGAGATGCGCGAGGTATCCGTCGCATCTTTGAAGAGAAGAAGCTTGCGGGAACGGCATCGGGGTCACACTCCGGATATGGATGCCATATCGCGTACCAGATGGCTGTTGGCAAATGCGGATGGGGTCTTGATGCGGAGAACCTCCAGGAGGGAGGATGTTGTTTCACGATTACGATTCCCCACGGGGCGCAACGATGATCACCGCTAACCTGATCCAGCTTCTCCTTGTTGAAGATGAAGATTTCGACGTAGCGCGGGTGAAGAACACCGTGAAGTTGCTCGGCTCACGCATTCAGATCGCCGGAATTACCTCCAACGGGAAAACGGCCCTGGATCTTATCCGCGCGAAACCCGACAAGTATGATGTGGTGATCCTCGACTTTCAGATATCGGGTGGACTCCGCGGAGAAGAGCTAATTCAGAAAATCAAGGAACTTAATCCTCTGATTCAGATCATCGTCATGACCAAGATGACGATCAATATGACCGATCTTGATTTCGCCAACAGTTTGCTCAAAGCCGGGGCATACTGGTACTGCACGAAGTATCCGGGGAATATCGAAGAGTTTATCTATCAGCCGACGGACTTCCTCCTGGGTATCTGCAATGCATATGAGAAGAAACGACTGGAAAAGCAAAAACAACGGTCTGACAAACGGCTGATGAAGAACATCGAGGCGATTCTGGAGGCGAAGACCATCCATGGCAACTCGAAACCGATGCACCAGCTCAAAGAGGCGATTGAGAAATTTGCGAGAAGCGACGCCAGTGTGCTCATTTCGGGCTCATCGGGAACAGGGAAGGAGTTGGTTGCCTGGAATATTCACCTGAAGAGCAAGCGACGCTTCGAGTCTTTCGTACCCATCAACTGCGGAGGAATCCCCCAGGGATTGATCGAGAGCGAGCTCTTCGGATACGAAAAGGGATCGTTTACGGGTGCGGTCGCGGCAAAACCGGGCTTGTTCGAAGTTGCAAACAACGGGACCGTCTTTTTGGACGAGGTCTCCGAGCTTCCACCGTCAGCCCAGGTGAAGCTTCTCCGCGTCATTCAAGAAGGGGAGATTGAAAAGATCGGCAGGATTGGCAGCATCGCCGTCAATGTGCGCATCGTCGCGGCAACGAACAAGGATCTTTCGAAAGAAATCAACGAAGGACGGTTCCGCGAGGACCTGTACTATCGTCTGAACGTCATTCCGCTGGATCTTGTCCCGCTGAAAGATCGCGGTGATGACGTCCTTCTGTTGTTTAATTACTTCCTTGGCTATTTCAGTGCCGATATGCACATTCCAGCGCCGGATGTCGAACCGGGCGCCAGGGAGATCCTCCTAAACTACAAATGGCCGGGCAATGTGCGTGAATTACGCAACGTCGTCCAACGTCTCCTGTTGAACTGCGAAGGGACCATAACAGCCAAAGATGTCAGCAACCCCATGATTCTCAAGAACACGCTGCAGAAGGAGGGATTTGGGGCGTTGAACGAATTTGGTGGCGGTCAGGTGCTTCCCCTGCGGGATATGGAGCGGATATATCGGACCAACTATTTCAAGTATGTGCGAAGCATCTCCAGCTCCGATTCCAATGCGGCCGAAAAACTCGGCCTTGCCCCGTCGAATTTCTTCCGCATGTGCAAAGAGCTCGGCTTGAAGTAGGACTGATCAGAAGAAGCTCCGGGGAATGTGGTTACACTAATCTCTCACAGTCCTCTGAGTCGGTAGCTGTTGGTCAGACCCGTGTCGGCTCTGCGCATCGGAGTGAGTCGAGCGCATGATATTTCGTCAACTACTTCACGAAGCCTGTTAGTTCCCCCGAACGACACCTCCCTCCACACAAAAGGGGCGACAACGTCGTCCATCAATATTGTCGTGCGTTGGATCAACCCGGACATCCATTTACAGGTCCGAACGACGCAATGATCACCTGCCCCATGACCTATCTGTTCGACCTCCGTCTGAAACGATTTCTCCTCTTTCCCGGATGCAGTGATTAACTATTCCTTCATCCCTTCGACCGATATGAACTCGGCAGCAATGTCGGCACATTGATGCGTAGAAATCGTCGCTGCTGATCCCTCTCCACATACGGAAAAAAGAATAGCAGAAGATCCTGCAAGCGGTACAATCGAAGTCAAGGACCGGGACTCAGGTTCCGGCAAGAACAACAGCGGAACAAAGCATATGAAAACGCCGGACTATATGAAACTCCTCAAGCTCGATGCAATTGCAATGAAGTCAAAGACGCGTTCGGATTTTCTCGAGGCGGTGAAACCACGCATCCACTTTGCAAGGAATCTTGACGTGGAGGGAAGTTTTGCCTTTTTTGTGGAATCTGCGTGGGGAATGTTCGGTAACGGTCAATGATCCGAGGCTCATGTGTCAGGATCCATCGTTCCGACCCCTGGTAGGATCATTTCCTCACCGATTTCCGGAACTCATCCACAGTCAGACCGATCTGTTCAACCGGAATCTTCCGGAACCCTGTTCGCCACGCCGGCGAATTCTCCTTGAGATGGAAGTCCCCGCGCGCCGGGTCCACGAGACCCGGGTCTCCTATGATGTTGCCTCGCTGCGTCATTTCTGCAGCAATGCGGCTGTCATTCCGGGTGTATTCTCCTGCATAGCCGATATGGTATGGATCGAAGTTCGGATACCATTTGCGGGTCAGGACCAGCACCATCGAATCCCCGACAACATTATGCTCAACGCGAACCTGAGTAAAATCCATGCCCTCAGAGAGATCGAGCCAGGTCCCGCCGCAACTGATATTGTGGATGACGGAATGCCCGTAGGGCATCCCCAGACCGGCTGAATCCAGGTAGTGCGGGAGCATCGGATACCTGGTGCTGTACGGCGGCTCCGTGTACCTGATTGCATGAAGCTTTTCCACGATCTTCCACGCTCCCCCCGGATGAAAATAGGAAACGTGAGGCCAGATGTAGATGTTGACCGACGGGTGGCAATTGAAGAAAATGTTGTTCTCTACGATATTGTCCCGGCGGCTGTTAAAGAAAACGCCGATATCCACGTTCGCCAGGATATTGCCGAATATTGTCGTGTTGGAGCCGGGGAGATCGAGATAGATACCGCGAAATCCTCCTTCCCCGAAACCATGCGTATCATGGATATAGTTGTACCGGATCACCGTGCCCATTTCGGAGTAGTCTGCGCCCGTGTTGATCCCGCCGACATCGCCCGATTCGTGGGCGAGATCGTAGAGTTCGTTGTACTCGATCACATGGTCATTGCCATAGTACTGGATACCCGATGACGGCGCATTGTGGATGCAGTTGTGCGCAACGGTATCGCCCACCCCCTGCACGAACACGCCGCCGTTGAAGGTCTGCAGAATCTCACCGAACCGGTAAATGTGGTTGTTGGATGCGAAGTTGCCTGCCGGCGCGAGCGTCACGCGGTCNNCCGTCAATAATGACGCTGGTGTCGTTGTCGATGTTCCGCACCGTGCAGCCTGCAATCATGTTATCAGACCCGCCCAGGATTTTCACTGCGCACGCCCGTGATCCTTCGAAAATCAACCCGAGGATGTGAACATGAGAAGTGGAGGTGAGCATGATCATCGGTTCGGTGAGCATCGAGACTGTCACGTCGCCTTCCGCGATGCCGGAGGGGGGCCAGAAGTAGAGCAGTCCCAGTTGCTCGTCCAGTACCCATTCCCCGGGAGAATCCAGCTCTTCGAGCACGTTCAGGAAACAATACCGCTGCCCTTGCTGGTAACCATAGTAATGGTGAGGCGCGGCAGGGTAGACCATATGTGTAAGCGTGTCGATGCGCGCAACCCTCTGGTAAGCGTCTCTCCAGTCCCATACCCAGTACCCGTGCA
>PMCM01000278.1 GCA_003154155.1 Ignavibacteriota bacterium | reverse complement strand
AAGGGGGATGTCACCGCACTCCAGGATCTCGGATCGCCGGTCAACGACGCCGTGGCAAACGAGATGAAGTCGTTGAATCTGAAAAGCGACGACATCGATAAGATCATGAAGCTGACGCAACAGGGATCAAAGCTGGTGAGCGCCCTTGCGATGAGTACGCCTGTCGGTCTGCCGATCGGGCTCGATAACATCACCGACGGATTTCCGATGACCATCGGCATCGTGGGGATGGATTTCTCTCCGACCCAGGCATCGTTGAAGGCGGTCGCACAATACCCATTGCCGGATCTCGGGCCTACAGTAGGACTCGCGGTCGGCGCGGCAAATATCTGTTTCCAGCCGGGAGGCATCAGCTCCAAACAGGGCATCCTCTACCTCGCAGAAGACCTTGGGGTTGATCAACCCGGGAGCTTCGGGTTTCTGTTCAAAGCGCCCGCGGCACAGGATTCCGGCACGTACATGTTGTGGGATTGTCAGGGATTCAAAGAACTCCGCCTTCGCGCCGATGTCCTTTTCCCCCGTGACTGGTTGATCCCGCAGCCCGACAATAGCCAGAAGGCGAAGGCAGTCATTCGGACGACGATCAAGAAGTCGGGCGATTGGATCGCGACGGCCACGATGGACACCGTCGTCATCGCCGGCTCCTCCGGGATGAAGCTCTTCGTGAAAGATATGACGTACGATCACTCGGACGCAGTCAATCCTCCCGGCATTGTTTTCCCGCAGAATTATCCGAAAGGAATGCCTGGACCCGACTGGCATGGCTTCTACATCAAGAGCGCAGTTGTCCTGCTTCCACAAGAGCTCAAGACGTTCAAGAGCGGTCCCCCCGCCATCAACGCGTCAAATATCATCATCGATGGAGCAGGTTTCACAGGCCTCTTCGTCATGACCAATGTTGTCCAATATCCCGACGCCGATTTTGGCGAATGGGGTGCCAGCATTGATTCGATCAGCGCGAACTTCATCTGCAGCTCCCTTACAGAAGGGCGCATGACAGGCCGGTTCCAAATCCCCATCAGCGACAGCCCATTGGATTACCGCGCACTGTTCTCCAATCCTCCCAAGGGAAAGATGACATTCTCGTTTACCGTTGTTCCCCGGGGCACCATCAAGGCCAGTGTTTGGGCGGCAACGTTGGATCTTCAGAACACTTCGCACATCGATTTGCTGGATAGTGCCGGGAGCTTCCGCGCTTCCGCGACACTCAATGGAGACCTCGCAATCAATGGAAAGGTCGGGGATCTGCCACAAATCGATTTCAAAGCTGTGACATTTCAAAATGTCGTCCTTACAAGCGATTCGCCCTATTTCCAGAAGGGGACGTGGTCATTTGCGAGCCCGCAGCATGGCGTGATGGGATTCCCCGTCTCTATCAAAAACATCGACTTCATTACCGGTTCGAGGAAGTCCGGTCTCGGGTTCGGGTTGAGGTTCACCCTGGAAGCGGATATAGCGGAGGTCATCAGCGGCAGCACCTCGCTCTCGGTGTGGGGCGTGCTGGCGACGAAGCCAGGCCAGCCTCAGCAATTCGCGTTTGACGGCGTCGACCTCGATACCATCATCGTGAAGGCCGATCTGGGTGCGTGTACCATCGACGGTCGCATTATGCTGTACCACGATGACGCAACGTATGGCAATGGATTCCGCGGGGAGCTTGATGCAAAGTTCCTGAAGATGGTCGAGGTCAAAGCTGTGGCGCAATTCGGTGCGGTAAACGGCTATCGCTATTGGTATGTCGATGCTTCGGCCTTGTTCAGCAGCGGTATTCCCGTATTCAGCGGAGTCGGCTTCTACGGTTTCGGCGGCGGGGCGTGGTACCACATGAACGTCAAGCCGGTTTCAGTTATAGCAGATAATCCTTCGGTAACGAGTTCCCCCGGCACGACGAAGTCGGGGTTCACGTTCACGCCTGACCAGACAATTGCGCTCGGTCTTAAGGCCATGGTGATCGTCGGCACTCATCCTTCGCCGAACGCCTTTTCCGCCGACATCACCCTGATGGCGCAATTCGTGAACAACGGCATCGGATCGATCGCATTGATCGGTAACGGCTACATAATTTCCTCCGGTCTCGACAAGCGGGATCAGGCCAGCTTGCGTGCCGACGTGTCGATCGCGTATGATTTTGTCAACGATGTGTTCGAAGGCAATTTCCATGTGTGGTCGCAGGGAGCCATTGCCGCCGTGGCAAAAATTGATGCATCGATGAACATCCACTTCGACAAGGACAACTGGCATGTGTTGATCGGAACCCCCGCACAGGAGCTGTCGGTGCAACTGCTCAGCGTCGCAACGGTCCAAGCCTATGTCATGGCCGGGACGGATATTCCGGCGCCGGACTTCAACAATTTCCCCCACAAGGCTGATGTGGAAAGCGCCATCGGCAGGCCGCTCCCGACAGCGCATATTCCGATCAGCGAGAAGACGAGCGGATTTGCCACAGGAGCAAGCCTGGGCGTCTCGTACGATCTGACCTTCCTGATCTTCAAAGCACATATGGCGTTCGGCTTCGGCTTCGATATTGCGGTGGTGCATGAAACCAACGTCGTCTGTTCGAACCTGGGCAACAAGCCGCCAGGAATTGATGGATGGTTTGGCTACGGCGATCTCTATGCGTATGTGGATTTTGAGATCGGCATCCACGTCGATGTGTGGTTCGTCGAAGGCGACTTCTCAATTCTGAAGATGGGCGCGGGCGCGCTGTGCCGCTTCACGATCCCCAATCCCACGTGGGTGCAGGGGATTGTCGGCGGTCACTTCAGTATCCTCGACGGACTTGTGGAGGGCGACTGCGCATTCGTCTTCGAACTCGGACAGCAATGCCTCCAGGCAACAGACGCCTTTACCGTCGATCTGATTAATGACATGCAACCTAAAGACGGGACCGTAAAGTACGATGTGTACGGGCGTCCCTCAGTGTCGCTGCACTTCCCGGTGAACCAGAGTTTTGACCTGCAGTACAAGGAAGGCGGCAAAGACAAGACCGGGACGTTTCGCCTCATCGTGGATGCGTACACCGTGCTTTCTCCCGCCGGAGTGTCGACACGCTGGGATTCTCCGGACGGCTATGTGCTCTTCCTGTTGCACGACCAGCACTTGCCTCCGGGCGCCCCGATGAGTATTGGTATTTCGCTTCACGCAGAAGAACTGGTCAATGGCACCTGGTCGATCGCGCACAAGCACAGCGACAACTCGGAAATCCGGGCACAACGGGTCGTCAACATCAATACCGGACCGATGCCGGACCATATTGTTGATNNCCGGTGGTCAACATCAGCACGGGACCGATGCCGGACCATATCGTTGATGAAATTGTGCGATACAGTGTTCCCCATGCCGGGCAACGGTATTTCCTGACCGGGGAGGAACCCCTCGGACGCCTGAATGCTTTCGAGGAGATCGGGGAGTTCTTTCAAACGGGTGATGCAAGCATGAAGACCACCTTCGTCGCGAAGTTTATCCCCATCCCCTCGGGAACACCGATCGAGTCATCCGTCTCGCTCGACGGGAGTCGCAAAGCGATCACGTTCCCCATCCCAGCCCTGACAAAAGGGCAGGAATATGCACTGCAGATCGTGCGCCGGTGGGTTCCGAGCGCCGGCATCACGTCGCAGAGAGCAAGCACCCTGAGCCTTGGCGGCATCACGTCAAGCAATACGAAGAAGACCGGCCAAATCCAGGCGTCGGTGGCTCTCGCCCCGCCGTCAGACATCATTGTGCATGACCGGCCCCAGCATGCTCCTGTCCCGGGAACCGTCACCGCCTACAATGAACATCTCCTTTACTTACTGTATTTCAGAACGAGCACGTACAGCACACTCACAGAAAAGATCGGCGCGATGAAATGGTCGCGGACAGACGATACCAAATACTGGGATGTCTACGAAGCGGTAACTCCGGTGTTCCAGGCTGATGAAGGCTTCGACTTCTACGATATCAACGGATATGTGCAACATGAGGCCGAGGGGGACAAGCAGGCAGACCCGCTTGTCCGGGTCGATGTCCCGTCCCCCACCGAGGGGTGGTACGCGAACTGGGTCAAAAAGGGTGTGTACAAGCATATCATCGACCTGCAAGTGGCCGGGCTCTGGCACGTTGACCCACCGCTTCAAGACAATGGCTTTGCACTTATCCAGATTGGTGCTCAGGGTCCTTTCGGTTCCTTCCTTACGAAACCCGACGGCCTGCTTTCTCCGCCGGTTCCGCCGGCGCCTCCGACGAGATTCGGCATGTCCTTTGGCTCGCTGAGCGGCACAACACTTAGATTGACCGAGATGCGGGAATTCAAGTTCCGCTACATCCATCCGGAAATCATACCCGTGGACTATGTCAACCTGCGGTTCGCCGCGGCCCGGGTCTTGTGGGAATACACAAACGGGGAAACCGAAGTCGACGGTTCCGATCTCTACGGCAAAGATGGCTGGATGAATCAGAATGGCGGCTGGCTGCAGACGTTGTGCGCGGGTGATCTCAACGCCTACGCTGCAAAGTACCAGGGGATGACCGGCGGGACGTACGTGCTTTCATTCATCTACGGTCCCAAAATGTCGTGGGATGGCAAGGGACCCTGGATCAAAAAGAACTTCACCTTCGGGAAGGTCACGCAATCAACACTCTTCAAAACGACCCTCGTGAGGCCATGATGGAGATGGGCTTGAGACCTCTTTGGCTACTTCATCTCGCGCTCCTCCTGGCCTCGGTCAGCTCTCCGTTGGAGGCTCAACAAAGGACTGCTGACCTTCCCCCGAGATCCGCGAGGCTTGCCCTTGTTGCACGCGTGAGTCCCGATTCGATTGTGCTCCGGTGGGCACCGACAACTGCGGGTGGATGGCTGACGGCCAACCGCATCGGCTACGTCCTGCGACGCGTCACTCTGGGACACGATGGCAAGCCGATTCCGAATTCTGCGATGGCGATGACGTCGACACCGCTGCACCCCTGGCCGCTGGACGTGTGGAAACAACGCGCGGCGAGGGATGACCGGTTTGCAGCAATCGCCGCACAGGCTCTCCACGGGAAGGGATTCGCCTCAAAAGGGGAGGGGATCGACAGCGGCACAGATATCCGCAACGGGAAGGACGAGCTGACCAATCGCTTTGCTTTTGCCCTCGTCGCCGCCGACAATGACGCCGTAGCCGCTGAAGGACTTGCACTCCGCTTTGTCGACCACGATGTCCACCAGGGCGTCTCCTATGTCTACCGCTTGACGCTCGCCGCGAGCGATTCATCGTACAGAGTCGACACGGCGTATACGATGGTGTCTCCCTCCGCGTTTCAGAAGGCACCGCCCGTGAACCACTTGACAGCCGAGACCGGAGAACACTCGGTTCGCCTGTCGTGGAACAATCTCCCCGCAGGCCGTTCCTACTCAGGCTTCTTTGTCTCCCGTTCGGATGATGGTGGGCGGCGGTACGTCCGGCTGAACAGCATGCCCTACACAACGGTGAGAGGCGGCCGCACTCCAAAGACCGATGAGCAAAGTTACTACGACACGACGGCAATAAACTACAGGACCTACCGGTATCGTGTGGAAGGGGTAACACCTTTCGGTGAGTTGAGCGAGGGGGCCGATGTCGATGGGCATGCAGGGGACAGGACTCCGCCTCCTGCGCCGGTGATAGTGAAACCGGAACAACTTACTGCGACATCCTTCCGCATTACGTGGCAGATGCCTGCGAATCCTTCGGATTTGGCTGGGTTTGCGATATATCGCAGTGGCTTCGCCTTGAAGGGGTACAAACTTTTGTATCCCAAAGCTACAGATCTTTCACGAGCGATGTCGACCCTCTTGCCTCCTTCAACCCGTTCCTATGAGGATAACGAGGCAACGATGATCGAGCCATACTACATCGTCGGCGCCGTCGATACATCCGGCAATATGTCGCAGTCGCTCCCGGCTTACGGAGAGATTATCGACACAATTCCGCCGGCTATGCCGGTCGGGCTCGCAGGGGCGATCGATACGAACGGCATTGTCCGGCTCCATTGGCGGCTCGGTTCCGAGAAGAATCTCATCGGATATCGCGTCGTGTGGACAAACAGCCCCAACCATGAATTCACCATGCGCACGAATGAGACGATCGCCGACACGGGATTTGTTGATTCGATACAAGTGTCCTCCCTTACGCGAGAAATCTACTATAAGATCATTGCCGTGAATGCGCGCAAGATGTTTTCCAAACCGTCAGCGGCTCTCACTCTGCGCCGGCCCGATGTCGTCCCCCCGCAATCCCCCCTTTTCACGGATGTCACGGTCTCCGATTCCATTGTACATCTGCTCTGGAATACCAGCAAGAGCACGGATACGAAAGAGCATCACCTCTTCAGGAGATTGGTCGGCGAGGAACAATGGGAAATGCTCGCTGTCCTCGGGAGGGATGTTGGATCGTTTTCCGATCGATCAGTGCATCCGCGATCGATATACGAGTACCGCATTGAAGCGAAAGACAGCAGCGGTCTTGTGTCCGGTCCGTCGCCTACCGTGATTGCCCGGCCGTACGACACCGGTGTTCGGCCGGGCGTGCAAAGCCTCCGGGTGAAGCGTGACGCAACAAACGGGCAATTACGATTGAGCTGGGAATATTCCGGCAGAGTGGGGGAAAAGATTTGGTTTGTGGTGTACCGGGCAATCGGTGTAGCCCCGCTCATGGAGACTGCATCGGTCGACCAGTCGAAAAGGACATACGCAGACCCAACAGCCCGCGACGCCGGATTCTACCGGTATGCAATAAAGGTACGGGGGTACGGCGGCATTGAATCGCAGCTTTCGACGCCGGTCAGCATCCAGCGATGAACATGCCAGTCACAGTGGTGAACGGCAGAACCGGCCGCCCGTACGGCATACGTCACCCTGTCAGGACTGCGTGGAGCGTTGTGCAGATTGTGGCAGCATCACTCATCTTTTTCGGGTCCGTGCGGGCTCAGGGGTCATCTTCACCAATCTCCTTGAGCGGCACGTTCGATGCGGGGACGGAGATGTATTCTTCGGAGGGTATCGACCCGCGCAGGCCTCACAACGCATTTCGCGCCGTGTTCTCGCCGACTATTTCCATCTTTGATCAGATACGATTGCCGTTCGAGTTCTATGTCACCAGCGAGGATCGTGGATTTCAGCAACCTTTCAATCAGTTCGGCGTCAATCCGGAGTTATGGGGATGGCTCACGTTGCATGCCGGATACTACACGGCAAACACGTCGGAGTTGACCTACGGCGACGCCCGGATGCTTGGAGCAGGCGTCGAGGCAAGGCCTGGAAATTTCCGAATGGCATTCCTCTATGGTCGCATACAGCAGGCTCTGGCGCCGGATACCGCAAATGGATTTCGGGGTGCATTTGAACGCCGTGCCTGGGCGGCTAAGATCGGCTATGGTGCGGAAACCGGTCTTCATCTCTACGTGAATCTCATGCGTGCATACGACGATTCAACCAGTCTCTCCGGCGCGCCGCCGGACGTCGCCCCCAAGGAGAACCTCGTCGCGTCTGTACAGTATGGAATCCCCTTGTTGACCCATGCGCTCTTCCTCTCAGGAGAGTTTGCTCTCGCGACTATCAGCAACGATACGCGAATTGCACCACTCGACAGCAGTACGGGGTTTCTCTCCTCGATGTTTACCCCGCGCTATTCAAGTCAAGTAGACGGCGCTGCTACCATATCTCTGGCGATCACGCCGTCGGAGACGTGGTCACTGCAGTTCTCAGGCCGTTGGGTCGGACCCGGGTACGTCACGCTTGGATATCCCCTCCTGCAAAATGACGATCTGGACGGCCTGGTTTCCCCCTCTGTGCGACTCTTCGATCACAAGCTATCGATACGCGGATCTCTTGGCCTGCGCTATAACAACCTCCGGAACACGAAGCTCTCCACAACTCGTCGCACAATCGGAACAATGAACATCAGCGTTCTTCCCGCACCCGAATGGGGTGTCGACTTCATGTACGCTAACTATGGCATGCAATCAGGTACCGTGAACGATACGCTGCGGCTTGCGAATATCTCCCAATCCGTCACCATCTCGCCGCGCTATACATTTCCAGCGTTTGGCGGACTGAGTACGACTCTGCTGACCTATTCGATGCAGCAATTCACGGACTTCAATACCATCACGGGGAGTCTCAGCGACAATACGACCCACGCAGGTGTGGTATCCTGGATCATGTCCTGGCCCTCAACCTTCGCTTTGACAACCACACTGATGTACACTTCATCGGTTGCCTACGCATATGAGACCATAGTGAAGGGGATCACCGAGACCGCCGCGTATTCTCTGTCGGGCGCGGTGTCTACGCATCTCAGTGTCGGCTATACGGAAATTCGTACGGTTGGCGATGACGGACAGATCGTGGGAAGGGCCTCCGTCACCTACTCTCCGAAAGGGTGGGGCAGTTTCACGCTGACGATTTCGTCCAACGCCTATAACTACGATCCCCGTTCAAGCGCGGCCTCGTTCAGGGAGCATGTGGGAAGCTTAAGCTACAGTTATGGGTTTTAGGAGTTGAGGATGCAGCTAAGGGAAACACAGCAGGAAGCCGCCTTTTTGTGACCGTGCAATCCCAAACGGGGGGATAGTCCGGAGGGAGGATGAGAGGGACGCTTCAGCGATCGAAAACCCTTCCTCACCCCGTTCGGCCCTGCGCGTCGCCAGGGGACTTTGGACGTGCATGAGACACCACGAGTTCCCCCCCCCGGGCGCGCCCGGTCAGCGCTCTTTACCACGCAATCGTCCTT
>PMCM01000035.1 GCA_003154155.1 Ignavibacteriota bacterium | reverse complement strand
CGTCACGTCATTAACGGAGCATGATCAACCTCTTCGCCTGCACATAATTCTCACCCCCGCTCCCGGAGTCGCGGCCGATGGCAGAGCCCAGAGGACGGACCTCCATCCTGTAAAAATACACACCGCTGGAGAGCCCCGAGCCGTCGAATTTCACTTCATGATACCCTGCCTCCGACTCGCCGTTGACAAGCTTCTTCACCTGCTGGCCAAGNNGTCGTCGATGGGTTGAACGGATTGGGATAGTTCTGACTGAGCGAACAGCTGGCCGGGACATCCGCTTCCGGACCATTCACCGATGCCGGAGCGATCACCGCCAGGAACACGTTGTCGATCATATACTCATCGCCGGCGGAAGCATAGGTAGGGAACCAGAAGCGAAGGCAACCGTCGTCCACGCTCTGGCCCAGATTCTCGGTGGTGAACTCGATGACCTGTTCACGCCAGATTGAGTCCACGTCGACTCCGTACGATGACAGACCGTAGTTCGTGTAAGGCGCAGTGTTCTGAAACAGACTGACGTTGAAATCGTGGCCGCTGGAGGAACGGGCCGAGAAGCTGAGCCGGTATCGCGTGTTCGGCTCTACGTGGATTCCCACCTGGTATAACTGTTCGTTGTTCCCAGTTTCCGTAATGCACACCTTCGCTGCGTGAGTCCCATCGCATGAGGGTGAACCTGTCGCCAGCGAGCCCGTTCCGTTTGTGTAGAATCTCCAATTGGTCAGTCCGTTTTCAAAATCTCCGTTGACAACCACATTCACCCCGGCCTTCTCTGAGAGTCCTGATGCGGCTGCGGTGGTGAACTGGTTGACTGCCGACCATGCGCCCGCTCCGATGCGGTTAAACGCTCTCACCCGCCAGTAGTACTGCGTGTTCAGGCCAAGCGCGGCAATGGGGTAGACGGTGCCGGTAATTCCTGTTTCATCGATGAAGTTGTTCGCAAACGCCGGTGTGGTGGAAATCTGCACCTGATACGAGAGCGCGGTCAACGGGTTGGACCATTGCAGCTGCGCTGAGATCGGCACGGGACCGTTGCCGGCCGACAGGTTGGCGATCATTGGTGCCGGGGGCGCCGCCGTCACACGCACAATGTCACTGCTTTCGGAACATCCGACATCGGGGGCATCTCCGCGCATTCTGTTCTGGTAGCCGGAGATGGAGGAATATGTCGCGATGACATACACTCCCCTGTTTGCTTCAAGGGTGACGGCATTCGATGTGTAGAGGATGTTGTTCGCGTAATCCACCCTGCGGAGTTCGGCCCTGATGCCATCCACCAGGATGCTGTCTCCCCGGTCGTACGGGCTGTCACCCCAGTCATAGTGAAAATAGCTTGCATCGCTGACGTATATGGCATCGGAACCTTCGGTTGGGCGGACCGTCATGGTGAGCGGGACCGCTCTGTCGACGCAGGGAGACTCCGGCGAGAGGCTGAAGTCCCGGCGATCCCGCGTGGCTACGGAGTCCTTCCAGAGGGGCGAGGCTTCAAAGTTCGATGTCCCCCACACCTCCGGCATCCGCGTCTGGAGTTGCGCAAGCGTCAGGTGATAGTCTATCGGACCCGCCACTCCCCAGTACGCGACGACTCCATCGGGAGTACCGCTCCACAGGAGGTTGCACCGGAACGTGTCGCTCACCGTACTGAAGGTTCTGCCTCTGTCCTGCCAGGAGATCGGATAACTGCCCGCACGGTTATTGGGGTAGGCAATAATGTTGTTGACGAACACATTACGTCCGAAATCCCAGACGCCGGGATTGTCGTTCTGCATAAGCAGGCTGTGCCTGTCTGCGGCCGTTCCCGATCTTCCCATGAACACATTATGGTACACACGATTGTCGATCGGTGTTGATACGTCGGTGTTGGTGACATACCCGTTGTTGGATCCTGGATTCCGCTGCAGACTGCCCACGCTGCTGGAGTCGTCGTAAAAGGCGTTGTACCGGATGATGCAATACCGCGGACTGAATTCGCAACTGATCCCCCCCCGGTACGTGTTCACCTGCCCGGGAGCCCATGCGACATTGCCTTCGTAGAGACAGCGGGATGTCCGGTCCGTGTTCCCGACACCGACATGACAATTATAGACGCGGTTGTTCCGGACGATGTTGTAAGATTCACCCGGCACGTCGTAGGGAACGGAAATGCCGAAGTGGCTCACATTGACAACCGTGTTGCCTTCGATGATGTTGTAGTATGAAGAACCGAACAGATCGATACCATCCCCCCGATAGTCGTCGCTCGTGATGTCATGATCCTGGCGGTCACAGAAATTGCCGAGGAGCCTGGTATAGCTGGTGCCCGACAGCCGGATTGCCGGCCAATCGCCCCATCCCGCCGTGTTGTGCGTGCTTCCGCCGTAGATACTGCAGTACAGTATTGCATTGTGCGCGCCGCCCGAGATGCTGACGACAGGGTTGTTGACCGAGGGCGCCGTCTGCACGCGCAGCCCCTGGATGACGACGTACGATTGCTCCGAGAGCTCGATACCGATGGTGTTCACGGCGAGCGAACATACCTGTGACTGGTAGTTCGTGTACACTATAGGCATACCGCTCGAACCCGAATTCACCGGTTTGACAGGATCAGTGTACGTCCCTCCCATGATGAATACCGTATCGCCGGCGGCAATGGTCCGATTGGCTTTTGCGAGTGTCTTCCATGGCGATGCAATTGTTCCCGCATTGCCGTCATTCCCAGAGGGCGAAACGGCGAATGACCTTCCCCATACATGTGATGCCGTGCCGATAATCAAGAGAGCCAACGACATGCGAATTGCGGTGCGTCCCAAGTGTAACCCTCCGCTGTGGTGATCCCGATATGTGTTTCGGGTCACAGTGCATGCCATTCAGTATCGGCCCGGAGAGTCGGGAATTACGGTGAAATCGCCGGAGGTTTCTAAAGGCAACAGATGGGGGACAACGCGACTGCGGAAGAAAACGAGAGGATTGCCAAAAGTTTCTACAACTTGCGGCCGGCCCGGAACGTCGCACCAGAGGTGTGCGTGTGCTTGCGATTCCTCGCAGAAGCTTATACAAATGCACTGAATGCGGAAGCGATCTCGATGTGGTCCCGCGCCTTTCGGCGTTCAGGTCACCGATGTTGTCACTTCGGTTTGCGGGCGTGCCGCGCTGACAGGCGCACGATTCACTGTACTGTGCAACCCGTCATGTTCAATGATCCCGCGTGCACGACACATGGGTTTCGCGGAAAAGGAGAAGAGAGAGGTCTCACGCTGACGAGCACTCCTCCAACGAAATGATTCATCACAACAAGGAGTACAGTGCCAGCTCCAACTCTGGAAAAGAGGCGTGAGCGTTCAGCGGTATACTTTGAGCGGCACGATACTACCTGACAGATCGATGCAGACGGCTCCGGATCAGGAGCGCACACTGGGCCATCAGCCCCCCCAGCGAATCAAAGCCTACGTCAACGATCGATGCCGTTCTCGAAGCGACAAATGACTGGTGAAACTCATCTGTTGCCGCGATGAACGCCACGGCACACAAGGAATAGAAAGCCCAGCGATACGCTTTTGCCGAGGTAGAGTCACCCCTGAGTGCGCGGAACAGCAGGAGACCGAGGATAAAGTATTCGGTAATGTGCGCCATCTTGCGAATGATCCCATGGATCACATCGATTTCCGCATCCGAAAGGGAAGGCGCCAACCAGTGCAGCAGTGGGACGATAATGCTGCTGGTCTTCGCCGAAGCAAACGTGTCGGTAGACATCCAAAATATGAAGCCCACCCAGAGGATGACGGGCAACCAAAACTTGAACAGAACTTTCGTATTCATCCTTGATGTGTCGCTCACGTGCCCTCTTCAGTATGATCCCGCGTCCGTACCTTGAATGAACTTCTCATCGTTCGTTCCTTTCGACGCGGCCGCCCCGGGAGAATGTGACGCAAAGGCAGGAGCGATGGGTCGCGGGAATCAGAGAAGAACCCCTCCCATCCTTTCGGACAAGAGAGGTTCATTGCCTCACAACGCGCACGAACTGAACGGATCCAACTCCTTCAACGCGGACCGAGACTCGGATCGTTAAGAGAAAAACGGAAAAAGAACTTTGGCGGAGAGGCAGGGATTCGAACCCTGGATACCGCAAGCGGTATACCGGTTTTCGAGACCGGCGCCTTCAACCACTCGGCCACCTCTCCGTTGGAATTTTTCAAGATACGGAAATGCGGCCGAAATCGCAACCGTCCGCCGTCATTGAAGCGTCCAACCTGCACAGATTCCGAAAGCGGAACGTCTCCTCAAGCGAGTTCTTTTGCATAGGCAAAACAGGACGGCCCACCTCCGGTGTGCCAGAACAGCACGCCGTTTCTCTTCTCGCTCTTCTCCCCCTCTCCGCCCCCCACGATCTTACCCTTTCCGATCATGTCCATCAGTGCCCCGAAGGCGCGCCCCGAATAGACCGGATCCAGAATTATTCCTTCTTCCTTTGCCATTGCGGAAAGCGCACCGCGCTCCAGCGATCCTACGATACCGTATCCCCCTCCCAGGTATCCATATTCAACTGAGAACTCATCAGCTGTCATGCGGACCGGCGAACCCATGACCTCGGCTGTCGCATTGGCAATGGCCGCAAGCTCGACTTCGTACGGATCCGGGCCCCGCTCCCCCTTGTCGATGCTGATTCCCAGAATCCTCCCGTCGTACCCGGCCATCTTCGCCCCGAGCGCAAGACCCGCCTGTGTACCGCCGGAACTCGAGGCGACAACCATTGTTGCCACATGCTCGCCGAGCTGGGCCAACTGACCGAATGCCTCCTGCGCTGCAAGCACATACCCCTGCGCCCCAACGCCATTCGATCCGCCGACCGGGATCACGTACGGCGTGTGCCCTTCCGTGCGCATCTGGGCAGCAATCTCTTCCATCCGCGTATTCCGGTGGTCCCTGTCGGTCCACTCAATTTCCGCGCCGAGCATCCGGTCGAGCAGCAGATTGCCGTTGGGCACATCGGGGGGGCTCCCGCCCAGAACAATCACGCACCGGAGGCCCGCCTTCGCCGCCGCAGCTGCAGTCTGCCGGCAATGATTCGATTGTGGAGCACCCGCCGTAATGAGGACGTCTGCATGCTTTCCGATGGCATCCGCCAGAAGAAACTCGAGCTTCCGTGTTTTGTTGCCCCCGAGCGCCAATCCGGTTTGATCGTCGCGTTTAATGAGGATCCGCGGCCCACCCAGAAGGGCGCTGATCTTCTCCAGCGGCTCGATGGGCGTGGGTAATTGCGCAAGGATGATTCGTGATGAGCGCATTGGTTGTTCCAGTTGCTCCCCGGCACCGCAGCTTGTGGAACTGTCTGTTCCCGCCAGCTGAATGCTCCTTCGGAGTCCGGGCCTCTATTTAATGAACCTGATACACAATGGATATCTGTAAGCCGTACCCTCATTCGCCTTGACCATAGCGATAATAGTCATAATCAGGCTGAAGACCGCCAGTCCGATCAGCAGGAGGATCCCTATGATGACGATAATCAGAATGAGCGCCACGATGTAGTAGATGGTCATACTGATCTGAAAATTCAGTGCTTCCTTCCCCTGATCGGCAACAAGTGGGTATTCGTCCTTTTTCACCATCCAGATCACGAGCGGTCCGACGACGTTGCCCAACGGGATAAGAAACCCTGCGAGCGCACTGAGGTGACAGAACATGGCCCAGAGATTCTCGTCTCGATTTGGAGGCGCCGCGGGAGCGGGGCTCATGGCGGGAGCGGGTGGGATCTGGGCGTTTGGGGTGTCCATTGGGTATCTCCTGATGTGATATGCGAATATACGGGATGCAGATGTGTTGTGCAACCGCTGGTCCGCGCGCGCGCGGCCGCAGGTCTGCGAGTGAACTGTCACCTCTCTTGCTTCATTTCCTGTAAACTTCACAATCCCCGTGTAGAAAAGACAGCATAGACGGCCGGTTTTTGCCTCTAACCCTTCCATTTTCCTTCGCTTTTGACCAACCGCCTCATGTCACCGATGTGGCACACGTCATGAAACTCTCACCATCAGTGAATTTGACAGCGGAGGTTGTGCAATGATGCGGTGGTATACCTGTGCGCTCCTGGTGGTTGCAGTCATGGCGGCACCCTGCGGCACGACATCCGCGCAGACGTCGTATGACGACGTCGCAGTAATCGTAAACGCCAACAGCCCCGCATCGCAGACAATTGGGAACTACTTCAAGGCCGCGCGCAATATCCCGGCCAGGAATGTGATCACCGTCAGCTGCTCTACGGCGGAAGAAATCGACGCGGCGGAATTCAACTCCTTCCGGAGCCAGGTGGAAACGTACATGCAGGCCAATGGCCTGGTGAACGCCATCAACTATATCGTAACGACAAAAGGCGTCCCGCTGAAGATCAACAGGGGTGACACGTTTTCCACCAACTCGCCGTCGGCATCCGTCGAAAGCGAGCTCATGTGTCTCCTGGGCAGCTATGCAAGCTCGATCGGCGGAAACGGACGCACGTACTCCCCCTATTACAGCAAGTCAACCCATTTCAGTCATGCGGAACAGGGGATCTATCTGGTCACGCGCCTGGATGCGTACAGCACGAAAGAGGTGCTCGATCTGATTGACAGGAGCGGGCCGTCGACGCAGGTGAGCGCCGGTGCGAAATATGTGCTGGATCAGGACCCTGAGTGGGATGCGTCGGCCGCCTATCTGAACGACTATTTGTCATCTGCGAAGACCATCCTGGCGGCCAAAGGGAAACCGGTGGAGCTCAACGGCGATTCGGTCTACGTGACGTCGCGTGAAGCGGTTGTCGGCTATGTTAGCTGGGGAAGCAACGATCATTATGCCGATGAATTCACGACGCATGCGCTCCCGCTGAATTCCTGGGCCCCCGGGGCTATCGTCGAAACGTATGTTTCAACTTCCGGACGTTCCTTCGACGACCCGCCGTCGTACGGACAATCGCTCATCGCCGACCTTATCGAAGAGGGCGTAAGCGGCGCGAAGGGATATGTCTACGAGCCGTATTCGACGTCCATGGCTATCGCGTCGATTTTGTTCGATCGCTACACCTCGGGGTATAACCTTGCCGAAAGCTACTTCATGGCATCGCGGTACGTGTCGTGGATGGATGTCGTCGTCGGCGATCCGAAAACCAGCATCCAGGAGGTCCTTGGGCCTCTGCCCGTGCAGCTCAACTTTCTTCATGCGGATGTGCAAAGCACTACCGGTACTGTGATGCTCCGCTGGGGCACGCTGACGGAAATGAACAACTACGGCTTTACGGTCCAGCGCGCGGATACTACGACGCGTCTGTTCGAAGACCTGGAAGGAAGCTTTGTACGGGGGCACGGGACGACGCTTGAGCCGCAGACATATTCCTGGTCCGACAATACCGTTTCCCGGGGGACCTTCTCCTACCGGCTCAAACAGGTCGACCTGGACGGGACATCGCATTTCTCGGAGCAGCAGCTGGTCCATGTGACCGGGAGCCTCTCTTCTGTGGCCAGCGGAACGCTGCCGGCGACATTCAGCCTTGAACAGAATTATCCGAACCCGTTCAACCCGTCAAC
>PMCM01000161.1 GCA_003154155.1 Ignavibacteriota bacterium | reverse complement strand
TGGAGGAATCCGCGGAAGGTCGGCACGGTGTCCGTGGCCCGGAAGAGGTACTCCCCGCCCCGGATATCAACCGTTGTCTGCTCACCGACCGCGGCGCTCATCTGGCACGCAACGAACCGGTTCCAGATCAACTCGTACAGCTCGAACATTTCCTTGTCGAGGTGCTTCTTGATGACCTTGGGCGCATACTTAGTGAATGTCGGACGGATAGCCTCATGGGCATCCTGCGAGGTTTTCCCCTTCTTGAACAGCCTCGGCTCCGGCGGCAGGTATTCTTTCCCGTAGTTCTCAAAGACGTACTGCCGCACCTCGGTGACTGCATCTTCGCTGAGCCGCGTGGAATCGGTGCGCATGTACGTGATCAGCCCCACGCGTCCTTCTTCCCCGATGTCGATCCCTTCATAGAGTTTTTGCGCGAGCATCATCGTGCGCTTCGCCGGGAAGCGCAGCCGCCGTGCGGCCTCCTGCTGCAGTGTGCTGGTGATGAACGGGGGGGGCGGATTGCGCTTGACCGGTTTGCGCTGGATATCGTCAATTGCGTATTCCTGTTTCCGCAGCTCCTCCAGAAGGGTATCTGCCGACGCCGTGTTGCCCACGACGGGATCCACGCCGGCAATCTTGAACAGCTTTGCCAGAAACGGTTCGCCCCCGTTTGCGCGAAACTCGCCGATGATGGACCAGTACTCCACCGGGACAAAGGCGCCTATTTCGGCCTCGCGTTCACAGATCAGGCGGACCGCGACGGACTGGACACGTCCGGCGGAGAGCCCGTAGAACACGGTCTTCCAGACAAACGGGGAGATCTTGTATCCCACAAGCCGGTCCATGACCCGACGCGCCTGCTGGGAATCGACCATATGCTGATCGATCTGTGACGGATGCTGCATGGCCTCGTTGATGCCTCGCTCCGTGATTTCATGGAACAGCACACGGAAGATATTCTTGTTCGCGGGCGCGATTTCCTGGGCGATATGCCAGGCGATGGCTTCTCCTTCCCGGTCAGGGTCGGTCGCGATATAGACTGCACGGGCCCCGGCGGAGTGCTCCTTCAGTCTGCTGATCACTTCATCCTTGCCCTTGATGGTTTCGTATTCCGGAACGAAACCAGCATCCACGTCGACGCCCAGCTTGCTCTTGGGCAGGTTTTTGATGTGGCCCACCGACGGCTCGACATGAAACTCATGTCCGAGATACTTGTTGATGGTCTTTGCTTTGGCGGGTGACTCAACGATGATCAGGGCCTTGCCAATGCCCTCCGCGTCGCGTGCCGGCGCGGCCCTGGTGGTCTTCTTGCGTGTCCGTTTGGCAGGTGTGGTTGCGGGTGATTCCTCGGCATCCTTCTTCAGCTTCTTCACCGTCATCAGTGTATCGTGTCCTCATTATTCAACATCGATTGGCCACCACCCCCGGCCGGCCGCTCGCCCGAAAACAGCACTGTGGCCACAATGTCCCGCACTTCCTGTACGGTGAGCCCGGCGTAGCCGGACGACATGGCGCGTTCGAGCACGATTTCCGTGTCGCGCTCATCAATCAATCCCAACTCATGCAGCTGGATCAGGTACCCCTGAGCAGCGGTGGAAAGGACGTTTTTCTCGGCCTCATGGAACATGCGGCGTGATCCGGCGCCCGCACGGCCCGGTCGACTTGCCTCCAACCGCTCGGACCGGCTGTTCTCGTACAGCCAGCTGAATGCGGCGCTGATTTCCGAGGTCGTGTATCCGCGGTCGCGGAGCAGCGAGAGGTCAACTTCGTGCAGCGGCTTGTTATCCTGCATTTCCGACATCAGATACACCAGGATCTCCACCACGCGGTCTTTCATAACACTCCTTTGCGCGCAGACTGCCTGAACAGCCGCGCAAGATACTTGTCCTCACGCATGCGCATGCGCTCCCGCTCATCCTCGCAACCATCGTCAAAGCCCACCAGATGCAACGTCCCGTGGATGACAAGCCGCATGAGTTCCCGGGCGGGGCTCACGCCGTAGCGCCGCGCCTGAACACGGGCGCGATCAAGATTCACGTAGAGTTCCCCCTCGACGACATCCCCTTCGCCCAGAGAAAAGCTGATCACATCGGTGGCATAGTCATGGCGCAGATAGGTGCGGTTCATGCGCCGAGAGACGCCGTCGCTAATGCACACAACACTGATCGATCCGTTCCGGTGCCCTTCGCCCAGTAAGACCAACCTCACGCCATGCCGCACGCGCGCAGGAGAACAGTGTTCCCGGCGGTGAGTGTTCGTCACGCTGACGCCGATCATGCCCGTGTTTTGCTGCGCACTCTGCGGCGGGCGGGCTTCCGCTGACGCGCCGGAGGTTCGAGAAAGGAATCGGTTAACGAGAGCGCAATACCCGACATCATCACCTGCGGGGCCAATGTCGTGAAATCGCCCGAAACCAGCGCACGGTCAACATTGGCAAACAATGAACATCCCGCACCGCGTTCGATGATCAGGCCCGACAACTTGTCGCCCGCTTCTGCGACGAACGTCACTTCACCCATCGATTCGCTCACCACGCATGTCGTGCAGAAGTGCAGCTGGAGGTGCGCGTTATCGGTGAACACCGAGACCATGTCTCCCACCTTCTTCCCTATCCGGATGCGCTCATACACTTCCAACACCAGCGAACGGTGCGGCGGTTCAACTCCGGTAATCTTGAACCGGAGCGTCCCGGCAACCCGCTGCACGCTGGTGCCAAGAACTTTCTCGATCTTCCTGATATCGGCAGTGGTGAATGTCAGGGGCATGAGTGCCTCGCTGGGATGATGATAGCCACGATTCGGATGATTGTCAAGGCGCACCCCTCACCAGTCGAGTTCCATCCCCTCGGCGGCAGCGATACAATCGAATCTGTAATTGCGTTTCTTGATCTCCCGCAGACAGGTATTCAGGATCTCATCAATTTTGTCGTCCGTGCGCGTCTGTTCGTGATGGAACAGGACCAGCTTCTTCACGGACGCCTCTGATGCGACCTTCAGGGTGAACAGGTAGTGTGAGTGCCCCCATCCCACATGACTGACATATTCTTCCGGCGTATAGGTGGTGTCGTGGATAAGGATGTCGGCGCCCCGCGCAAAATCGAACACGCGCTGGTTCGGATCGCCCCGTTGTTTCATGTACTTCTCGACGACATGCTTGTCGACGTTCTTCAGCGACTTGGCGACCTCACGGTCGAACGGTTCGTTGTCACTGATGTACACCAGCGAATGCGAACCGACGGTGAGCCGGAAGCCAAGGGAGAACGACGGATGATTGACAAACATGGAGGTCAGCGTCCCGTTGAACACCGGGATGGTTTCCTCTTTCACCGCATGATACTTGATCCGGGCTTTCAATTCGTTAAGCTGCACCGGAAAATACACCTTGTCCATCTGCGATGCAAGCATGCGCCGCAGCGTGAGCTGCTTCGTCTGTGCGCCGACAATCGTAAACTCGTTGCCCGATATGAACGCGGGCTTGAAGAACGGAAACCCCTGAATGTGATCCCAGTGCGGGTGGCTCACTGCAATGAAGGCTTTGATCGACTCACCGCGCGCAATAAGCGCATCACCCAGGCCGCGGAGGCCGGTGCCGGCATCGAAGATCACGAGATTGGTGTCGCTGAGCCGGACCTCAACGCACGGTGTGTTGCCGCCGTAGCGTACGGTATCCCTGCCGGGCGACGGCACGGAACCACGAGTACCCCAGAAGGTTACTTTCATGGGAGCATATAGCCGCGAGCGTAGTGCACATAGTTGTCTGCAGACTGCCGAAGCATCACGCGTTCCACCTCCGTCAGTTGCCGGACGATCTTCGCCGGCACACCGGCCACCAAAACTCCCTCGGGAACAACGCATTGCTCACGCACAACGGCACCCGCGGCCACCATCGCGAACGGGCCGACGTGCGCATTATCCAAAACCACCGCGTTCATGCCGATCAGGGAACAGGCTTCGATCCGGCACCCGTGCAGCATCGCCTGGTGTCCGATCGTGACTTCCTCTGCAATCTCGACCCCGTACTTCCGCGTGACATGCACGATGGTCCCGTCCTGCACATTGGAGCGTCTGCCCACGCGGATGCGGTTGATGTCGCCCCGCAATACCGCATTGAACCAGACGCTGGCGTCCTCCCCCAGCTCCACTTCGCCAATCAGGCAGACGCCTCCGGCAACAAACGCCGAAGGATGTATCACCGGAGACGCGCCATGGTGCGGCAGGACGGCCATCACAGGGGCCTTTCGGTTGCTGGCATCGGCAGGGGGAACGCCATCTTCCCCAACCCTCATCCACGGACGCGCGGCGGAGTCCAACCCGGACGCGTCCACTTCATCAGCTCGATCGTCACGCTGCCCACGATCACACGCATCTTCGCCAGAATCGGCACACGCGCGTCATCGCGGCTGAACCATCCGGTGAATCCACCGGTCATCCCGTAGATCCCCTCAAACTCGGCATTGCCTTCGAACTTCACCACGTCAACGGGGTAGCCGATGGCATCGACTTCGACACTGGTCCGTTCCCCGGAAAAATCGATGTACGCGTTCACCCGCTGCTCCTTGACGATGCACGGCACGTTCACCTTTTTCCCGGACAACAGCTGGTCGCGCGCGAAAAAGAAAATCGATAGTCCGTCCTGATGTTCCCCACCAACCTGCAGGGTTTCGCGCTTCGCCACGACAGTGTCCCGCTCGCCTATCTCCATAACAACACGGTGCCGGTCGTACTCGAAATGATAACGGGCAAAATCCCACTGGTTGTCCTGTTTCACTTTGCCGGTGAAATCGTGGGAAAACATCGTCGAATCGATCCGGCTTTCGAATACCGCATGCAGGTCAACAAACGGGATCCCGCGATATGAATCGATTAGCGCCCGCGCATCGTACCCGGTATACGTCGCCTGCCGGCTTTTCCCCAGGGTGGTGATGCGGATCTGGCCCAGGTCAATAAACGTGTAGCGGACATTGTACACCAATTCCTCTCCGTCCACAAACACGTGCGATGGCGGATCACCCGGACTCTGCGCCCGGACCGGGAAGATCCACAGAACGGCGGCAATGAGTGCAGCAACCGGAATTCGCCGGGTCATGCTCTTCATTGTTTGCCCGTCATCGCCTTGGCGATTTTTTCCGCTTCCGGGAACAATGACATCGCTTTCTTAAATTGGGCGTCCTCTTTGAGCATGACCTCGACAGATCCCTCATTTCCCCAGACACCGCGGGCGATATACGCCTTCGCAAAGGCCTTGATGTACCGCAGGTCTTTATCGTACAGTTCCTGATTAAAAGCAACACCTTTGTTCTTGGCTATTTCCTGCAGGTCGGCGAGCATCTGCGGCGTGACCTCGAACTCCTCCACGAAACGCCGCGCGTCTTTTCCGTACTTCGCCTTCAACTCGGTTCCGTGCTGATCGAGATACTTGTCCGCAGCCTGCAGGAACACCAGTTTACTGCGCAACTGCACGGTGTACTCGTTCAGCCGGTCCGACTTCACGATGTAGTCGGGCGTGATGCCTCCCCCGCCATACACCACCCTTCCCCCCATGGTTTTGAAGCGCTGCCGCGTCGAGTCTTTCTCCGCTTCGTGCGCGATATTCTCCCCCTCTTGCTCGTCCCGTTCAAACGGCTCCCGTTGGTACTTCGCTTTGTCCTTGTCGTACGGGCGCTGAATCAGACGGCCGCTTGGCGTGTAATAGCGGGCTGTCGTGAGACGGAAGGCTGAGCCGTCTTTCAGGTCAAATTGCCGTTGCACCAGCCCTTTGCCGAACGTCGTTTCACCCACGATGAGCCCCCGGTCCCAATCCTGTATTGCCCCGGCGACAATCTCCGATGCGGACGCCGACCCATTGTTCACCAGAACAACCAACCCCAACTCCTGATAGCGACCGACCCCCGAGGCGACATACTCCTCGTCGAATTCAGGACGACGTCCCTTCGTATAGACGATTTTCCTCCCTTTGGGCAGGATCTCGTCCACCATCTTGTAGGCCTGCTCCAGGTAACCGCCGGCGTTGGTCCGCAAATCCAGGACAAGCCGTCTCATCCCGGCGGCGCGCAATTTGCCGAGTGCCTCCATGAATTCCTCATGGGTCTTGGCGGCAAAGCGATTAACATTCACATATCCTGTCTCACTGTCAATCATGAACGACGCATCAACCGTATAGATCGGAATCTTATCGCGCGCGATATCGAATTCAATGATGTCCTTGATGCCGGTCCGTACGATGGTCACCTTGACATGAGACCCTTTGGGTCCGCGCAGCTTTTTCTGGACACCTTCCTGGGTGATGCCGATGGCTGATGAATCGTTGATCTTGACAATCTTGTCGCCCGACTGGATCCCGAGCGCCTCGCTGGGACCGCCGACAATGGGGGCAACGACGAGAAGCGTGTCGTTCAACACCTGGTACTCAATGCCAATACCCTCGAAACTCCCCTGAAAATCCTCGGTCACCTTTTGCATGGCGCTTGCAGGGATGTACACGGAGTGCGGATCGAGCTGGCCGAGCAGTCCGTTGATTGCAGCCTCGGTCAGTTTCTGGCTGTCGACATCATCCACATAGTACTTGTATGTCAGGTTGAGAACGTCATTGAACTTCCCCACCTGCTGGTAAATATTATCGCCGGAGAACATCCGGTTCAGCTGGGCACCGGCCACAATGGCCAGGAGCACGATCACGGTAACCGTGAGCAGCGAAAAGCGCTTCCTCATACGAACGCTCCCTCTCGACCCCATTATGAAGTATAGATTTTATAGTATCCAAAATCCCTGCGAAAGTCAAACAGGGGCTCAATCCGGTCACCGGACAGGCTTCCATTCGCTCAGAATCGAGCGCCGGAGGAAGAAGACGGACAGAAAATTCAGAAACCAGGAGGCGGTTACACGCGCGTACCCGAATCGCCGGTATCGCCGTGGAGATTCAAAGACCACGACGTCCCGGAGGAAATGGATGAACCCGAGGCGTTCCAGCCTCCGGAACATATCGTAGTCTTCCCCGGCGGCGATCCGGTTTGCATATCCCTCAACGTTTCGGAACACCTTCCTTGTCATCACGTGACATTCCCCCCGGCCCATGCCCATACCCACGCAATTCATCATATAAAAGAACCAATTATAAAAGCCGTGAAACGCTTTGTCCGAAAACCGTTCCTCCTCAGGATACACGCGCACCGCGCAGGTCACGGCAACAGTCCCCGGGCGTTCGATCTCCTCAGCGATGCGGCGAAAGAAGCGCTCTGGATCCTGCAGGAGTGTATCGGCGTTCAGAAAGACGAAGACATCTCCGTTCGCCCTTGCGGCACCCGCATTGCGGCCCGCGGATATGGTCTGTTTCACGTACGGCACGTTCGCCACAACAAGATGTGCGTGTTCCCGCGCATACTCGAGCGACCCATCCAGGCTCCCCCCGTCGCTGACGACGATCTCCAGGCCGAACGCATCGACAAGTGCGGGCGTGAATTGTGCAAGCATCCGCGGGAGCAGCTTGGACTCGTTGAGTGCAGGGACAATGACACTGATGCGTGGATGAGTCATGAAGCCCGGTGTGTGAGTGATTGTCTGATGGAGGTTTCCCAGCGATCTCCGGGCTGCCCCGTCGGCTCCAGCCTCACGTGCCAAAACGGAAGCAGAATGCTCCCCTGATAGAGACGTTCAAACCCCGATTCAGACAGGGAGACCGTTTCCAGGGGGAAGCGCCAGAGTGCAGCCGGCGTACCCAGCGTCCAATCGGAATCGACTTTCATCCAGTCGTCGGAGGCTCGAAACACTTGCACATTCAGCTCTTCCCCCATGCTATTGAGCCTCCGGTCTGCGAGTTCGTGTCCGCCTACTGTAAAGTAGCGATCAGTCGCATCGCCTGCCATTCCACCCAGGGCGAATTCCACCCCGAATCTCACCTCCAGAGGGGTAAGTTCAAGATTGGTGAGAACGTAGTCTGCACGGTACTCCGCCGTCCCCATCATGATGGTAATCTTCTTTTCCACCCGGATTCGGTGGGGAACGCCGGACCTCCAAATGGCACCTTCCCGGGCCATGCTGACAAGGACGTGCTCCCGTTCGCGCATGACCGTGCTCCCGTAAGGCTGATTGACGAAGTCGCCGAGTTCGCAATATGTGCATTGGGCGAACTCCGCCAGCCCTGTTTCTTCTCCAAAGAAGTGATCCAGCAATGACCCGTGCTGATACCAATCGAAGTATATCCGTTTATGGAGATCCCGCTCCTTTGCCAGAAGTTCATTCCAGGCCGATCCTGGAGAGTCCGATCGGACCGCATCATGCAGCTTGCGATGAGACGCCTCCTCTCTACGACTCAGGATATCCAGAAGATTCACTCCCCCCGGTTTAAAGCTGAGTTCGATCATCGAACCCCCGGTATTCGGTTTTAGACTGATATCCATAACTTCCGACTCTATAAGGACTTCATCTCTTCCATCACAATCGAAATCTATAATCTCCACGCGGTGAGATGCGATCTTCCCGGCCTGATCGATTGCCGATTCTGCAAGAAGGAGATTCCTGTACAGGGAGAATCTGAGATTTGGGAGATACAAGCCCCCGAACAACCCGTGCCAATACGTATCGTTGCACTGTCCAGCCCAGAGGTGCTCCAGGATCCCCTGCGGTATGCTCCCGCTCGGAAATGCTTCACGCGCTTTCACTGAGATACGGAGCATCTTCTTATGCATATGGTTCGATTCGGGATACTTGGCGAAGAAATTCCGCCAGAATCCCCCGCACACGAACATCGCATTCTGCTCGTATCCGTCCAGACTTTTGAGCGAGACTTCGAAGGCCTCAAGTTGTAACGCAATCTCAGGCGTCAGTACCCAGCGCGTCATTTCCGCGTACGATCCGGTCGGCAGATAGATCCTCCCCTGGGGCGGGTGGTCATCGAGCAGGTCACCGAAATGACGCGTATGTACGAGTTCGCTGTGCGTTTCGATCATGGAACAGAACCGTTCCAGCCACCCGTCTTCGTACACATGCTTGTACGTCTTCGGCCACACGCCGAATTTTTCGCCGTCGTCAGCGTGGATGACGATACGTGCGCCGTCGGGAGTTGCCGAGCGTTCCAGATATGTCGTCGTCTCCCCGACATCTCTGAACGGAATGATGTAGCGCAGCGTCTTGTCAATGGGAAAGACCTTCAGAGAACTTCCCAGTTCCTCGGTCACGTAGTACCCAAAAAGCTTTTCGTCCGTCAGACCGGCATGACGGAAGTGGGTATCATCAACAACGACGAACTCCATTCCGGCCCGGGCGAGTGAACCGGCAAGCTGGGGTTCCCACACCCGTTCGGCGAGCCAGGCGCCCCGGGCGGTATAGTCGAACACCGACAGGATCACTGAGGAGAGTTTGTGCAACTGGCCGATGCGATCGGCTTCCGGTATCACAGCGAGAATCGGTTCATAGAATCCCCCACCGAGGATTTCAAGCTGGCCGCGCCGGACCATTCTTCTCATAAGTTCAACACAGTCCGGATGAGTGCGCACAAGCCATTCCAGCAGGGTACCAGTCCAATGCTGGGTGAACGCGATAGATGGATGGCGGTCCATCACCTGGAGAAACGGGAAGTAGGATGTCCGGTAGGCATCCTCCATCACCGATTCGAAATTGCCGGCGGGTTGATGGTTATGCACGGCAAACACGAGCGAGATTGAATTCATGGCGTCCTGGCCGTCATATCACGAGGTGTTGTGTCGTAGAGCGTATAGACGCGAATTCCTGGAGCAGGATCTTCACGGGCTGCACCCTGTCGAAGATCTGCAGCGACCCTTCGACCTGGAGCCACGCCGTTTGCAACCGATAGAAGACCGCCCCCGTGTCGGTCAGCACCTTCGTCAACCCAAGCGACACCCGGAGCGGTGCCCCGCCGGCGGTGACCTCCCCCTGTTCCAGTGGAATGGATCCGCTGGTGATGCTCATTGCGTAGGTCACCACAGTCTCCGGATCTTGCCGGGGAGGAAGCGCTTCATCACACGCAGGCAGCCGGCCGCCAGCCCGGTGCACATGAGGGCGAGCAGCGTCGCACGCCCGCGCGGGCGCTCATCGTTCGTTGCGTGTGCCGCCATGCGGACCTTGACGTCTGCGTACCGCCGCTTAAAACTCGATCTGAAGCCCAAGACTGGTCCGCCGCCCGATGGCATAGCCCGAGGGATCATCGAGCTCCCCGCCTACGCGTCCGTTGGAATCGACCCACACGACATTCCGCTCATTTGTGAGATTCCGGCAATCGACATACACCGTGAATGTCGCTTCCGGCCACCAGATCGGATGGAACTCTTGTTGAGCGCGCACATCGATCGTAAGGGCGGCAGGCATGCGGGCGTTGTTCTCAACGAAGAGGCCGCCGTTCACCTTTTCAAACCCCGTGCTCGTGGGGTAGGACGTGTACGGCCGGCCGGAATGCCAGTCCAGGATCGTGTTGACCGACGTCCCCCAGGGCGCGGCGACGCTGGCGGCACACTTCACACTATGGCGCTGGTCCCAGCTCAACGGATAGATTCTTCTGGCCGGGGGAAGCCCATACTGTGCGATATAGAACCCATCAGATGAACTGCCGCTCACCCCTTCGGCGGTCATATACGTATAGGAAAGTTCACCGGTAATCCACCTGCCGCGCGGACGCGCAAGGACAACCTCGAGTCCCTCCGATTGTCCGTAGGGGTTGTTGACATATTCGGCAAAGCCGTATGATCCGGCAAGTTTGCTGTCGCCGGGGACAAATGTCTTGGTGTCGACAAGATTGGTGGATTCTTTCTTGAAATAGGTAATGGAACCCACCATGTCCAAAGGCAGAATATAGCGCAGACTGATCTCCCACTGTTTCGTGCGTTCCGGTTCCAGGTCGGGGTTGCCGGTGATCGCACTTATGCCCTTTGCCAGAGCAACCCGGTCCAGCCCGGTGTACAGATAGTTGAATAGCGGATACTGGAAATACCAGCCGAGATTGACAAAGAGGTAGCCGCGTTCCGCGATCTGCATGGCGGCCCCCACGCGTGGACTGATTTGCTGTTTCATGCTTGCAGGGACGTTCCCGGTGACCTGAAACGCATAGCCGGTGTCTGCTTTGGCAATCGCTTCGATCTGCGGACGGTCTGCGGTGGGATCCAAAAATTCATACCGGACACCGAATGTCAGCAGCACTCCCTGTTCGGGTACGTCAGTTTTGGTTTGGATGTACACGGCGCCCGATTTCGGGTGGTACGCGTACGTCGAACTGAAGTCCAACTGCGGCTCATTGACCAGAGGTTTGCCGAAATAGGTGAGCCTGGGTTCGTACCGCACAAGATCAGCATCGAGATTGTACAGGGTCAATTCGGCGCCGAACTTGAGAAGGTGGTTCAGGCCCACCTTGAGCGCGGCGTCCGCCTTCGCGGTGTAGCTTTCCTGCCGCGTGTTGCTCCACCAGGCGCGTTGACCGTCGACGATGTACCGGAGGAAAAAATCGTATTGATAGGGATCATTTGACGGGACGTCCGCTTTATCCCCCGTACCGATGCGCGAGCGGAGAAAGTACCTGCTCAGGCTTGCGGTGTAGGAGAATCGATCGGAAGGTGCATGCGAAAGGGTCGCCGCCAGCCGGTACGCAGTCCGCTTCTCCGGCGGCAGCCCGTCCAGGTTGAACCGCCAGTCGAACTCGTAGTCACGCCAGTCGTGATCTGCGACGAGGATCTGGACGCCGACATGGAGCGTGGGAGAGAACAGATAGTCAAGTTTGGCAAAGCCGTTCAGCGCACGATCGACGGGACTGGGAAAAAAGTGTTGGAAATCCTGCCACCAGCGTGTGTCGGTGTATACGCCGTTAAACGCGGCAAGGTAATGAAGCCGGCCCGGGATGATGGCCCCTGAAGACGAAAGTTCGACATCCGACGTGCGGCTGTTCTGCGTACCGCCAAAGAGATTGTCTTTATCCCCCCGCGCGAACCAGCGGAATTCGTCGCTGCCAGTCCGGCTGACAATATTCACGACTCCGGAGAGTGCGTTGCCGTACTCCGCTTCGAACCCTCCCGTGTAAATGCTGACCCCGGTGATCGAGCTGTTGGGAAGCCGGGCGCTGTTGCCGCCGCTGAGGACATCCTGAACCGGGAGGCCGTCCACCAGGTAGAGGACCTCGGTCGCCTTTCCGCCCCGGATATTGCCTTCCAGTGTGACGCCCGGTTTCAGGTGAACGGCATCGACGACATTGTCGAGCGGCAGCATCGCGGCCTCTTCCCCATTCACGATATACGTGGTCCCGGTGACATCCCGTTGGATCAGCGGTTTTTCCTGCGTCACGACAATCTCATCCATCGTGACGTCTCCCGGGTCCAATTCGATCGCAAGCCGGGTACGGAGGTCGGGGTTGATCACGACTCCTTTGATCAACCGCGATTGATACCCGACGTGTGATATCCGCACGTCATAGCGACCGGCGCGGACATTGGCCACCATGAATTGACCGCGTTCATCGGATGTTGTGCCACGCTGGGTACTGACGATCAGGATGGTGGCGCCGGGAAGGGCTTCACCAGTATGCTTGTCCTTTACGCTTCCCTCGATCGTCCCGTTTGTCCCTCCCCACGTCGGAGACAGGCATCCCAGCAGGAGGACGACAGCGGCGAGGTACTTCATCGTTCGGGTTTCATCTGAGGAAAGAACATCACATCACGAATGGAATCCTGCCCCGTCAGCAGCATCGTCAGGCGGTCCATGCCGATGCCGAGGCCGGTGGTCGGCGGCATGCCGTACTCGAGGGCGCGCAGGAAATCCTCATCCAGCGGCTGGATCTCCTCCTCACCCCTCGCCCGCGCCGTCATCTGTTCCTCGAACCTGGCACGCTGGTCGAGGGGGTCATTCAGTTCGGTAAAGGCGTTGCACAGCTCGTGACCGTTGCAGATGGCCTCAAAGCGTTCCACCAGCCCCGCTTCGGTGCGATGCCGTTTGGCAAGGGGGGACATTTCGACCGGATAGTCGATGATGAAGGTCGGCTGGACCAGCAGATGTTCCACTTTCTCGCTGAAGATTTCATCGATAATGCGCCCGACCCCGTCAGCCGGCGCACATTCCACGCGGAGCCGCTTCGCCGTTTCGCGCAGTTCCGCCGCAGCCATACCCCGCAGAGAGAGCCCCGTATGTTCCTTGATCGCATCAAACATCGTGATGCGGCGCCAGGGGGGGGTGAAATCGATCGTCTGTCCCCCAATCTCCACAGCAGCCGACCCGTTCAGTGCCCGTGCCACACCTGCGATCATCTCCTCCACCATGCCCATCATCCAGAGATAGTCACGATAGGCGACGTAGACCTCGAGCATGGTAAACTCGGGGTTATGTGATTTGTCCATGCCCTCATTGCGGAAATCTTTGGAGATTTCGTATACGCCGTCGTAGCCCCCCACAATCAGGCGCTTGAGGTACAATTCGTCAGCAATCCGCAGAAACAGATCGATATCCAGCGCGTTGTGATGGGTGACGAAAGGCCGCGCAAAGGCTCCTCCGTATTGGGGTTGCAAGATCGGCGTTTCCACTTCTAGAAACCCCTTGCCGTCGAGAAACGCTCTGACTGCGGAAATGATCCGCGCCCGCTTGACGAAGACATTGCGGACCCCGGGATTGACGATCAGGTCGACGTAGCGTTGCCGGTACCGGAGTTCCTTGTCGGAAAAGGGATCGAACACAATCTTGTTGCCCTGCTCGTCGATCTTCTCCTTGGGGGTCGGAATCGGCCGGAGCGACTTCGTCAACAGCTCGAGATCCTGTCCGTGGACGGAAACTTCACCGGTCTTCGTGCGGAAGATGTACCCGGTGACGCCGATGATATCGCCAAGGTCCATCAGCTTAAACGCCTCATATTTCTCGCCGAGGTCGTCACGTTTGAGGTAGATCTGGATTCTGCCCTTGGAGTCCTCGATGTGGCAGAAGGAAGCCTTGCCCATCCGCCGGAGCGACAGGATCCGGCCGGCAACGGACACGGTACGCTGCGGCTGATCGTCCGCAAATCCGGCGATAACGTCCGCCGAGAAATCGGTCCGATGAAAGAAATAGGGATACGGATTGATGCCACGCCGTTTGAGCTCTTCCAGCTCTTCGCGACGCCGTACCATCAGCTCGTTCATATCCTGAAACTCAGGGCGTTCTTCCACGGGTGAGACTCCGGCAAGATAAGTCCATCGGTGAATTATTATGATAGCCAGAATGGCAAAGAGAAGCAATAAAACCCGGGCTACCTCTTGATGCGTGCACTGCCTCCGCCCATCACGTGCCTGATTTCTTCCATGGTGACCATGCTGGTGTCGCCCCGTGTGCTCTGCAGTAGCGCACCATGGGCGGCACCCATTTCCACGCATTCCTGCGGAGGCATGCCGTGGAGCAGGCCGTACACGAACCCGCTGCAGAAACCGTCTCCTCCTCCCACCCGGTCTTCTATTTCCAGGTTCTCGTACCGGCGCGAGTGATGGAACTGTCCGTCGTAATACATGATGGCGGACCAGTTGTTGACGAGGCCGCTGACCACCTCGCGGAGCGTCGTGCCGACCGCCCGGATATTCGGATACGTGGCAACCACCTTCTGCACCATATTCTTATATCCCTCGATGGGGAGTTTCTTCAAATGCTCGTCCGTGCCTTCCACATCGAACCCGAGCACTTTCTGAAAGTCCTCCTCGTTGCCGATCAGCACGTCGATATAGGGGACAAGTTTCTTGGTGACCTCAATGGCCTTCTTGCTCGACCAGAGCTTGCTGCGGAAATTCAGATCGTAGCTGACAATTGTCCCTGCCGCATGAGCCGCACGCATCGATTCCAGGGCCACGTCGGCACACGTGTCGCTCAACGCCGTGAAAATCCCTCCGGTATGAAACCACCGGACGCCCCGCGCACCGAATATGCGGGTCCAGTCCACATCGCCGTTCTTCATATGGGCCACGGCGGTATGTCCGCGGTCGTACATGGTCACGCTCGCGCGCACGCCGATGCCGACCTCGGTGAAATTCAAGCCGATGCGGTCGGCCCGGCCCACGCCGTCGTATGGAACCCAGACCACTTCGCTGACATCCATGCCGCTCGTACGGGCGTGGTTCTTGATGAACTGGCCGAGAGGGTTGTCCACCAGGCGGGAGATCCAACCGGTGCGCATGCCGTAGCGGGAGAGCGCATACGCGACATTGTATTCCCCGCCGCCGGCATACATNNGTGGTGTCCGCGGTCTTGAAGGTAAGTCCCATCGTTGTCTCCAGGATTCGTGATGAGCCCGTGAGCAGACCCGTGCCGTTATTGTACGGCCCGAGCCCCGGCGCGGGTAGTGATTTTCGTGTGTGCAGCGTGCAGAGAGGTCAGCGCGAGCCTGCGCGCGGCGGCGCCATGGACATCAACCGATTGTACCGCAGGAGCGCCTCCACAAAATAGTAATCCCCATAGATCAACGACACATCGATCTCGAGGCCGTGCGGGTGATTCCCGGTTGCATGGTTGAGTATCCCCCGGGCCGCAGGCGGGCCCTGGGAGAGATACGCCGCCGATGTCAGACTCCCAAGGATGAGCTCCGCCTCCACGCGGTACCGGTGTTGCCGGACCGTGTCGGTGCCCATGGTGCACAATTCCAGGAGCGCAGAGGCGGCAATGGCGCCGGCAGAAGCATCCCGCGGCGCATCCGGAATATCCGGCGCTTCGAAATCCCAGTACGGAACTCCGTCGGCCGGGAGATGATTGACGAAATAGTCCGCCGTCCGCTGCGCGGTCTTGAGGAACCGTTCATCATGCGTTTCACGATAGACCATGGTGAATCCGTAGACGGCCCAGGCCTGACCCCTGGCCCAGACGGAACCGTCGGAGAATCCCTGTGCGGTCTGCCTCGCCACGACGTCGCCCGTGACCGTATCGTAGTCCACAACATGGAAGGTGCTTCCATCGGGACGGACGTGGTTGGCGAGGGTCGCGAGAGCATGTCGCGTTGCCACATCGCGGTAGGCGGCCGGACCGCCGTTCCGGGAGGCCCAGAAGAGCAGCTCGAGATTCATCAGATTGTCGACGATCACCGGGTACCCCCAGCGGGGCGTCCCGTCCCAGGACTTGATGCTCCCCACCCGCGGGTCAAACCGGGACGCAAGAGAGCGTGCCGATTGGAGGAGGATCTGCTGGTAGGTCTCACTTGGCGACAACCGTTGAGCGTTCCCAAAGCTGCAGAACATCATGAAGCCGACATCGTGTGTTCTGGTATTGTTCTGCTGGCTCGTCAGCCGGTCGGTAAAACGTTTTGCGTCGTGCTGCAGGGCTGGGGTCGTAAACCAGGAATACAGATTCCAGAGCAGACCCGGGAAAAAACCGCTCGTCCAATCTGACGGCGGAACGGTTACCCAGCGCCCGGTCGGCGTGGAGCTCCGCGGCAAGGTCGTGCTGTCGCCAAGCATGCGTGCGGTCAGCTCCGCATGGTCCCGCGCCACGGCGAGGGCATGTTGCACCCGCGTTCCAAGATCCTGTGCGTTTACCTGTACTGAAAGGAGCGCCATGCCCAGGAGCCACATCTGAGCGGTCTTCATCGGTCGTCTGCACCTTTCCTGCGTTCAGCGGTGTACCACAACGGGGACTATGCCTGGATAAGGTGAACGGCAAATCCGGCCAAGTCCACATCAAGGTAGACCGCATGTGGTTTTCCGTTTTTCTCCAGCAGCGTTTCGGGCAGAATCCTCACCCCGATGCGCTCGCAATACGAAATCGCCCGATCGAGGAAATGCGTGCCAATCGCGAGGTGCCCGTGCATCCCTGGTGATGCGGCTTTGCGGAATTCGATCTGGGAGCCGGAGAACCAGGCGGCCGACGTCTCCCGGGAAGGCGCTTTCAGGATGCCGCCGATCAATGCGGCGAGGCGCGCCGCTTCTTCGCCGCTGCCGCTGTTGATCCCCACGTGGGCCAGATGGAGTCCGAGCATGATCCCCACGGCTTTCGCGGACAGCTGCGTGATCTCGGAGAACTTTCCCGCGGCGATGAGTTCCGGCTTCACCATCCAGCTGCCGCCGCACGCATGAACGCGAGGGGACCTGAGGTATGACAGCAGCAATGACTCGTCGATGCCGCCCGTGGGGATGAACTTCATCGCTTTGTAAGGGGCACCGATGGCGTTCAGATAGCCCAGCCCGCCCATGGCCTCCGCGGGGAAGAATTTCACGACGTCAAGGCCCAGTTCGATGGCCACTTCCACTTCGCTCGGCGTAGCAACACCCGGCGTGATCGGAATATGCTGCCCAAGGCAGTACTCCACGACGTGTCTGTTGAGTCCCGGCGAGACGAGATAGCGGGCACCACATGCCACCGCCGCAGCGGCCTGTTCGACGGTCAGGACGGTCCCGGCACCCATGAGCATATCGGGGACGCTTTCCGAAATCTTCCGCATGGCGTCCTGGGCCGCCGCGGTACGGAAGGTGATCTCGATACAGGGGATTCCCCCCTCCAGGAGCGCGCGAGCGAGGGGCACGGCATTCTCTGCGTCATCGATTGCGACGACGGGAACAATGCCGCAGAGACCGAGCGAAGTCAGGATTGCATTCACAGGCTTTATCCTTCTTGAGTGCGGGACGGAATGTTCGGGAAACGGAGACCGGACGTCATCTGTTTCTGAATTTGGCTTTGAGATCCTCGATGGTGAATTTTCCGGGTCTTTCCTGCTCCTTCACCTGCGCTTTCCCTTTCTTGCGTGTCGTGCGGCCGGGATGTTTATGCCGTGCGCCCGGACTCTTCATCGTGAGGCTGATGCGTTTCAAACCTTCGTTCACTTCCAGCACACGTACCCTGACAACCTGGCCGACCTTCACAGCCTTCTTCGGGTCCTCAATGAACTGGTCCGCAAGCTGCGACACATGCACCAGGCCGTCCTGATGCACTCCGATGTCGACGAATGCGCCGAAGTTCGTGACATTCGTGACAACTCCTTCGAGTTCCATCCCGGGGTGCAGGTCCTTGATTTCCTTCACCCCCTCCTTGAAGCTCGCGTATTTGAATTCCGCCCGGGGATCGCGTCCGGGCTTCTGGAGTTCGGCGAGGATGTCTCTGATGGTCGGTTCGCCGACGGTGGCAGAAGCATACTTTGACGTATCAACGTGCCGCAACCGCTCCGGTTCCGTTCCCAGCTGGTCAACCGGCGCGCCAAGATCATGCAGGATCCTCCGGGCCACATCGTAGCTCTCAGGATGCACCGCAGAATTATCGAGCGGATTCTCCCCGCCGCGGATGCGGAGGAATCCGGCGGCCTGTTCGAAGGTCTTCGGCCCGAATTTCGGCACGGACTTCAGATCCTCCCGGTTCCGGAAGGGCCCGTGTTCGTCGCGGAACGCCACCAGGTTCTTGGCGATTGCCGCGTTGACCCCTGCGACATATTTCAGCAGCTCACGGGACGCCGTGTTCACGTTGACACCCACATAATTGACACAGCTCTGGACGGTTTCCTCCAGCCGCTTCCGCAGCAGCTTCTGATCTACATCGTGCTGGTACTGCCCCACCCCTATGGATTTCGGATCGATCTTCACAAGTTCCGCGAGGGGGTCCTGCAATCGACGACCGATACTGACGGCACCGCGGACGGTGACGTCCAGATCCGGAAATTCCTCCCGGGCGGCGGGACTGGCAGAATACACCGATGCGCCCGCTTCGTTCACCATGACGAAGACCGGTTGTTGATCCAGCGTCGCCAGCGATTCGCGCACAAACTGTTCGGTTTCGCGTCCCGCCGTGCCGTTCCCCACCGCGATCAGCTCAGGTCGGTGCTTCGTCACCATCTCTTTCAGGGATTGTTCTGCACCCTGCCGTTGGGCAGCAGACTGATGCGGGAATATCGTCTGGTATTCCACCAGCTTTCCCGTCTCATCCAGGGCGACCATTTTGCATCCTGTGCGCAGCCCGGGATCGATGCCGAGGGTCGGCTTCATCCCGGCTGGCGCCGAGAGAAGGAGCTCCCGGAGATTCGACTCAAACGTGCGGATGGACTCCGCATCTGCCTCTTCTTTCTTCACCGCACGGATTTCGCCGGCGAGCGACGGCCGGATGAGACGGTCAAAGGCATCGTGCACCATAGTTTGCAGCAAGCCGCCGACCGGGGTTCCGCGGGATGTAATTTCCGCATTCTCGAGATAGGCGTACACCGGTCCTTCATCGAATGTCAGCTCAATCGAGAGTATCCCTTCTTTTTCGCCCCGAAGAAGCGCAAGCATGTTGTGCGGGTGGATTTCCTTCACCCGGACCTTGAATGAGCGGTACATTTCGAATTTTGTCGATCCCTCCGGGAAATCCGGTTTGATCGAAGACCCGATGAAGGCATGTTGCATCAGGTGCTCCCGCAGGTGCGCACGGTGCTCGGCTTTGTCCGCCACGGCTTCTGCCAGAATGTCAGACGCTCCGGCAAGCGCCTCCTCCACGGTCGCCACTCCTTTTTCTGCGGAAATGTACTTTGCAGCTTCACCGGCAAGGTCGCACTCCGGGGCGCCGGGCATGTTGGCCGTGCGGATCAGTTCCGCAAGCGGTTCCAGGCCCTTCTCCCTGGCAACCGTCGCCCGCGTCCGCTTCTTTGGCTTGTATGGCAGATACAGATCTTCCAGTTCCGTTTTCTGGACGCACGACCCGATCCGTTCGCGCAACTCGTCGGTGAGTTTCCCCTGTTTCTCAATGGACTCCAGGACGGCTTTCTTGCGCTGTGCAAGCTCCTGCAGGTATGCATGCCGGTCGAACAACGCACGCAGCTGTACTTCGTCCATTTCTCCCGTCCGTTCTTTCCTGTACCGAGCAATGAACGGAACGGTCCCCCCCTCCTTCTGCAGCTGCAGTGCATTAGCCACCTGGTAAGTCTTTAAGTTTAATTCGCGCGCAAGGATCTGTTCAGTATCCATCATAGCCAGCCTCGAAAGTTATCGGCACCAATCGTCATGCAGGCGGTCGTCTATTCTCAATCGACATGAAACACTTCTTCAAGCGGGGACCACCATTCTCCTTCCCGGGCGGATGCCACGGGGTGCTGGCAGGGGTCGGTGGCTCGCCACCATTCCTGGGTGACAGGATCAGCAGCCATCTTCGCCATATCAGCGGTGAAATCATTTCCCAGATACTCAAGATAGGAGAACAACGTATTGTCCCGGAGAAAAATCGAATAATTTCTGATATTGCACTCAGCGATCTTCTGCAATACCCCGGGCCACACTGCGGCATGCAGACGCTTGTATTCGTCGATGTGTTCCGGATTCAGGCCGATGACCATGCCATAGCGTTTCATCGCAAGCGCTCCTCGATGAACGTGGAAATGTGGAGAACGATTTCAGGTTGTGCATCGTACGGCAGCACTCCCGAACCGATGCACGTATTCGGGTGCCCGCGGGCAACATCCATCGCCTGTGCCGCTTCCCGTTCCGCATCGTCGAACGATGCCGCAAATACGCCCGGTCGCATATTGACGCGGACCTCCACCTCCGGATACCGCTCCATCACTTGCATAAATGCCGCACGGTCAACTTCCGCCGGGCAAATGACGCCGCCCGCGCCGGAACGGAGAATATCCTCCAGCACCGGTAGTGTATCGCCCCCCAGAATCATGGGAAGCCCCTCCCCCTTGTTCCGGCGGAACTCCTGCCCGATCAGTGCGAGCGCCGGTGCCTCCACCCGTCGGAAGAGCGCCGGCGAGAGGAGCGGAGGACTCGCCGACGACTCGAACAGGATCACGTCGAAGCCCTGTGACGCGATCACGTCGATCACGTGTACCAGATGCCTGGCAACCACCATCAGTGCCTCGCGGGCATGGTCCGGGTCGGCCATCGTCGCATACAGCAGCTCTTCCATCCCCATCAGGCCCTGAACGACGGAGAACGGGCCGCTGACGGGAATGGCGATCGTCGCCGCGGGACACGTGGCGCGGATCGTCGCCGCTGCCGCAAGGACGAGCGGAAACCGTCCGTCGCTGAGGGGATTGATGCTCTTCAAACCAAAAATGTCGTCCACAGTACGGCACAACGGTGCTTCGATCGACGGGATGGAAGATCCCCCGGTGTCGCACAAGGTCGCGCCATACGCCTCCGCCTCTACATTGTAGACATCAATGCCGGCAACGACGGGCGAATGATGATACCGCGCAAATGCTGCTACATGTGCCGCGGCCAGCAAGCCTGCATCGCGTGAGACCTCAAACGGCCTGCGCCCGATCAACGCGGCGGCATGTTCATAGACAACAGGAACGAAGGTCATCCAGCGCCTCCGCCGTCGAGCAAGCCCGGCAACTGGTCAGGCGATGCCAGGAGCACCCGCGCACCGTGCTGCTCCAATTCTTCGCGGGTCCGGAAACCCCAGAGCACTCCCACAGGAAACATCCCCGCGCGGGTCGCTGTTTCCATGTCTGTCGCAGTGTCGCCGAGGTACCAACAGCGCTCCGGGGCCGCGTGCAAAGCATGCGCAACGGCCAGGGCTCCCTGCGGATCGGGCTTGCGTGGAACACCTTCCACCTGTCCCTGCACGATGTCGAACGTGATGGACGGCAGCAGCGCGGCGACACATTGCAGCGTCGCATCGTGCGGTTTGTTTGACAAAACGGCAAGTCTGATCGTGCGCCGGGAGACGTCGGCAAGCATCTCCGGAATCCCCGTGTATGGCTTTGTCTTGAGATTCCACCGGGTCGCATACACCTCGCGAAAGCGTTGCAGACACGCAGCATGAAGTCCGGTGTTGCGCGACCCTTCCGGCAGCACCCGCGTGATGAGCACTGAGGCCCCATCGCCCACGAAGTACTGGTATGCCTGCACGGGATGCACAGGCAAGCCATGCTCGGCAAGCACGATGTTCACGGAGTCGGCAAGATCCTCGAGCGTATCGAGGAGAGTCCCGTCCAGATCGCACACGATGGCGGCAGGTGTTACCGTCATTCCCCGGAGTCTTTCAAGGCTTTGAACATCGCTTCGACATTCTCGAGAGGGACATTTGCCTGAATATTATGAATGCTATTGAAGACGAACCCCCCGCCCGCATTCAGCACATCAATGCGCGTGCGCACCTCGCGATAGACGTCCTCCGGTGTGCCGAATGGGAGTGTATTCTGCGTGTCCACCCCGCCACCCCAGAACACCAAATCCTTTCCGTATTCACGCTTGAGCCGTTCAGGCTCCATGCCTCGCGTGGAGGTTTGGACCGGATTCAGAATATCGAACCCCGCCTCGATAAAATCGGGGATCAGATCGGACACACATCCGCAGGAATGGATGAACGTCTTCCAAGGCGTGCGGGTATGAATGGCGTCGTTGATAATTTTGTGAAACGGCAAGTAGAGGTCGCGGTACGCCTTGCGGGAGATGAACAGGCCGTGTTGTGCGCCAAAATCCGTTCCGGTAACGAAGCCGACCTGCACCAGATCCCCCACGGTTTTCACCAGGAGGTCGAGGTTTTGCAGCGCGATCTCGCATTGGCCTTCGAAGACCGCATACACATACTCCCGCCGGGCGCTGGTTGAGACATACCATTCCTCGATTTCGCGGATGCCTTTCGTCTGTTTCCGCCAGAGTGCAGGCACAAGGGCGATATCGCCGAACCCGGTGCCGGGGATTCCCATAATGCTCCCTTTGTGCGCAGCCACCGCCTTCTCCGCCCCGGCACGCAGATGCCGCAGATCGGCGTCGGAGAGAATCGAAAACTCCTCCAGGTTGTTGCGCGGATCGAGTTCTTCGTCGATCACCGGCTCCTGGCGGGGCATCGCGTCGAAGAAGTACCCGCCCTCCGGCATTCTGGCACAGGGGGGAACCTGCGTGTCGCCTTCCGGGAATATCAGCAGGTCGCCGTTGGCTTCGGTACGGACATTGAAATCGCCGGGCACGAGCACCTTCGTGCCGTCAAAAAGCTGGAACGGTTTCCATGCGGTATTCTCGAAGCCGAACATGTTTGTCCGGGCATAGACGCCCATGACATCGATGCCAAGGGCATCCCGGAGCTGGTCGTCGATCTCACCCAGCATCTGATACGGTTCGATGACCTTTACCCGGTAGCCGGGTTCGCCCAGCAGGCGGGCGCGCAGCCGTGAAACGATGCTGGCGGCTATGCCGGTGACGGCCGTGGCCCCGAAATCCACACATACACGGTCTGCCGGCTGATGCCGCAGCGTGGCATGTAGTCGTTCGCGGGAAGTCGTGCTCATCGTTCCGTTTCTCCTTGCCAATAGCGCAGTTTGATCACGCCGGATTGCGGCTTGCTCCCATCAAACGCGAGGTCGCAATCCACTGGTCCCTGCTCGTGCAGAAGACGTCCTTTGTAGAGGATCTTCGATCCTGCGACCATGCCGTACCGCACGGTGTGCGGATCCGCGACGGCAAACAGGGTGAGCGCATCGGTCTGGAAATCGCCGAATTGCACNNGCCTGCATGTCCATTTTCATGCCGATCATGTATGAAGTATCTCCGGCCGCGATGGTGATCCCCAGCGTGCGTCTGAGTTCTTCCACCGGAAGCGCTTTGATGCGGTCCAGGAGCGTCCGCGGATCGACGCTCTTGTCATGCGGGATGAGGACCGTGACAAATGTCTCCATGTCATTCAGGTAGCCGTGCCGGCCGATCAATTGATAGATCGCCTGTTCCGGCTGGTAGTAGCGTTGTTCGCCCGCAACCCCGTCCTCCTTCTGCGCCCGGTCGGGGAAGACGATGAGCAGACGTTCATTGCCGCGCACGTCGGTGGCCTGCAGTGAATCGTACGCCGTGTCATACCACCCGGCCCCGCGTGCCAGTACCTGCCGTGTATGCCAGAACGTGGCCATCGTGAGATAGCCCGGGCGTGTATACCGGACGGCATCGAACACCACGAAGCAATCGAGGTGTTTCACATGCACGACGGCCCGTTCCGCCTCGTACCCCCAGTCGGCATCAATCAGGCGCGAGCGCGAATATGCAAAATCGTCGCGCGCCATGAAATCCACCTTTTGCGTGCGCACCGGCCTGTACGCGCCCGAACTCCGGAAGAAGTCGAGAACGTTCTGGCCGGCGACAGAATCGCGGTTCGGCGACGCATAGCGATATTGGCCGGGATGCTGGCCGAGGGCGATCTTCTCATTCCGCACGATCATCCTGTTGTGGAAGTAGTCCGCACGGTACGCACCGTAGGGCCCGCTCGGCATAAAGTCCCGGTACCCGCCGTCATGCAGGAGAATGCTGTTGTTGCGCATCAACAGCACGATGCTGTTCTCATCGGCATGGCCGTGGGTCATCTTCTCTTCTTCCACCGGGATGCTGTTCCGGAGGTTTTCGCGATACAGCCACCCCCCGTCCCCCTCATCACGGTAGTTCAGGAGCATGTAGGTGCTGTTGCCTGACCAGCCATTCCGGAAGACGAATTTCTTTCCGACGAGATCATCCATCACCTGTTGGCTGCCCGTTGTCGGCTCTGTTGCCGGGAGAGAAAAGTCCGCCCAGCGGTAGGCGTCGGAGAACACGAGCGCGCCGAACACGCTGCGGTTCGCCGGCAGAGGATCACAGAACTTCCGGAAGCTGCGCGCGGCCGCCCAACGGAGCCGCGGATCGTGATTTACGGCCGCCCCCTTCTCGAAATAGGGTATCATCCGGTCCCAGCCGCCCGCCCAGTTCGCATCACCCACATCCGGCAGGACGCCGGCGGGTGTGACGAGCTGCAGATAATACTCAAAATAGTACTGCATGATCGGGCGCCGATACAGCGTTTCATCGGCCCGCACGTCGCTGATCAGGCCGAGCATGGAATAGAGCCAGATTGCGTTGTACCCCGTCGCATCTTCGATCTCCCAGTCATTCGCGTTGTCGCCGGCAATGGCCTCGCCGATAGTCACCCATTGCGCGTGGTGGGGATGATCCGGCACGACCTTCGCCGCATACAGGAGGCCTTCCGCCCGGAGCATCGCGCGATTCATGGCGCCCCATTCCTGGTACGTGCAAAAGAAATCCGCACTGCCGGCGATGTTGTCGTCGATGGTGTGACGCTCTGCCGCGGACAGTGAGCGGAATTTTTTCAGGATCGCATAGGCGTGGCAATACTTCTGGAACGTGAAGATATTGGGAAGTGCCGGAAGAACGCCCCCGAATTCCGGGCGGCTCTTGGCGTAATCGGGGGGATACGCATCGCGATGCTTCCCGTAATACAGCAAGAGCTCCTTCGTCCGGTCAAGATACGTCTCCTCTTTCGTGATCTCATAGAGATTGGCATCCAGCGCCGCAAGGTAGACTTCATTCCCGGGCGGATTGTATCCGAACACATAGTTGACGTCGATGGACTTCCGGTAGCGCTCCCGCTCGGGAGTGACGGCTTTCCACCCATCTTCCGCAGCAGCCCGCATATAGGCCAGGTATTCCTGGCGGGTGACGGCACGCGTCTCTTCTGCCGCCACGTGGAGCAGCGGCGCGCAACAGACAAGGAAGAGGCAGAACGTTCGAACACGCATCATGGTTCTCTCGTGATAAGTGAAAGTGACTCTCGCAGGGAGTGTGTGACAAACCGGCGGTTGGCTGCTTTTTCGGAAGAGGTGGCCGTCGCCGGGATCGATGCACGCGGGTCCCGGTGCAGAAGGCGCCCGGAGGCGCCTCCTGCCCTTGATGCTCCCAAGCCGCGGCGAATTATTCGCCGGTCATCAGGAACAGCGGTTTCATTTCGAAGCTCCCGTAATGCGGCCGGAGACGCTCGGTGTTGTAGTGCTCCTTGACGTTGACCACCTTCTTCGAGCTCGTCACCACGTCGATCGGCATATTGTCATAGCGCCCGTTCTTCAGGACAACCAGCCGCCCGTGCACCTTCGAGAGGATGAGGTCGAGCGCCAGGTTCCCGTACGCCATCGGCACGATCGAATCGATGGCATCCGGATCTCCGCCGCGCACCAGATACCCGAGCTTCTGATTGATGGTGTGCACCTCCTTGCCGTTGTTGAATTTCGGCGAGAGTTCCTTCAACTTTTCCGACACAAGGTCACCGATGCCGCCCAGTTTCTTGTGGCCATAGGCGTCGGTCGATTCCTGCTCGAAGACCATATCTCCGCCCTCGAACATCGCTCCCTCCGAGACCAGCACAACGGAGTACCGGCTCGGATTGCGATTGCGGTCATAGCTCATCAGTTCCGTCAGCTGCTCGATGCTGAAGCGGTGCTCCGGAATCACGCATCTGTTCGCGGCGCCGGCCATGGTCGGAAGCATGGCGGTGTACCCGGCGTAGCGTCCGAACACTTCCAGCACCAGGAACCGTTCATGCGACCCCGCGGAGGTTCGCAGGCTGTTGGTCATCATGATCGTGCGGGTCACGCACGTGCTGAAACCGATGCAGTAGTCGGTGCCCGGCACGTCGTTGTCCATCGTTTTGGGGATTGCCACCACTTTGAGCCCTTCCTGGTACAGCCGTACGCCGTAGCTCAGCGTGTCATCACCGCCGATGGGAATCAGTGTGTCGATGCCCAGCCATGCCAGATTTGCTTTCACCTCTTCCGTCAGATCGTTCACGTCCGCAGCGTATTTCTCCTGCAGGTGGATGGGCACGCTCGCTTTCTTCACGTGGCTCGGGCGGGTGCGCGACGTGTGAAGGAACGTTCCACCGGTTCGTCCGGCGCGGTTCACGACTTCTTCGGTCAGCACCTGGAAGTTGCCGCTGTTGTCATGCTCTTTGTCGCGGATGATGTCAATCAGTCCCGCCCAGCCCCGTCGCAGACCGATGACGCGGTAGCCTTCGCGCAACGCGCGGATCGTCACGGCCCGGATCGCCGGATTGAGTCCAGGGACATCACCACCACCTGTCAGAATGCCGATAACGCCTTTGATCGTATTAATATTTGCCATACAACACTCCTCCGGTGATATGTAGTGAACGAATGGGTGCAAACGAAACATGCAGAATCAATGGTGCCGCCGGTTCCGTCCGGGACGGCCCCGTCCGGTTCGACCGGCGGACAGGCGGATGCCGCCATAGGAGAGCCTGGGCTGCCGCGAGGGGCTGCCGGGATGCCGTGGGATAGCCGCCATCAAGCGACATGACCGGAGCGGCCCCGGCGGGGGGCAACGGGACAGCAACGGACCAGATGGAGCCTCGTGCAGCATGCATGGAATAGCCTGTGGGAAAGACGTTTCGATAGAAAATACCCACCACGCGCGAGAAATGCAACCGGTGGCAACTTGCGCGATGACCGGTTTTCTTGTATTTTGAGTCGTCTCCATCCCCCTCACACGTCCGGACGCATGCAAACACACGAACGCCTCCACGTCGACGAACTCTTTGACACGCGCATTCAGAGCTTTCAGAAGCTCATGCGCCACAAGGTCCGCGACATCCTGCTCGTCTCCAGCCTGTACGACCAGTACCTGTTTGAGGAAGACGGGAGGTTGTACGAACTGATCCGCCAGGAGTTCCAGGTGCTCAATCTGAGCCACCCTCCCGAGATCACGCACGTCACCAGCGGCGCCGAGGCCCTGGAGCTCATGACTTCGGGTGAGGGGTTCGACCTCGTCATCACGACTCTCCACATCGAAGACATGCACGTGATCAAATTCGCGCGCATGATCCGTGACGCCGGCATTGCGACGCCGATCTCGCTTCTGGCATACGACAACAAGGAACGGAAAGAGCTTGCCACCAACTACGACACCTCCGTCTTTGAAAACATTTTCCTCTGGCAGGGCGACTACCGCCTGTTGATCGGCATCATCAAACAACTCGAAGACAAGCTGAACGTTGACAATGACACCCGGGTCGCCGGCGTGCAGTCTATCATCCTCGTCGAAGATAGCGTGCAGTTCTATTCCATGTATTTGCCGCTCATCTACACGGAGATCCTCAACCAGTCCCAGCGGCTGATCTCCGAGGGGGTCAATATCACCCACCGATTCCTCCGCATGCGTGCGCGTCCGAAAATCCTCCTCTGCACAAACTACGAACAGGCCTGGGACTATTTCGAACGGTTCGGGAACCACATTCTGGGCATCATCTCCGACATCAATTTCAAGCGGAACGGCGTGAAGGATCCCGATGCGGGATTCACCTTCGCCCAGGCCGTCCGGGAGCGCCACGCCGACATCTCGATCCTGTTGCAGTCGAGTAATCCCGACTACGAGCCCAAAGCCAGGGAAATCGGCGCAAGCTTCCTCCAGAAGGGGTCACCCCGTCTGTTGCACAATCTCCGGAAGTTCATGCTGGACAATTTCGGCTTCGGCGACTTTGTCTTCAAGACAACCTATGGCACCGAAGTCGGCCGCGCGACAGATCTTAAATCGCTGGAAGAGCAGCTGCACGTGGTGCCGGATGAATCCATCATCTTTCATGCCTCGCGGAACCATTTCTCCAACTGGCTGAAAGCCCGGACGGAATTCGGCCTCGCACACAAACTCCGTCCCCACAAGGTAAGCGATTTTGCCACCGTCAGCGACCTGCGGCAGGAATTGATACGCGCACTCCGCTCGTACCAGGAAACGCGCCAGCGGGGCGTGATCACCGAATTCAACCGCGAAACGTTCAATACGCAGAACGGGTTTGCCCGTATCGGCGGCGGCTCCCTGGGCGGCAAAGCGCGCGGCCTCGGATTCATCAACACCCTCATCAGCCGGTATGCGGTACGGAATCATTTTCCGGAGGTGGAGATCACCGTCCCCTCCGCCGTCGTCGTGGCCACCGACGTGTTCGACCGGTTTCTTGCCGACAACAATCTGGAGGTCTTTGCCCTGAACGCGCGGAACGACGAGGAACTCTATGCTCGGTTCCGCGATGCACTGCATTTTCCGCAGGATGCGCTCAAGAAGCTGTCGGACTTCCTGGACATCGTGCGTGAACCGCTGGCCGTCCGTTCCTCCAGCGTGCTGGAAGATTCGCAGTATCAGCCTTTTGCGGGCGTCTATGCGACGTATATGATCCCCAACAACAATCCGGACCATCACATCCGCCTTCTGGAGCTGATGGAGAGCATCAAACTGGTGTATGCGTCGACGTTCGCCAAGCGCTCGAAGGACTACATGAAGGCGACAGCCTACCGGCTGGAAGAGGAGAAAATGGGGGTCGTCATCCAACGCATGGTCGGGGCGACCCGCAACAACCGGTTCTATCCCGATTTTGCAGGGGTGGCAAAGTCGTACAATTTCTACCCCGTCCCCCCCCAGAATGCCACGGACGGCATTGTGCAGGTCGCGCTCGGCCTCGGCAAGATTGTTGTCGACGGCGGCAATTCCGTGCGCTTCTGCCCGAAATACCCGCGTCATCTCATGCAGTTCTTCTCCACTATTGAAACCATCCGCAATGCTCAACAGGAATTCATCGCCCTCGACCTCCCCGAGGGACTCAACAACCCGATCCCCGCACAACCCGATATATTCATCAAGAAATACGATCTCAGCAAAGCAGAGGAAGACCAGACGCTCTTCGCGGTGGGCTCCACGTATTCAGCGGAAAACGATACGGTCTATGACGGCATTTCCCGTCCGGGCAGACGCGTCGTCACGTTTGCCCCGATCCTTAAACACAAGGTGTTCCCCCTTCCCGAAATCCTGGAATTGATCCTCGAATTGGGGACGTGGGGGATGGGAACCCAGGTGGAAATCGAATGGGCCGTCAACCTGAAAGTGCAGCCGGGACACCCGCGTGAATTTGCCCTTCTCCAGATCCGCCCCCTCGTGCTCAGCCTTGAAATGGAAGAGCTTGATGTGGATTCCGCCGATCCGGCCCATCTTCTCTGCCAGAGCCAGCAGGTGCTCGGCAACGGCGTCTTCAAGGACATCTACGATGTCGTGGTGGTGGATATTCACACGTTCGACCGGGCGAAGAGCCGCGACGTGGCTGCCGAGATCAGCCAGATCAATACTAAACTGACCGCGGAGCGCCGGCCGTACCTGATCGTCGGAGTCGGCCGCTGGGGGAGCATGGATCCCTGGCTCGGCATTCCGGTATCATGGGATCAGATTGCCGGTGCGTGCGTGATCGTCGAGTCGGGATTCAAGGATATGTTCGTTACACCATCGCAGGGATCCCACTTCTTCCAGAACATCACGTCGTTCCGGGTAGGATATTTCACCGTGAATTCTTCGGTGCCATCATCGTTCATCGACTGGGATTGGCTGCGGGCGCAGAACGCAGAGGAGGAATTCCAGTTTACGCGGCACCTGCGTTTCGATAAACCGATCACCGTGAAAATCAACGGTCACAAAAATCGTGGAGTGATCTACAAACCGGGGATGTCGTAGCGGGGGGGGGACTACTGTTCAAACGTGCCGGTGGCGCTCGCGCTGCCGAGTATATGTCCGTGCATCGCGGCCGAGCATTCGTGCGCAGTGGCAAAGGGGCCGAGCGACAACGACGGGACGTTCAAGGCATATACCGTGAATTCATAACTGTGGGGTCCGGTCCCGCGGGGAGGAAACGGCCCGCCATATCCGTTGTCGCCGTAGGAATTCCGGAGCTCCATGCATCCGTCCGGCATCCCGTGATAGACGCCGGAGGCCCGCTCCGGGATTTCGCGGATCGACGACGGGATATTGATCACGTACCAGTGAACCCAGTTTTTGGCCACCGGGTGGCGGTCAATGACCGTAAGCACGAACGACTGTGTTCCCTCCGGCACATCCGTCCACCCGACCACGGGAGATATATTCTGCCCCCCCTTGACATTGCGATGGGCGTATTTTGTCGGAAGATACTTTCCGCTGAGCAACGCCGGACAGATGACTCTCATTCCCCCGCCCCTTCTGCAGCGCGTTTCGTTTTTTCCGAGGGCTCGACCGTGCTCTTGCCGGTGACGGCGTTCCGGATCTCGCGGCGGATTTCATGCATTTCCACGCGGCCCTTACGAAGATAACGCACCCCTCTCATCTGCAGGTCCAGCACTTCGCGCTGACCGAGGTCTCTCCCGCTGATGACGACGATCGGCACATTCTTGGTCAGCGGGTCCGCCTTCAGATCGTTGATGAACTCGAGCCCCCCCTTCCGGCGCAGCGCGAGGTCCATAAGGATGACGCCCGGCTTCAACTCTTTCACCATGGTGACGATATCATCACCGGTGAGTGGAAATTGGACCCCCTCAAATCCGTCGTCTTCGACGATAAATTTGAGGAGATTGGAGAAGTCAATGCTATCCTCGACAATAAGGACTGACTTCTTTTCTTCGGTCTTCGAGGTTTTTCCCATACTGTGCCGGTGTGTGCATGCGGTACTTCGTGAGGCAGGAGTGTGATGAAAGATACACGAAAGAGTTCAATAAAGCAACACACCCTTGCAAGAGCGAGTGAATCTTTGTATCATTTGTCACTTCCCTGATATCCCCCATCACCCAGGAGACGACACCAGTGGTCCCGACGCGTTTGTTGCACCTTCAGGCCGCCGTGATGGCTTTCGGGCTGGCCGCCTGTTCCCCGCTCGTCCTGCAGAACGTAAACTTCGGCTGGCCCGTGGAAAGCGTTGTCACGGTAAGCCCCTCTAATGCCGTGCAGGAAGGCCGTTATGCACTCTCCTTTTCCGTGGCACCCCTCGCCGCCGCTGAATTCGGAGATTCCACGGCATTGCGGGGGACGAGCCTGCGGCTTATGAGAAACGTCGAGGGGTACTATTTTGTCACCGGCCCGAAATTCAAACACGTGTACGTCTTCACACCCCGTGACGGTGCGTTGACCCGTTATGCTGCCCTCGAGGTCAGCACTACCGGCCTCGGCGACCCCGCCTTCAACCTCAGGCCGCCGTATGTGGAACTCATTGACCCAGGGTCCGCACCCCGTCTCCTGACCTCCTCGGACATCGTCGAAGGGAAGAAATGATGAGCCGCCTCCATCTGCTGCCACTTGCCCTTATCTTCGTCTGCGGCTTCCTGATTCCCATTCGCGCCCAGGAATCGGACTTCGCCGTCAAGCGGGAATTTGAGGATCGCGCCGCCGTTCTCAAGACACGGATTGATGCCGCAACCAGCACGGTACAGCTCGATTCCCTGAAGAACGAACTCGACGGGTTCGAGCTCGATTTTCAGAAGCACATCGTGTTTCTGGACAAGGCCTTGTATCCGGAGACCTTTAACAGCAGGGTGAAAAACCTGCGGGACATGTTTGAGCATACGCAGGAGCGCGTGCGGACAATCCAAATCCAGGGGAGTCAGATCGCCGAGATGGAAGGGACGCTCCAGACTCTGGCATACAGGCTCGACACCCTGTCATCGCAGCGTGACCGGCTCTTCCTGGAATTGCAGCAGAACAAAGCCAACGTTTCCGCGTTGCGCGAAAGCGTCCGGCGGCTCCAGAACATGCTGCAAAGCCAGGATAAACTGGTCTTCGCTCTTGTGGATTCCATTTTCATGCCCTACGGAAAAGACCTCGCGAAGGTCTCCGATGTGCAGCGCGATGCACTCACCGCACGGCTGGCCGGGAGCAATCTCGTGGCACGGGTGTACGATATTGCATCGGACAACGTGCGCTTCCTCGAAGCCACGGAGCTGCAGGGGAAGGATTTCGCCACACTCATCGATCATTACCAGCAATTCGCGGGGCGATGGAGAGGGCTGAGCGACAAGATGCGCGCGTTTGCCGCCACCGTGCCGCCGCCAGTCTCGGCGGAACCCCTCGCCGAGCAACACGGAAGCCGCACGCCGCACGGGTCTCCCCTGCCCGGCATGACGCAAACGATGCAGGTGGATTCACTGCTTGGCGAATGGAATACCCGCCTGCGCAAGACGTTCTGGTCGGCCATCGAACGGGAGTTCTCATCACGGCGCATCATCCTGAGCCCCTTCTCCGACGCACCCGGGTTTTCAGCGAGCATCAGGACCTATGTCCAGACGCTGAAGAACAGCGGTGAGGATCCTACCGTGTTTGTGGAGGAGGTGTGGAAGGCCCGGATTGACCGGGAATGGCGCGATGCGCTGACACGCGAAGGCATGCTGGGCAAAGAGGAATACGCCGCCCTCGACAAGCTGGTGAGCGAACTCGCACGTTCCAAGATCGATGTGAAGTTTCTGCTGTATATCGGCATGATCGGCGTTGTGGTGCTCGTCCTCTGGTGGATGCTCGCCCGCAAGCCGAAGCCGCCTGCCGCTTCTGCGGCGTAAAGGGCAACGCGGGGGCGTCGAGGCTGATTGCCGGGAAGATCACCCGGCCGGTCCCGACGCCCTGCATCCGTGCCTACCGCGTGTACATCCCCATCATCCTCTCGATGGCAGCACTGCACACCGGATCAAAGTCCACCGTGCTCAGAGAGAACATGCGGCAATCGATCGACGGCCGGTAGAGACCCTTCGCTGCATATCCCGCTCCTTCGAATGCACCTACGTGCCCGGCAAAGCGCTGATCATGCAGAATCTCCAGCGAAGCCCTTTGTAACGGTTCCCGCTTCGTATAGTAGTCAGCCGCAAGACGGTCGAGTTTCCCGCGCTCGGCCTCCAGGCTGTCGTACGTCGTTTTGTTCCACACTGTGGGCAGTGCGATCCCTTCGGTCAGGTAGCCCTTCCATTTCACGTTCTTCACGTCCGTCAGTGCGGTGATATTCGGCTCCCACGGTTCAATGCCGGCCGGGTAGAAGTCATTGTACGCGGTCGAGGATCCGTAGTACTCATCGCCCAGACCCGCAAACGAATGCCCGAATTCATGGACGTACACGTAGTCCATTTGCCATTGCTGGTCTTTGTTCTGTTCTTTGGTATAGGTTGTCGCATACAGGTTGAAGATCCCGCCCCCGCCGTAGCGCGTGTCATTCACAAGAATGCACAGGAAATCGTAGGGCGCCGCATCGGCGATGTTCCGCAGGTTCCGGTTGTCGGCAATCAGGACGTAGCGTGCGGAACCGAAGGTATTGTACTGCGCGCCCAGCGCATTGCGCTTCCAGACATTCTTGTCCGGCACATCGATCCCCGATTCGTCGGATTGCACCTCGATGGTCCAGACGTTGAAGTCTTTCTTATGAAGTGAAAACGGTTTTGTGGAGAACATGACGTTGTTAAAATGCTCCGCATCCTTTCTGAATTTCGGCAAATCCTCTTTCGCGTAGCCATCGCCGAGAATTAGGATATCCACTTTTTCCGACGACGGACCGTTGACCATCAACGGCACGACGGGGAACGGCGTTGCGGGCTTCTCCTTGATCACCACCGTCGGATCATCGGGGTTGATGGTCATCGAAAAGAGATCGTGGAACACCATGCGTTTATCCCGGCGCGCAATCGTCAACTGCACTGCGCGTTTGGGATACGGCATGCGGATGGTCTCTTCAAACGTCCTGTACGCCCCCGCTGCGGCTTCGTCTGTTGTCTGCCACTCCTGGAACATGGACGAGAATCCCCGGGAGTACAGCAGGACGTTCGTGGACCGGTCGTAGACGCGCGCGAGAAATTCGCCGAGGTTCAGCGTGTCGAGCAGCTGCGTGTGCGACCCTGGCCATGCGCCCTCCTTGTAGATCCGGTCCAGGCTGAACCGCTCTTCCCCTTTGGTTCCGGTGTGATAGTAATCGACCCGCATGGTTGCATCGGAGAAGTAGCGGGCAAATGGCTCGTCTGCACGTATGGTACCGCTCACCGTAAGGACGAGAACGGTGCACAACAGGAAATGTCGCATGCATAGCCTCCATCGAATAAGTGACGTGTAGAACGCCTCGCGCGGTCTGCCGGTATCACCGCAAGAAGAAATAGCGGAGGATATCGGGCATACGGTCCCGCCAGTTCGCCCAGTTGTGTCCTTCATGGACCTCCCCTCCGCGATGCGGTATCCCCTGACGGGTCAACTCATCACGCAATTCCCTGTTTTGCGAAGGAAGATTGTAGTCCCGGTCCACGATATCATACGTTCCCCAATCCAACCAGAATCTGGTCGTCGACGGCAACGGCGTGCAGTGCTGGCGGAGCGAAAGCGCAACGCGCAATGCGGGCGTAATCTGGGATGATTGTCCTGCAGCGCATGCAAACGTTTCCGGGCGGAGGATTGCCGCCATCAGTGCCACGTGACCGCCGCTGGAGATTCCCATCACTCCCCGTTTCCCCGGTTCGCACGCCGTCCGGTACGTTGTGTCGATCAGCGGCACCAGTTGGTCGCAGATCGCGTCAATGAATTCGGGAAGCTTCCGGCCCGCATATTCTTCTTCCCGCTCCACCGGTGGAACAAACACCGCGATGATTGGCGGCAGGGCACCATCGGCGATGAGATTGTCGATGCTGTTTGCCATGTAACCGTACTGGAGGACGGATTCCCCGTCATGCACATAGACCGACGGCAGTTCTGCCAGGTGGTTGTATCCTGGAGGAACGTAGACCAGGATCCGACGAGGCCGGATGGGAGTGCCCGCGATCGGAAACGCCAGCGTATCGACGTGCCCGTGAGCGACGGACGGACGGTATGCGGGGATCATCGATGCGCGGAAGGCAGGCATGCCCGCCTCCGAATTCACGAAATCACCGGGAAGCGTCGCCCGGTGATTCGTGGAATCCAGGGTATAGACCCCGTCGATCACGAACTTGTATTCAATTCGTGCGTCAGGAGGCACGACATATGTCCTGTAGAAGAGCGCTGGGGCCCGTGCTTCGTTGCCGCAGGGGATCTTTGTCATACGGGCCGGTGAACGCCAGCCATCCTGGAGATCGCCGTTCACCATGGCAGAATCCGCCCTCCCGAACCAGACGAAAGTGAGCAACGAGTCCTGTTCGATGATCGGTGTGCCGCGGCCGAGGAGATACGACCTCACCACTGCGGCCCGTTCATGCGCGGGACGTTGCCGGACTTCGCCGAGAAAATCCGCGAACGTGTGCCACCCGGTCAGCAGCAACATCACCATCAGACCAGCAATCATCCGGTTCACCTTTCAATCGAAGGCCGCCGGCCGCAGGGGATCGGCGAGGTGTGCACGCACCTCCAGCACATGCCTCGCGTGCGTCCGTTGTTCGGACAGATCAGGCAGACTGTCGAAATCACAGAACTCCACTGCGGACGTTTCGTCGCTTGGCGCAGACGCGCCGCCGATAAGCTCGCAGAGGAACACCACCTTGTAGGCGTGAAAGAAATTGCGGGGAACGCCGTTGCGGTTGGCATCAAACACCCCGACCACCTTGCGCGGGACAACCGTGAAGCCGCTTTCCTCCCGCACCTCCCGCACGACCATGGCAGACGGCAGTTCATCAATGTCGGCCCATCCGCCGGGCATGCACCATTTGCCGTCGGACCGTTCTTGCACGAGCAGAATTTTGCCATCCCGGATTACTGCGCCGCGGACATCGATTTTCGGGGTTGCATATCCGGGTTCCCGTGAGAAGGACGCGAAAATCCCTTCCGGCGGCTCGCCGGTGTGGGCCCCGAGGATCTCGGCCGCGATCTCCATGAGGCGCGAATACCGCTCGGTGTCATAGTGGACCGTGGCATACGTCAGGCCCGTCTGGGCCATTGCCTGAAGCTCCCGGGCCCAGGCCAACCAGCGTGTCGATGGTGCGTGCGGCAGGGAGTGTGCGTTAGCCACGTGCATTCAGCACTCGATGTTCGTAGTCCTGAACAGCTTTCATCCATGCATCTCCGTTCAACACACCCGCCCGCTCACAATGCATTTCCCAGACCGCCCCGAAGGGCATGGCCTTCATTTCTTCGAGAATTGCCAGCCGGCCGATGAAATCGCCCTCCGCTTCTTTTTGCACCAGGAGCGCTTGCGGTTCGAGGAGTGCATGCAGGAACGCTTTCAGGGTCGCCCGGGCGCCAAGCACCCATGCCCCGATGCGGTTCACGCTGCCGTCAAAGAAATCAAGTGCCACATGGAATCGCTGGAGGGCATCCGCACGAATGATCTCTTCGGCGAGGGCGTTCACTTCGTCGTTGACGATCACGATGTGATCACTGTCCCACCGTACGCCCCGGCTGACATGCAGCAGCAGCTCATCGGTGAACTGGAGGAGCGCAGAAATCTTGTCGGCCACGCTTTCGGTGGGATGGAAGTGACCCATATCCAGACAGAGCATGACGTTACGGGTGAGGGCGTACCCGAGATAGAACTCGTGCGAGCCNNACGACAAACGATTCGCTGCCGATGCCGAAGAGTTTGCTTTCCACCGCATCCTTCATTTCATCCGGTTCGTAACGGCGCGCAAAGACGGCATCCAGTGCGTTGCGCAGGGTTTCGCGGTGGGCATAACGGCGTACCGTGATGTCTTTTGCGCCGTCGGGAATCCAGATATTGTGCACGCACGGCACACCCTGCATTTTCCCCATCACGGCACTGATTTCACGTGACCGCCGCACATGTTCGATCCAGAAATCCCGCGTGGCCGGGTCGAGACTGCTGAGCGTGTACCCGCTGTCGGCCTTCGGATGCGCAAAACAGGTGGCGTTGAAGTCCAGGGCGATATCGCGATCACGGCCCCAGTCCATCCACCCGCGGAAATGCTCGGGCTCGATGTTGTCGCGGTCGATCTTCTTTCCGCCAAAGTCCCCGTACATGGCGTGGAGATTCAACCGGTGATGCCCGGGGATGAGNNATTCAAATCCGCGCACGTCATCTCCCTGCCAGCAATGGAGGGATAGCGAGAATCCGCGAAGTGCGGCGAGTGCCGTCTCAGTATCAACGCCCCAGTGTGCGTAACGTTCACGTGCGAGGGCATATTCGTGGTCAGCTGGTGTTGAAGAGCTCATGAAGTCCTCTGGAGTGTACGGGAGAAGTATGACTTGTAGTGTAGCAAACGATACAGAGAATTGCAAAACCCGCGCACGCTCCCACGCCCGCCGGGTGGGGGCCGCCGGCATTGCTTCTCCCGGTGGATCTGTGTACTTTTGACCATTTCCACATCACGAGGACACCACCGATGAAGCTCCGCCCCTCCGCACTGACAGCCATTGCTGTGCTTTCCTGTACGACCGCGATGTTCGCGCAGGAAACGGTCAAAGAAAATTCAACAGGCAAGGTGTTTCCCGCAACCGTCACGATCACACAGGAGGGGAAGTCCTATTCCCTCGCGCTGACGGGAACGGCGGTCAGGAAGAAGCTGATCATTAAGGTCTATGCGATCGCCCACTATATGCAGGACCCGCCCGCGGGAAGTGCGAAGGACGTTTTTGCGGGAATCCTGACGGATGGCAAAGCGAAGCAGATCACGATGCAATTCGTCCGCGAAGTCGGCGTGGATAAGATCCGCACGGCGTACCATGACGGTTTCCAGGATAACGCAGGAAAAGACGAGTATGCCGCCATCACGCCATTCGTCGATCAGTTTCTGGGCTATTTCGGATCCGATGTGAAGGAGGGCGATGTCTTCGTTCTTCGTTGGTTGCCGGGCGGCGTTGTACAGGCACAGGTCCAGGGAGTGGAGAAACCCGCCATCACCAACTCCCAGTTCGCGCGTGTCCTCTGGTCGATCTGGCTGGGTGAAGACGCCATTGTGGACCGTGAAGATCTCGTGAGCCGTTGCGTGAAGTAACCCGAGGGGGCTGAGGTGCATCGCCGCGGCCGTTTTCCTGTACAGGGAAACGGCCGCAGCGGTTCCGGTCAGCCGCCGCAGTCATATATCCCTGACCGACGTCAGGGCGATGTTGCTGTGTTTCACTCCTTTGAAGCTCGACAGCGCTGTCGCCAGCGCCCGCACCGTTGCCACTTTGCCGCGTAGCAGGATCACTTCCATGCAATTGTCGTGATCCAGATGGACGTGGGTCGTTGTGATGATGTGATGGTGTGCATGATGCTGGACGTCGGTGAGCTTTTCTTCCAGTTCACGCTGATGGTGATTATAGACCAGCGTGAGCACACCGATTGCTTCGGCATCGGGATCTTGCACCCGCTCTTCCACCAGGCGCGCGCGGATCAGGTCGCGGAACGCTTCGGATCGTGTGCCGTAGCCTCCATGTTCCAGGAACCGGTCAAATTTCTGGAGGAGATCGGATTCAATCGAAACGCCGAAGCGGACAAGAGGAGGAGTTGACATGGTGGCACGTTTTTTCAAAGGGTAACACTGCACGCTGAGATATGCAAGCCTTTTTTCATCGTTTGCGCCAACCGTGGAGGACACATGATCCGACGCTTGCTGCTGTTCGTCCTGCCGCCGATGTGTGCATTGGTCATGAACGCGTGCAGCAGCGGATCTGCATGGGTTGATGATGCGGAGCTGCAGGCAATCCTGCGGGAGATTCCTCCCCCGCAGGGAACGGATGCCGGGGCCGTCGTCATCCTTGACGAGGGGACCATGGAGATCACCAGCGGCGGGGAGATCGGGCTCAGCGTGTTCGATCGCCACCGGATCGTCCGGATCCTCAACCCCCGCGGCCAGCGCTACGCCAACGTGATGATCCCTTACAGCCCCTCGACGCACCTTGAGAACATCCAGGCGCGCACGATGACCCCTGACGGGCGTGTCATTCCCCTCCGCGAGGCGGATATCTATGACGTCAGCCTCTACCCCAATTTTGTATTCTTTTCCGATCAGCGGGCGAAGATCTTCACCATGCCCGCGGTGGAAGATGGGGCGGTCATCGAATACCGGTACCGCATCATCATCACCGGTAAGACATTCTGGCACTCATGGACATTCCAGGATGAAGTGCCGGTGGCGGTCTCGCGCTTTGCGCTCGTCAAGCCTGGAGAGTGGAACGTCGTCTATCGCTCCTACGGTACGCCGATCGAACCGTCGATATCACCCGCACCGGCCGGCTTCAAGTCGCGCCACCTGTGGGAGGCGCGGGATGTCCCTCCCCTGCGCACTGAGTTCGGCATGCCGCCCGACCAGGAAGTCGCCACACGTATCGCACTCGCACCCGTGGGCTTCAAAAATTGGGACGACATCGCCCACTGGTATGCCGAGGTTGTCGGATCACGGACCCACGTGAGAGCCGCAGTGCGCGCCATGGCGGAGAGCCTCGCACGTGACGCACGTACCGACAAGGAGAAGCTCGAACGCATTTTCTCCTGGGTGCGAGATCAGGTTCGGTATATCGCGGTCGAAGTCGGCGTGGGAGGATATGAACCGCATGAAGCGGATGAGGTTTTTGCCAAACGATACGGCGATTGCAAGGATATGGTGATNNGACCCGATACCACGCTCCCCTCTCCCCTCCAATTCAATCACCTGATCGGATATGCCCCCGACGCCGGACCCGGGGGCATCTGGCTCGACGCAACAGACAAAGCCGGCGTCTTCGGCACACTCCCCTGGTATGATCAGGGGGTTCCTGTCGTGGTGAGCGGACCTGGAGGCAGGGGATATCGCACTGTCACGCCGCAGCTCGGCACCGGGATCAACCGGACGATCCTCGACTGGAATGCCGAACTGAATGCAGACGGCTCCGCGCTCGTCTCAGGATCCACAACGCTCACGGGAGCTTGTTCGCTTGAATTGCGCAACGATCTTCGGGTTGCCGATTCAACGGATGTGCGTCATTGGTTGGAAACATCGCTCGCCCATAAATGCCCGGGTGCCACACTGCTCGGTTACATGCTGCCATCCCTTCGCCCCCCGCAAGACACGTTGACGGTCTCCTACCGGTTTGTCGCCCCCGCCTTCGCTGTCCGGCGCGATTCCCTGCTCGTCGTCCGCCCGTGGGCATTCCAAGCTTCCCCCCTCGCGGATTATTTCCGGTCGCCGCAGCGGACACATCCGGTTCGATTCAAATATCCCTCCGAGACCGGGCTCCGGATGACCCTGTGGGCACCCCTGGGCTGGCAAAACGACGGGCCGCCGTCGACAGATTCTCTTGCGACCTCATGTGGTATGGGGAAATGGGAGATCAACACCGAGCGGGATGCCGTGCACCTCCAGATGACCGTTCAACTGGAAGGACGCGATCTCGCGCCGGCGGAGTATCCGGTCCTGCGGGATCTTCTGGATGGGGTGCGTCGGAAGGAAGTGCAGGAAATCGTACTTTCGCGCCGGCACTGACAATCGTCCCCGGCTACCGGCGCACCTAAGCGCACCGCAGGGGCGCCGGACGCATGGTCCCCTGATCCCTACGGCGTGCAGAAATGCGTGCGGTGTGAAGGCATGCCCGGACCTGTACGCAGTCCGGCTTTTCGCGTTACATGACAGCTTTCAGCGATTCACGGGCCGCCTCAATCGTGGCGTCAATATCCTCATCGCTGTGCGCGAGTGAGATGAACGCCGCTTCGAATTGCGACGGCGCAAGATACACCCCGCGCGCCAGCATTTCACGGAAAAACGCACCGAACTTCTCGCGATCGGCGGTGAGTGCTGACTTATAGTCGCGCACGGCATGACGGCAGAAGAAGAGCGTGAACATCGACCCGACCCGGTTCTGGCGCAGGGGGAGCCACAAACTGTCGATGGCGCGCTGAATGCCCGAGGCAAGGCGAGCGGATTTCTCCTCCAACCGGGCATAGATACCGGTCTCTTCCATCAGGATCGAAAGGGTTTCACATCCCGCCGCCATGGCCAGTGGGTTGCCCGAGAGCGTGCCGGCCTGGTACATCGGTCCGGCAGGCGCAACAAGCTGCATGATATCCCGCCTGCCCCCGTAGGCGCCGACAGGAAGGCCCCCGCCGATAATCTTGCCAAGCGTGGTCAGGTCGGGCTGAATTCCAAAAAGTTCCTGTGCCCCTCCGCGGGCAACGCGGAAGCCGGTCATCACTTCATCGAATATGAGGACCGCCCCGTTGGCCGTGCACAGATCGCGGAGTTCCTGGAGGAATCCCGTGTCAGGGGGAACACAGCCCATGTTTCCCACCACCGGCTCCACAATAACTGCGGCGATCTTGTCGCGGTAGGAAGCGAACAGGCTCCGCACGGACTCCACGTTGTTGAATTCCGCCGTAAGCGTTCCTGCCGCGGTCCCGGCGGGAACACCGGGACTGTCTGGAATGCTCATTGTCATGGCGCCTGAGCCTGCCTTGATCAGGAAAGCATCCCCGTGACCGTGGTAGCATCCTTCGAACTTCAGGAGCTTCTCTCTTCCCGTAAACGCCCGCGCCAGGCGGACAGCGCTCATGGTGGCTTCCGTACCCGAATTCACCATCCGGACCATTTCCATTGATGGCACCAATGTGGCGATCAGTTCCGCCATGCGCACTTCGAGAGCGGTGGGTGCGCCGTAACTCGTGCCATCCAGAGCCGCCTTGCGGATCGCCTCGATCACCCGCGGATATGCATGCCCGAGGATCATAGGCCCCCAGGAGCCGACATAATCGATATACGAATTGCCGTCGGCGTCCCAGAGCCGCGAACCCGATGCCCGCGATATGAAAACGGGGGTCCGGCCGACGGAACGAAATGCGCGCACCGGAGAGTTGACGCCGCCCGGAATGAGTCGTTGCGCTTTTTCGAACAGCGCGTCTGATTTCGGTGTAAGAAACATGGTGGAGGCTGTCCTTTAACGCTGTGTGTGCAAGAGACGGGTTGCATCTTTGGCAAAATACGTCAAGATCATATCCGCGCCGGCGCGTTTGATGCTCGTGAGCATCTCCATCATGACCCGCTCCCCGTCCACCCACCCCAGCTGCGCTGCGGCTTTGAGGAGCGCATATTCGCCGCTGACGTTGTACGCGGCGGTGGGCATCCCGAAACGCTCTTTCACCCGGTAGATCACATCCAGGTAGGCAAGTGCCGGCTTCACCATGACGATATCCGCACCTTCTTCGATGTCCTGGGCCACTTCACGCAATGCCTCATCACTGTTCGCAGGGTCCATCTGGTGCGAACGGCGGTCGCCGAATTTCGGCGTACTCTCGGCGGCCTCGCGGAACGGCCCGTAAAANNCCAATGCGGCCGTCAAACATGTCCGAAGGCGCAACCATGTCGGCACCTGCCCGGGCGTGGCTCAACGCCTCGCGCGTCAACAACTCCACGGAGTCATCGTTAACAATCTCCTTCCCCCGCACAATGCCGCAATGGCCATGCGAAGTATACTCGCACAGACAGACGTCAGTAATCAGGTACAACTCCGGGACAGCTTTCTTCACCGCGCGGAGAGCCTGCNNCCGCAGTGGCCGTGGGAGGTGTACTCGCAGAGGCAGACGTCCGTGATGAGGAAGAGGCCGGGCACCTCTTTCTTCACCGCGCGGAGAGCCTGCTGAACAATGCCGTTGTCATCGTATGCCTCGGAGCCGACCTCATCCTTGTGTTCCGGGATGCCGAAAAAGATGACCGCCGGGATGCCCAACCCATGGACCTCTTGACATTCCTCCACGATCCGGTCAATGGACTTCTGAAATACTCCGGGCATGGAAGATATTTCTTTGTTGATGTTGGCACCAGGCACGGCGAAGAGCGGATAGATGAAGTCCTTCGGCGAAAGCTCCGTCTCGCGCACCATGCTGCGCAGCGCCTCGTTCATCCGTGTGCGGCGCAAACGGCTGATCGGAAACTGACCTACTGTACCGCCCATAAGCACCTCGTTGATGTGATCATGTTTCATCCATCCTGCCCCGGATAGATTCAGGCCCGGGGAGACACCCCTGCGATGCGTTCTGCAGTGATCTTGCCATTCATGACACAATCCCCGACCGCTATGCCGCCGCGGTAGTTGCTGCAGAGGTAGAGCCCAGGGACTTGCATTTCAAGTCGCCCGATGGCGTCAAGAACGGTCTGATAGCCAAGGTTGTACTGGGGAATCGCCTTTTCCCACCGGCATATTTTGGAAAACACCGGCGCGCCGGTGACACCCATGATGTCATGCACTTCCTCCAGCACAAGCTGCCGGAGCGACCCGTCATCCAGTTGCATCAATTCGGGCTGGCGTGAGCCACCCACGAATGTTGTCAGGGCAAAATGATCCGCCGGGGCCCTGGCGGGGAAAATTGCCGATGACCAGATGGTCCCGAGGATCCGGCGCTTTTCGCGCGCGGGAATCAGGTACCCGAAGCCGTCAAGGGGACGAGCGCACTGGGATCGCCGGAACCCGAGAAACACTTCCGCCACCGGCGGGTAATATACTCCCAACAGCAGGGATGCCAGGTCCGGAGAGAGCGGCCGCACAAGACCGGCGGCGGCATATGCAGGCACACTCAGTACCACCGCATCGGCATCAAAGACTGCCCCATCTGCCCCGACGACGCGAAAGCGGCTCCTCTCCGGCGGCGTGGCGCCGGCGACGTCAATTTTCACGACGGGCACTGAGAATCGGATGTGCCCAGCGAGCCGGCCGGCGATCGCCTCCGGAAAATGCTGCATTCCCTGGACAAACGAGAACATGCGTGCGCGGTCCTTTGCCACCTCCGCCCGTTTGCGGCGCTCGCGGGCGCCCGCTATCATTCCTTTGATCAGGCCACCGTATTTCTCTTCCAGCGCGTAGAGCTTCGGAAAGGCCGACCGCACACTCAACTGCTCCGGATTTCCCGCGTACACGCCGGCAACAAACGGATTGATACCGTAGTCGAGCATCTCGCGGCCAAGCCGCCGCTCCACAAATTCCGCAATGGTCTCTTCTTTCTCCGCACGGCCGATAAACGGTTCCTTGAGCAGGCGGAGCTTTCCCGCAGGCGACCAGAGCGACGTCGACAGAAATGCGCCGGGAGACAAAGGAATCGGATGCAAGGCTCCATCGCGCAGCACATAGCGCTTGTTCGAAGAGTCGTCCGCATAGCAATGATCCTTGCCAATATCGAGCAGACGGAACATTTCCCACAGGACCGGTGTCGTCTCGAGAGCACTATTCGGGCCGTTCTCGACCAACCAGCCGTCTTCGCGTACGGTGCGCATGGTTCCTCCAGGCACCTCTGCGGATTCGAGAACCGTCACGTTCCATCCAGCCCGTTCCGCCCAGAACGCAACGGACAGACCGGATATCCCCGCCCCCACCACGATCAATTGCTTCATGTCATATTCCGTAGTGCCTGACCGGTCAGATCCGCAAGTGCCTCAATGAACAGCGGACTTGCATTCAACGCCGGACTCATGTCGAAATAGGTGATGCCGCCATGCAGTGCCGCCATCCGGACCTCGTGGTTGATTTCCCACAGCGTTTCGCTGTGATCAGTGACGAACGCAAGAGGAACCACAATCATGTGCGTCACCTGCTCCGCCGCCAGCCGCGCCACCGTCTGGACGAGCGACGGCTCGAGCCATTTCTGGGGGCCGACCTTGCTTTGGTAGCAGAGGTAGTGTGGCAGGCCAAAATCCCCCGCTTGCACAACGGCGTTGCAGGTCCGGATCACTTGCGCTTGGTACGGATCGCCGGCGCGGACAAGGCTCAACGGCGTTCCGTGTGCGCTGAAGACGAGATGGACCCTCTGGCGTTCGGGCGGGGGAACCCGTTGCAGGGCTATCCGGATATTCCGTACAATGGCACGGACATATGACGGATGCTCACAATATTCTTCGATGAGATGGACGCGCGGTGCGTAGCCCTGGCGAGACGCAGCGCGTTCCCATTCATGCACGCTCGATCCCGTCGTGCTGCGGGAGTATTGCGGGAACAGCGGGAGGAGGACAACGCGCTTCACCCCGTTTTGCTGAAGTTCCCGCACGGCGGCATCCGTCATGGGGTGCCAGTATCTCATGGCAATCACCACCCGGGGATTCCCCAGCGGTTGGAGCGCCAGCGCGAGAGATGATGCCTGACGCCGCGTGAGCGGGAGAATCGGGGATTTCCCTCCCATATAGCTGTAGTACTCCTGCACTTTCGGCGCGCGGGAGCGGGCGATGAAACGGGCCAACGGCTTGCGAAAGAGAAACGCGAGAGGCAAATCAATGATGTCAGGATCGCAGAAGAGATTGTACAGGAAAGGCTCTACCGCCTCCAGGGAATCGGGCCCCCCCAGCTGGAACAGCACCACACCCGTCCGGGAACCCCCGTCATTTCCTGCGACCGTGTCAGGCATGATACATCGCGCTTTCTTCCTTGACCGCCTGCACGAGGGCCCGTGCATGATCCACCGGCACATCAGGCAATATTCCGTGGCCGAGATTGAAGATATGCCCGTTCCCCATGCCGAATTTGCGCAGGATGGATCGCACCTCGTCCTTGATCCGCGGCGGCGAGGCGTAGAGGAAGGACGGATCAAAATTGCCCTGAAGCGCCACCTTCTCGCCGACCAACTGACGCACGTCGTGCAGGTCGACAGTCCAATCCACACCGATCACCTCTGCGCCGATTGCCGCCAGGTCCGCCAGCGCGTGGTGAGCGCCTTTTGAGAAGACGATGACCGGCACGCCTTCATGGCGCATGGTCGCCACGATGTCCGCAATGAAGTCGAGCGAGAATTTCCGGTAGTAATCCGGCGCAAGTATTCCTCCCCATGTGTCAAAGATCTGGACGGCATCCACACCTGCGGCAATCTGGGCCTCGAGATACTCGCGGACGGCAACGGCGAGTTTTTTCAGGAGGGCCAACAATGTCTCGGGTTCATCGAGCATCATCCGTTTGATGTGCCGGAAATCCTTTGTGCCTCCTCCTTCAACCATATAGGCTGCCAGCGTCCAGGGTGCCCCCGAAAAGCCGATCAACGGCACCCGTTTCCCGAGACCCCGCTGTGTCGTCTCAATCGCCTGCATGACATACTTCAACTGCTTTGACGGATCGGGGACCACGAGCTTTTCGATGTCGTCGCGGGTTCGGAGCGGCATGGGAAATCGGGGCCCCTTCGCCTCCTCCATCACGAGATTCATGCCCATCGCATCGGGAATGACGAGGATATCGGAAAAGAGAATCGCGGCGTCAACGCCGACAAGGTCCACCGGCTGGATGGTAACCTCCGCGGCGATTTCCGGCGTGCGCACCATCGTGAGAAAATCATTTTTCGCGCGAATGGCACGGTATTCGGGAAGGTATCGCCCGGCCTGCCGCATCATCCAGACTGGTGTCCGGCTCACCCGCTGCCTCTTACATGCGCGTAGAAAAAGATCGTTCATTGCACCCTTCGTTTACGGTGTCCGTTTGAGAGTACCATTCCATTCGTGCAGGGCATCGATCAGCCCCTTCCCTGTCGCCTTCTGCGCCACAACGTCCGCCGGCATACCGAGGCGCGCGGCTGCCGCAGCCGTAGTTTCCCCGATGACACCCAGCACCACGGTTGTGCGCACGGTTTCCCGTTGTTGCGGGTTCACAATGGCGGCAAAATGCTCCAGCGCAGACGGGCTCGCAAACGTGGCGACATCGACCGCACGGTCATCAAGAACTTTCCGGACGACGGTTGCCGCGGCGGCATCCGGACCCGCCGTCCGATACACGATCAGATCGACGACTCTGGCGCCGCACATCCGGAGCCCTTCGGCGATTTCCGGGCGGCCCAGGTCACCCCGCGGAAGAAGAAACCGTAGTCCGCTGAGGTCCTGAGACCGGAAGTGGTCGGCGAGCTCTGCGCCATTGTGTACATCGGGCACGAACGCGGGTGTGAGTCCGGACGCGACTAGGGCGGCCGCCGTTTTCGTGCCGACGACATAGATCTTCGCCCGCTGCAGCAAGGCCGCATTGGATCCCGCCGCCGTGCAGCGATGGAGAAACAGCCGGACGGCATTTGCACTGCTGAATACGATGCCTGCAAAATCACCCAGCCCGGCGATGCAGGCGTCACACTCCACCCAGCTCAACGGCGGCAGGATGCGGATCATGGGCGCCGTCACCGGTACGCCGCCGCGTGTCCCAATTTCGTGTACCATGTCGCGCGACTGTTCCGCGGGCCGCGTCACGAGTATCCGTACGCCGTGAAGATCCATATCAGGTGTGCGAGGATGTGCGGATGCTGTCGAGGATTCGCCGTGCACCGAGCGCAAGAAGCCTCCGCGCAAGAGCAGACCCCAAAGCGGCGGCTTCCCCCGGTACGCCGGACATCGCATCGCGGATCACCGTTGTTCCATCCAGAGATCCCACCATGGCATCCAGCACCAGTCGCGGTGTGCCGCCTTGGTCCGTCGTCGTGCGTGCGTACGTGCCGATGGGGATCTGGCAGCCCCCCTCGAGCGTGTGCAGCAGCGCCCGCTCAGCGGTCGTGGCTGCGGCGGTCGGGGAATGATGCACACCGGCCAGCCGCGCAAGGATCCGCTCGTCACCCGCCCGCACTTCAATGCCCAGGGCCCCCTGGCCGACGGCCGGCAGCATCACCAGCGGATCGATCGACTCACCGATGCGTTCCGACCAGCCCAGGCGCACGACTCCAGCCTGCGCGAGCACCATGCCGTCCCACGAGGAGGCCTCCAGCTTTGCATAACGGGTGTTCACGTTGCCGCGCACATCGATGACGCTCAGGTCCGGACGGTGGTGCAAGAGCTGGCACCTGCGGCGGAGGCTCCCTGTTGCCACGGAAGCGCCCGGAGGAAGATCGCCAAGCCTGCGGGCAGCGGTTCCCGGCCGGGGCAGATAGACATCGCGCACATCCTCCCGTTCCGTCACTGCGCCCAGCACCAGACCCTCGGGAAGTTCGGTGGGGAGATCCTTCAGGCTGTGTACTGCAAGATCGATTTCGCCGCGCAGGAGCGCCTGTTCAATTTCGCGGGTGAAAAGCCCCTTGTCGCCGATTTTTGAGAGGGGTGCATCCAGGACTTTGTCCCCCTTGGTCTTGATGATCTGCACGGCGATGGTCATGCCGGGATGCAGGTCACGCAGCCGGTTCCGCACCCAATGCGCCTGCCAGAGGGCAAGTTCGCTCCCACGGCTTCCGATGCGAACAATCTCATTCATCGCGCTTTGTTCCCGTGCCTATGCCGAAAAGTTCGCGAAGCACCTTTACCCGCGTGAGCGATTCCGACGTCCCGTTGCCGTTCTCCGACCCTTCTTTGAGTGCCGTGAGCGGATGATGCAACAACTTGTTCACGATCCTGCGCGTCACGAGTTCCACCAGGTCGCGGTCTTCCGCACGGAAGCGGTTGATATTTTTCTCCACTTCGCCTGCGCGGATCTGTTCAAACGTATCGCGCAGATCCTGAATGGCCGGCGCGACCTCCAGTGAACGGTACCACCGGAAGAACTCCACCAGTTCCTCGCGCAAAATCGTGGTCACATGCGGGAGTTCCCTTTTCCGTTTTTCCAGATTGCGGTCGACAATGGCATTCAAGGAATCGATGTCGTACAGGAAGAGGTTCTCAATCTTCCGTGCGGCAGGATTGACGTTGCGCGGGACCCCGATGTCGATGATAAACAAGGGGTTGTTCCCACGTTGCCGCATCACGCTGTGTACATCGTCGGGACCGACGACATAGGTCGGGCTGTTGACCGACGTGACCACGATGTCCGCCGTGCGAAGCGCATCCACGATATGTTCATAGTCCACGACGCTTCCGCCCAAGTCGGCCACGAGGGCTTCCGCCCGGGCGCGCGTGCGGTTCGCGACGCTGACGTGCCCGATCCCCTTGCCCACGAGATGCTTCATCGTCAACTCACCCGTCTCCCCTGCGCCGATGAGCAGGGCCGACTTCCGCGAGAGGTCGGCAAAGATCTTCGACGCGAGTTCCACCGCCGCATAGCTCACCGAGACCGCGCCTTCGCAGAGCGATGTTTCCGTCCGTACGCGCTTGCCGACGTGCAGCGTGGCCTGCATCAGGCGGTTCATCACCGGTCCCATCGTGTGCTGCTCACCCGCCGCTTGAAACGCCTCTTTGACCTGGTTCAGGATCTGGATGTCGCCGATGACCATCGAATCGATGCCCGCAGCCACCTTGAAAAGCTGATGTACGGCCGCACCGGCACGGTGAGCGATGAAATGGTCCGGTCGAACGATATCCTCCGCATGTTTGGCGTCAAGGAGCAGCCCGGTGATACGGGCTTCATTCACCACCGGATCGCGCAGCACGCCGTACAATTCAGTCCGGTTACACGTGGACACAAGCATGCATTCTGAAAAGAACTGTTCCTTGAGCGCAGGCAGCACCGTACGTGCTTCGTCGGCGGAAAGCCACATCCGTTCCCGCACATCAACGGAAGCAGTGTGATGGCTGATACCCACTGAAAAGAGATTCATCCTGGCCGCACGACCCGTCTAGTGAAACGTGTGAAAACTACTGAGGTAGATGTTGGTGACCGTCATGGAGAGGAACACAAAGGCGAACCCGACAAGCGAGAGGATCATCGTCTTGCGTCCCTGCCATCCGAGGGTACGTTTTGCCGTCAGCCCGATTGCGTACAGCACCCAGACGGCGAACGTCCCCACAAGCTTCGGGTCAAAATAGGAGAATTCCCTGAACACCCGGGGGAGCCAGAACAGACCGATCATCATCGCCACGCTGAGGGTCACAAAGCCGAACACTTCCGCCCGGTGGCTCATTGACTCCAGCGTTTCCAGGTCCGGAAGCCTGCTGTAGATCACGCCGAACCTGCTGGATTTGATCTCGTGATACAGCATCAGATACAAGAGGCCGTAGACCGCCGCGAGCGAGATGCCCGTGTACCCCAGCAGCGCGGCCGAAACATGAAACCCGAGGACCTTGCTGTGGAGGTATTCCGGAATGACGGTCAGATCCTTGATGAAGAGGGAGGAAACGGTCTGGAACACCAGCGACAGGATCAGGATGAAAAATCCGGTATTCCGTATGTTCGTCCGGAATTCGATGTAGAGGTAGGCCATCGTCATCGCAGCTGCCAGCAGCGTCATGATCTCGAACACCGAGGTGATCGGGGGATGATCGAAGGCAATCGTACGCATTCCCAGATAGACGATATGGAGGACAAGCAGCAGGGCGATATAAGGACGTGTGAGGCGTTTGACGGCACCGCCTTTGCCAAAAAAGGCGATGCCGTACGCCGCCACGAGGCCGGCATAAAGGAATGGAAGCGCTATGACCAGGATGTCGATCAGAAGTCTTGTCACCATAGTAGAGTAATGTAAGAATCTTCGTTCTAAAAGGAAAACCGCCCGTTATTCTTCGAGAGTGCTGAGGTCCTTCGGTTCCTGGCCGAGGGCCCGAGCCTTCAGCACCCGCCGCATGATCTTCCCGCTCCGCGTTTTCGGCAGTGACTCCACGAAAACGATGCTGTCGGGCTTGGCAATCGGTCCCATTTCGTGCGCCACATGTGCCCGCAGTTCATCGACAAGTTTGTCGCTCTTCTCGATGCCGGTTTTCAGTATGACATACGTGTGTATCGCGTTGCCTTTGACGTCGTGGGGCAGGCCGATCGCCGCCGCTTCGGCAACCGCCGGATGGCTGACCAGCGCACTTTCGATCTCCGCAGTGCCAAGACGGTAGCCCGACACCTTCAGCACATCATCCACCCGCCCGATGACCCAGTAATATCCGTCCTCATCCCGGCGTGCCGAATCCCCCGTCATGTATACACCGGGATACTTCGTCCAGTACTGCTGCACATATCTCTCGGGATCTTTGTAGATCGTGCGGATCATGGCGGGCCACGGCTCCTTAATCACCAGAAAGCCCTCTTCATTCGCTGCGACAGGCTTCCCCTCCTCATTCAGTATGTCCATCACCACACCGGGGAACGGACGCGTGCCGGACCCGGGCTTCAGGGCAACGCACGGCATCGGTGTGATCATGAACATCCCCGTTTCCGTTTGCCACCACGTATCCATGATGGGGCAGCGTCCCTTACCTATCACCCTGTGATACCACTTCCACGCTTCGGGATTGATGGGTTCACCTACTGAACCCAGGAGACGCAACGAGGAGAGATCGTGCCGGTTGGGCCAGTTCTCGCCATACCGCATCAGACCCCGTATCGCAGTCGGGGCGGTATAGAGGATATTGATTCCGTATTTCTCCACCATCTGCCACCAACGGTTCGGATAGGGATACGTCGGGGCCCCTTCGTACATGAACGACGTCGCCCCGTTCAGGAGAGGTCCGTAGACAATGTAACTGTGCCCGGTAATCCATCCGGGATCCGCAGCGCACCAGTAACGGTCTTCGTCGTGAATGTCAAAGACATACTTCAGGGTCGTGTAGGTGCCCACCATGAATCCGCCGTGCGTGTGCAGAATGGCTTTCGGTTTCCCCGTTGTGCCCGAAGTGTACAGGATAAAGAGCGGGTCTTCCGCATCCATCTGCTCGATGTGGCAGGCATTGCCGGCGATCGGCAACACCATCAGCTCATGGTACCACATGTCGCGCCCGGACTCCATATTCACGGGTTCTCCCGTTCGCTTGACCACAAGGACGCTTTCGACGCTCGCAGCACGCTGCAGGGCCTCGTCTGCGATCGATTTCAGCGGAACGATCTTGCCGCGCTGATACGCGCCGTCGGCGACAATCAGAACTTTCGAATGGCTGTCCTCGAGACGTTCGTGCAAGGCCTCAACGGTGAATCCCCCGTACACAACCGAATGGATGGCGCCGATCCGGGCACATGCGAGCATCCCGATCACCAGTTCGGGAATCCGGCCCATGTACAGCGTCACGCGGTCTCCCTTCTGTACGCCCAGGCTGCGCAGGACGTTGGCGAACCGGCACGTTTCGCGGCGCAGGGCGAAATACGAAAATGAACGGAACTCCCCCTTTTCTCCCTCCCACATCAGGGCGAGTTTGTTCCGCCGGGAGGTTTCGGCGTGGCGGTCAAGACAGTTGTACACGATATTGGTCTTGCCACCCACAAACCACTTGAAAAAAGGCTTGTTGCTGTCGTCAAGCACCTTCTCCCAGTGTTCGAACCAATGCAGTTCATTNNACTTCGCCGGTCAATCGTCTGTCTGACATGTGCAACTCCGAGATATGAGTGTAGGTGGGATTGCAGTCGGATCTTCGTCACATTAACAGAGAAAACGACTCGGTCGTTCCGGTCACCCTGAGCATCGGTTCGACCACGCTATGGACGGTTTCGACTTCGACGACAGCCCGAAAGAAATGCCGGCTCTGCCCGGGTGCGCATGTGAAGACCGCAGTCAAGATAGGCTTCCAGTCTTCCGAACGGCCACTCCCGAGGTTCACCAGATGTTCTATCCTGTGCGATTCGGCCATGGGCGCAAGGATATCAAGAATCGATTCAGCAATTTTCTTTTCCCTGGTGAGCAGTCGTTCAAGCGATTTGACATCAATGCGTTTGCCCGGCGCCGCATGCCGTCCTTGTTCCGCTTCGCGGCGTGAAGCCCGCTGGGGAGCCGGGTCATCGCCGAGGAACCGCTTGACGTTGTCGTCCATGACCGACGCCGTCACCCGCCACATCGTGGTTTTTCCCAGATCCAGCACGAATTCCAGAAGGGCGTGCAGCCGGAACTCCACCCGTCGTTCAAGATCATCCATGCCCAGCACCGCCGTCCCGAATTCCGCAGGCAGGAGCATCGTGTGTATCCGGAGACGATTCAAAATGCGTTCATGCCCTCCCCGCAGCCGAATGGAATCGGCTTTGTTCAGGAGAAGCAATCCGTTCTTGCTAACGCTGAATGAATCCTGACTGAGCTCGCTCAGGTAAAAACGCATCCCGGCATGGTCGACCGCAAACATACTTGACCGGGGATCAAGGCCCTGCTCTCCGATCAGAAACGGCTTCGGGCTTGGCGAATCTTGGAGCGGAATGAGTGAGACGCCGTGGAGATAGGCCTGCTGCTCTTCGAAGTCGAAGGATTCGCGGTGCCGCTGCGTCAGCGGCACAGAATCAGGTTGAGGTTCTTCGCCACCGGAAAGGCGTATCTTCTCAACGACGGGAGCAAGCCCGGAACGTACCGGCGGCGCCTCTGCCGCCGTTCCGGAGTCTACGCGCGGAGGATCCGGGGGAGGCGTGTTAACCTGCGCTACCGGCAGGACACCTTGCACCCGGGGCGCGCGCTCCTCTGGTCCGCCTTTTTTCGCCGGCTCCCCATGAGGCATCGGCCGAGGAGCGGAAGGTTGTGCGGCCGCAGGGACCGCTGCCGGAAGCCTGGGGGTCGCGGCTGCAATTTTTCCGGCCGGAGGGATCGACACGACCTGCTGCCTCGCCTGCAAAGGGGCGGATCCGTGCAGCCCCCCAGCGGTCAGGGGCTTCACCGTCGGCGCCGGCGGAACCACCGGCGTGATTTCGGCAGCCGGAGGAATAACCGCCAAGGGCTTTCCCGGCACCGGAGGAACCAATGGTGCGATGCCGGCAGCCGTGGGAATGGGGGGGAAGGTCCTTTTCGGAACCGGCGGAATTGCTGGCGCAATGCCGGCACGCGGCGGAACAGCGGCAATGGGTTTCCCCGGTGACGGCGAAACCGCCGGCGCTTCAGCACGCTGCCCCCCACCATAGCCTTCCAGGAATCGCTGAAGCGACGCAATGGCATCGGTCACAACCATCGAGGCCTGGGCAGGGGTGAGACGCGCCAGAGCTTTCTCTATTCGTTCATTCCGGGAAATGAGGAGCAACATCTCCCCGAGCACTGCAGCTCCTGACTTCTCTTTCATCCCTCTTTCTCCCACCGTTTTGCCTATCGTTTCCCGCCTCGCCGGCCTGCTCCGGCATCTTCTCTACTGTCACAGTTCCGCTACAGGACGGGTATCCACTTTCAGCCGGGATCGATGACGCGCCCGCCTTTGCGAAGATACATAATGCGTGGAACAACATCAAACTTGCGGTTCGACCCGACTTTTGGTAGGTTTCAGGGGCATCTCTGACACTTCCAACCATTGACGGCATCATACTTGAGAAATCGTTCACCCCGCACCCTCCCCGACGAAGAACTGATCCGCGTCGCCCGGGGAGGAGACAACGCGGCGTTTACCGAGCTGGTTCGCCGTTACGAAGACACCGTGTACAGATTTTCATACAAGATTTGCCGCGATTCCAACAAGGCGGCGGAGACGATGCAGGACACTTTTGTCAATGTCTTCCGGAAGCTCGGATCGTTCGACGGCAAATCGAAATTCAGCACGTGGTTGTACACAATCGTGACCAACAACTGCCTGATGAAGCGGAGAAAGCGGAAAGGGGAACTCCTCGAGGAATCCCTCGAAGCCTATGACAACCCTTCCAGGCATATCCACGATTCTGCACAGCGGCGGGATCCGGCACGACTGGAGGAGACTCCGGCTGACATTGTCATCGGCAAGGAACTCCGCCATGTCCTGGACACGGCAATCACAAGGCTTCCGCAGGACTACCGGGTGGTATTCGTGATGAGAGACATCGAAGGTCAGTCAACCGACGAAACGGCGCGGGCGCTGGGTCTCACACTCGAAGCGACCAAGTCACGGCTTCGCCGGGCGCGCGCATTTCTGCGCGACGAGCTTGCACCTTATGTGCAGATGCATGCAAGGGTCACACCATGAAGTGCGATGAAATATATCTGTACATTTGCGACAGCCTGGATGAGGATCTCACATCGCCCCACTGCCGCGACATCAAGAGGCACCTGGCAAAGTGTCCAGGATGCAAGGCGTATCTGGCATCGTTGAAGACCACAATTGCGCTGTATCGTTCGGCACCGGCACCGCGCGTTCCTTCGGCCGCACACAAAGAGCTCTTCACCACCCTTTCCGCGCTCATGGTGGAGGAAGATGGTGCATGCAAGAAGCCGCGGGCTTTTCGCAAACGGTGAACCTCGCCGCACCACAGCCCGTTCCGTGCACGGGACGATCAGCGGTACGAAAGTCAACACGATGAACTCGGGGGCAACTCTTTCATGATACAGACGATACTTATCCTGCTGGGCGGACTTGCGTTCGTGCTTCTTGCGACGCAGGTTATCGCCTTTGTGCTTGCCCGGAAACAGCGCGGGCGGGAATTGATTCATCTGGATGGACAGTTTGGCGAAGCCATCCGATCAGGGGAACGCGTGGTTGCGTATTTCTTTGCACCGTCGTGCGCGGTAAGCCGAACGCAGACGCCGATCATTGAAAAGCTCTCCGGGGAATACGAGAATGTATTCAAGGTGGATATCACCGAAGAGTTCAATCTCGCGCGGTCGGTGGGCATTCATGTGACCCCGACGACGGTCATCATCGAAGGGGGCGAAATCAGGGATGTCCTGGTGGGCGCGCGGAGTGAAGAAGCGTTGCGCGAGGCGCTACTCTAGAGGGTCCCCCGCCGGACGCGACGGAGGACCCCATCCGATACGGGCCGGCTACGTGGCAATCTTGCTGCGTTTCCAGCCGAAGAGGAAATATATCACCAGCCCGATCACGAGCCAGATGCCGAAGCGGACCCAGGTGACCCAGGGGAGCCCCGCCATGAGGTAGATACAACTCGCGATCCCCAGCAATGGTATCAACGGCACCCAGGGTGTCTTGAACGCCCTCACCCGGTCCGGTTCCTTCCGTCGCAAGACAATCACCCCCACACAGACCAGCACAAACGCGAAGAGGGTTCCAATATTCGTGAGCTCCACGATTTCATTGATATTGGCAATCGCAGAGACCACGGCGACCGCCACCCCCGTCCAAAAGGTGGTGATATGCGGCGTCCGGTATTTCGGATGCACGCGGGAGAAATACCCCGGCAGCAATCCGTCGCGCGACATCGAGAAGAAAATGCGGGGCTGGCCGTACTGGAAGACGAGGAGCACAGCGCTCATCGAGACCACGGCGCCGAGGGCGACAACGCCTGCCGACACGTCGGCATGAACGTAGGCGAATGCCGCAGCAAGCGGGTCGGCGACACCAAGCAATTGCCATGGCACCATGCCGGTGAGGACCAGGGCCACGGCAATGTATATGACGGTACAGATAAGGAGCGATCCGATGATCCCGATGGGCAAGTCCCGGGAAGGGCGCTTACATTCTTCCGCCGCTGTGGAAATGGCGTCAAATCCTATGTACGCGAAGAAGATCAAACTTGCACCCACCCAGACTCCGGACATCCCGTTGGGCATGAATGGGGACCAGTTTTCCGGCTTGACAAACTTCGCGCCCGCGTAAATGAAGAAGGCGAGGATGACGAGTTTGATGCCAACCATGACATTGTTCGCCCGCGCCGACTCTTTGACACCCACGATCAGCAGCCACGTGATCAGGGCGACGATGGAAACCGCCAGGAAATTGAAGATGACGGGGATCCCGGCGACAACGGGGTGATGCAGCCATGCGTCGTGGGCGAGAAGGACGGCGGGATCGACGCTGCCTGCTGTTAAGCCGCTAATGTCGGCCGCCTGCGCGGCAGATCGATAGTCCACGGCAAGCCACGCGGGGATATGCCATCCCAATCCGGCGCACAGCTGATGAAAATACGCCGACCACGCAATGGCAACCGCCACGTTGCCCACGGCATATTCGATGATCAGGTCCCATCCGATGATCCAGGCAACGATCTCGCCCAGCGTCGCATACGAATATGTGTACGCGGATCCGGAGATGGGCACAAGAGAGGCGAACTCCGCATAGCAAAGCCCGCAGAATGCGCACGCGATGGCGGTAAAAATAAACGACAGAATGATAGCCGGGCCGGCACCCGGCCGCATGACATCTCCTGCAACAGCAGTGCCTATCGTGGCGAAGATGCCGGCGCCGATGATCGCGCCTATGCCGAACATGATGATATCAAAAGCGCCGAGCGCGCGTTTCAACTGCTGGCCGGGTTCCGCGGCATCAGCGAGTATGCGATCCAGACTCTTCGTACGGAATAACTCTCGTAGCATCGGAAAGACCCTTTCAGGGAATTGCGGGGGGGACACGGAGCGGCCCTCGCCAGGGCCGTCACACCACGACGTCGGAGGCATCGCAGTGCGCTGGACCGCGGGAACCACGCGCCATCCGGCGCCTGTTCAGGAAAACCGGTACTTTCTGTAGGTGCTCACGCCTTCTTTGAGAACAACTTTGAAGAATCCCGTCACGGGCACAGCGAGGAGCATCCCGAGCATGCCGAAAAGCTCTCCGCCGATCATGATCGCTACGAGCACGAAGACAGGGTGCAATTCCACGCTCGATGCAACCACGAACGGTTGCACGATGAAATCATCGACCATTTTCAGGATGACGAAGGCGATAACAACCGAGACTGCGCTACTGAGGGTACCGCTGCCGAGGACGGCAACAACGGCTGCAGGCACCATTCCTGCGATCGGGCCGACGTACGGGATGAGGTTTGCGAGCCCGGCAAACGCACCGAGGAATACGAAATAATTGACTCCCAGAATCCAGAGCGCGATGATGGACAATACGCCGAACGTGAGTGCGTCGACGAATTGACCGCGCAGATAATTCCCAAGTTGTACGTCCATCTTAAAGAGCAGATCCAGGCTGAATTCGAAGTAACGGTTGGGCACCATGCTGACGATCTTCTTCTTCATCTCCCGGCCATCTTTGAGGAAAAAGAACATCATGAACGGTATGGTAACGGCGGAGATGACGACTTCAAGGGAATCGCGGACGACGAATTCGAATACCCGTTCGCTGATGGAGCGTTTGAAGTCCTCGAGTTTTGCGCCGAGATCAAGCGAACCGAGCCCGAGGAATGCCAGGCGTTCCCGCATCGATTTTTCGATTTCTCCGAGCGCGGAGGCGGCCTGTTGGCTGGTGGTGCCCGACTGGAGGGCGTTGACCTGTTCGGCGATCACCGGAATCAGGAAGGCTGCAGCGGCGCCGATCGCCGCGCCAAGCCCGAGAAGCACCAGAAGGGCGGCAAGACCGCGCGGCATGCCACGGGATTCAAAAAAAGTGACCACGGGATCGAGAATATACGAGAGGAGCAGAGCAATGATGACCACACGGGCGGCGCCGCCTATGAACAGCAGGAGAATCCCCGCCACAATCGCGATGAGGAGCGGCGCCAGTTCCCAGATCGGACGGGGCTTGTGCTCAATCATGGCCGGTCGGCCCGGACTTGAACGTCGCGTGCACGGTGCAGGTCGGCCGAAAGCGACTGCACCTGCTGGTTGGCCTTCCGGAGGCGGTCACCAATGATCTTGGCGACCCTGACGACGATCTTCACGCCAAACCGTGGATCGCGTTCGATGAGGGAAAAAAGATCGGACTGGAAAAACCCGAAAATGGTGCAGTGCGTTCGTGCCACAACGGTGGCTGACCGGGGAGTCTCATCAAGCAGCGAGACTTCGCCGAAGAAGTCCCCGTCGGCGAGCTCCGAGAGTTGGATATTGCCCGGCTCGGAAATCACGACGGCCTTCCCCGCCTGGATGATGTACATGCCGAGACCCGGTTCATCCTGCCGGATGATGGCCTCGTCGGGGAGATACTCGCGCCGGTGGAGCACGTGGCCGATTGCAGAGAGCTCGCGTCTCGACAGGTCCTGAAAAATGGGGATCTTCTCCAGCACGGCAAGAAGATCTTCGCCTTCATGCGCTTTCCGGTGATATCCAAAAACTCGTGCACGAAAGTCGGTCATGCCCACTCCATCAATGAGAGATTCAGCGCACAATATACAGGATTTTCCATCAAAAATCACGCAACTGACCGCTCCGAAAGCGCAGCCGCGCCGTGCCGTTCGACCATATCGCGGAGCTCCTCGATGCGAATGGGCTTGCTGATGTAGTCGACCATGCCCGCACTGAGGCACCGTTCCCTGTCGCCGTGCATTGCATTCGCCGTCATGGCGATAATACGGGGGGAGAATTCGCCCGTGTGCGATTGCACAATCCGGCCGGTTGCTTCCAGACCATCCATCACAGGCATCTGGACGTCCATGAAGATCAGGTCGTACGGCTGGCGTGCAAGCGCATCGAGCACTTCCTGTCCATCAGCCACACAATCAACACGGTAGCCCATCTTCCGGAAAATCGCGACCGCCAACGCCTGGTTGACGGGATTGTCCTCTGCGACGAGAATGCGCAGGGGAATCCGGGCCGCAAGAGAATGGTCCAGAAGTTTTTCCCGGGGCTGTTTGACGGCATGCGCCACACGCATGCCGATGGCAGCCGACATCATTTTGACAAGCTGCATTCGCTTGATCGGCTTGTGGAGGTGCCCCGCACAGAACGCGTTGACCTCATCCATACGCGAGGTGAGCGCGGAAGGTGCGGCGAGAAGAATGTGGGGCAACCGTTCACGTGCAGGGATCGAACGCGCCTGCCGTGCGAACCCGATACCGTCAATTCCCGTCATGTTGAGATCGACAAGCACGAGATCACATCGTTCGCCTGAGTTGAGGTGCTCCAGCCCCCCCGCAGCACTGGTCGTCAGCACCGGGATCATCCCCACTTCCTCGCAAATGCCGCCGAGCATCCCGGCTTCGGTTGCATTGTCGTCTACCACGAGCACGTGGCGACCCTGGAGGACCTCACGATCACCCGCGACCGCGTCCTTGGCCGCCTCCCCCACGCCGGCGGGCAGAGATAACGAGAATGTCGACCCATGCCCTTCCTTGCTCTCTACATGAATGGCGCCGCCCATGAGCTCGATGAGCCGCCGGCAAATGGCCAGACCCAGGCCGGTCCCGCCGAACTTCCGCGTGATCGAAAGATCGGCCTGCGTGAATGGCTGGAAGAGCCTCCCGAGGTTCTCGGCCGATATGCCGATCCCCGTATCCCGGACGGTGATCGCAAGCTCGACCGCCCCCGCTCCTGCAGGACGGGCTGAGGCGGAGACAAGGATTTCTCCGGCACTCGTGAACTTGACCGCATTGCTGATCAGGTTGACGAGCACTTGTCGCAGGCGGGTCACATCGCCGGTCAGCTGCGCCGGGACCGAGGGGTCGATGATGCCGATGATCTCCACCCCTTTTTCCGCCGCCCGGGCGGCAAAAAGCTCCATCGCTTCTTCGATGCACGCCGAGAGCACGTAGGGTTGCTGTTCGAGTTCGATACGCCCCGATTCGATCTTGGAGAAATCCAGAATATCGTTCAGCACGCCGAGCAGTGATTCGCCGCTCCGGCGAATGGTCTCGGCGAATTCCCGCTGCTCCGGAGTAAGCGCTGTCTCGAGCAAGAGACTGCTCATGCCGATGACCCCGTTCATCGGTGTGCGGATCTCATGGCTCATGACCGCAAGGAAACTGGCCTTGGCACGGCTGGCTTCTTCGGCGGCCTCCTTGGCAATGCGCAGTTGCTCAGCGTGACGCCGTAATTCTTCCTCGGCCTGGAATTTCTCGGTGAAATCCCTGAAGATGCCGAACGTCCCGCTGAGCTCCCCTTTCCGGTCAAATTGCGGCGTCGCGGTGATCAGGATCATCCGCTTTTGTCCGTCGGCACGCAGGATCTCGATCGGGTAGCTCCCCTTGATTCCCTGCCTGCGTTGTTCGGTCTGCGACTTGATCGTAGAAAACGTCTCGAGAGACGTGAAATCACCGAGACACCGCCCTTCCAGTCCGCCGGGCCCCACGCCGAGCAGCGCTTCCGCTGTCGGGTTGGCAAATGTGAAGCGCTCATCGAGGTCGGCGAAGACGATTCCCTCGCCGGTGTTTTCGATGAGCGCACGATGCAGCTGTTCACTCCGGCGAAGTTTCTGGTCCATTTTGTGCCGAAATATCGCCATCTCCACCGTCGCGACGAGCTCTCTCTCGTCGAACGGCTTCAGGACGTAGCCGAAGGGCCCGATTTCCTTCGCCCGCCGCAAAGTCTCTTTGTCGGAATACGACGTCACAAAAACCACCGGGATGTCGGCCTCAGCCCGGATTTGTGCGGCTGCGGTGATTCCGTCAAACTCCCCGTCCATACCGATATCCATTAACACAAGATCGGGCAGCTGCTCGAGGGCGACGCGGACGGCGTCGGTGCCTCTCCCCACATTCCCGACGACGGCATAACCCAGGCCGGCCATACGCCGCGTCAGATCCGCCGCGACGATGCGTTCATCATCTGCGATGACGATTCTCAGCTGTTCCCTGTCGGGCTGGTCACTCATACATGACAAGGGTGACAATCGCCATGCCAATCACCGGAGGCTGGCATAGCGCGGAATCTTGAGGGAAAACCGCTGGAAATCGGGGAAAACTCACGAGGGAGGTGAGGCGCCGGACACTACCTGAGAGATGTTTGAAGAATTTCTATGTATCGTGACCTGGTTTCCCGGTCCGGGCAATGCACGACGCCTGCCAGATACCGGCCGGAGATCAAGATATCCATGTCTCCGTGGTGAACGTCCTTAAACGTGCACACCCCCCCCTCCATTGGAGGAGCGTGATTTACTTCGCAAAGCGCCGAGGCCATGTGAGCAGCCTCCCCGGGAGATCCGGCAGGAATGACAAACACCTCAAAGCTTCGGCCTTGCGTATATTGTGCCTGAAACGCACCATGGAGAAACGTATACCCAAGATAGCTCTCGGTGATATACTGTTCCGAGTTCTTCACACGGCCCTGTGTGGGCAGGAGGGCGAGCGCCGCCGGCCAATCTCCCGGTTGAGCTAGCCTTGTTGCCAGAGCCCGGGCAATTTTCTCCAATTCCCGGGCCGCCGCGTCGCCGGTCTTATTTGCGGAAATTTTCACATAATACGGTCCCGCAAGAAAATTTAATATGCCCTCTTCGGCGTAGCCTTGCACGCCGATAGCGAGATATTGGTTTTCCGGCGCGCGTTCCTGGGAATACATGCCGAAGGCATTCTCCGCCGAATCGTGTCTGTACACTTCTACGCGGAACTCGCGTCCGTCCGTTGTGCGGTAATACGCGATGTGCAGGTCGACAAATCCGTACGAAACGAAGAGATCAGCGGCCCCGTCGATGAAGTCCCACAAATCCTGAGATGCATACACCCTGGATTCGTGGACGAGTGTATAGCCCGGCAATTCCGGAAAGAGGGCATCGTTGCCATAGGGAGGGGGCGTGGCTGCACCTGCAAAGCCGCAAAGGGCACTCCACGCGATGACGAGCGCGGAAAACGCCGGGAGCTTACGCAAGAAACTCCTCCGGGATCTCTTTCACACGGCGCACATCCGCGATACGTCCTGCAACATCGAATCCTTTTACGCATGTCGCAGTGCACCTGATACAGGTCGAGCATTCCGCGCCCACAGCAGCATGTTTTGACAGGAGGTTTTGCGCAAGCGCGAGGTCCCGGTATCCGTACGTGTACATATATGCCCGCATGAGCTCCGGGATGGGAAGCCGGTGCGGGCAGCCTTTCACGCAGCTCCCGCACCCTTGACAATACAGGCCTCCCTCGGCCGGCCCATAGGCAAGATCGGACCGCTCCTCTTCGGTCAGCGTCAGATCCTCGTTCACGCGCGCATTTTGCGCGAGCATATCGAAGGACGTCATCCCGGGAATCGCCGTTGCCACGTGCGGATTCTGGAGCGACCATTTGAGAGCAGCGACACAGTTGATCGGGTGCTTGCGTTCTTTGTCGTGGAATCCGCCTGCCATGGTCTTCATCGCTACAACACCGATTCCCGCTTTTGCCGCACGGTCGACGGCGTGCGAGAGTTCCTCGCGGTAGTCCTGTTGGAAGTTCATTGCAGACAGGACGACCTCGATGACTCCGCTCTCGACGGAGGCATCGAGCACTTCGGGTTCGTTCTTGTGTGTAGACACACCGATGTGCCGTGCGCGGCCCGATGTTTTTGCCCGCTGCATCGCTTCCAGCATTGCCGGATTCAATACCTCGGCCCGTGAAGATACACCGTGCAGATAGAGAATGTCGACGTACGTGAGTTTGAGCCGGGTGAGACTCAGATCGAGTTTTTCAAGCCACGCCGTCACTGCCGCGGCACCCTCCCCCTGTTCGGGTGGAACCTTTGTGGAGATCACATACGCGTCGCGCTTGTAGTCTTTCAGGACCTCTCCCAACATCGTTTCGTTGCGCCCCTTTTGATAGAAGTGCGCCGTGTCCAGATGGACCATACCGGCGGCAAGAGCCGCACGCACGAGCTCCGGATTATCGGCACGCATGACCCCCATGCTCACCACCGGCAATTCGATGCCTGTGGCCCCAAGAGGCCGCCGGATCACCGGCTTTTTCTCCTCGCCTGCGTTCACCGAAGAGGAGAGCGCCCTGCCCGGAGAGGTTCCTGCAAGCAAAGCCCCACCCGCGCCCAGCAATGATGATTTAAGAAAAAACCTGCGGTCGAATGTCTGCATAAACCGATCTCCGGTAAGTTACGGACGCGATTCCAGCATCATCAGGCCAACCCTTCAACGCTACAGATGTCATCAGGCGAGCGGAGGCGACATGCTCTCCCGCGGGACCAAACGGCCGCGCACAACCTCCAGTATTCCCCCGAGGCCAAGGAGAACCCCGGCCAAGATGACTACCATCCCGAGGTACGGCACGAAGGTCAGCACCTGGACGAGGACGATGCCCGCAAGTGCTGCGAGCAGCAGGGTGCCGGTGCTTCCCGGCATGAAGACGCGCTGGCCAAACACAATCCCCAACGCCAGCTGCGAGAGATAGAGGGCCCAGAAGTAGAGCATGAGGACCATGAGTCCGACCGGAATGCCTATCACGGTGATGCACAACGCGACCACCGCAAGCGGAATGACACCGATCCCCACGAACCCCCAGAGCAGGCTCCACCAAGGATGTTCCCAGATGACGCGTCCCGTGTCCTCAGCGGCGCGGGGGAAGAGGAGGATCAGAACCACCGCTGCGACGAGTAGGCTGAGAGCCCAGAGGATCTTGAACCAGAAGTGCATCACAGAATACCCCATGATCGTCCCACGGGCCTCTTTCCGTTCCGTCGTGAGTTCAACCGAGCCTTTCACCGTTCCCGGTGCAATTTGGGCGCGGTCGGGGTTTTCAAGCCTGGCGCGCAGGTCGCCGCGGATGGACGCTCCCGGCAGAGTGGTGATCCCCCCTCCTGCGAAGCGCACGTCGCCGCCGACGTCCCCTTCGATTTCCGCTTCGCCCCCGGTCAGCATCACTTGTTCGTGCACGATGCCGCCGATTCTGATGTCCCCGCCGGCAGCCAGCACACCGCCGCCAACCTCTGCACCGCGCGACAGGCGCACGTTTCCCCCCGCAACAGTGACGTTCTTCCCGACGCTGCCGTTGCATTCGACATTTCCCCCGGCAGCGCGCACATCATCGCTCACGCGTCCGTTGATCACTACCGCCCCCCCGGCCGCCAGCAGGTCGCCGTTGACGATGCCATCCACCTGCACCATCCCCCCCGCCACGTACACATCGCCATTCACGGTGCCCTGGATGATGACTTGATCGCCGGATGCAAAATACCATCCTTCATGCACCTCATCGGCGGGCAGCACGACGCGTTTGACAACGCCGTTCCTACTGTCACCGGAACACCCCCAGAGGACCAGCGGGATGAACAGAAGGGTACTCCAGCAAAGGGTTTTCATGCTATGTGCAACCTCCTCTCAAAGATCCATGGCGATACACCGGGGATCCGGAATTCCGGGAGCTCATACATAGTACGGAACAGCGGCAGTGGAGTTTCCGGCCGAACATGAACACGATGGCCGGAGGATGCGGCGGCACCACCCATTGCGGGAGCGGTGGGAGCTGCGCTGGGGAGCGGCGCCCGGTGATTTTCACAAAGAACATCCAAGGCCTGGCGTCAGCCCGATCAAGGGATGTAAAGGTGGCGTTTGATCTTCTGGGTCGGCGTCTTCTGAAACGGTTCAGCTTGCTCGATGAACTTGTGAATGCGTGCGTAGAGGGGAACGCGTTCGTTGATTTCCTTCTGGAGGTCCGCAAGCATGCCGTTCACCTTCTTGCGGATATCGGTTTCGCTCAGCTGGTGGAGAGCTTTCTGAAGCTTTTCGTAATCCAGATGCACAAGCGCGACCAGCCTGTTTTGATGCTCATACACGACGGATTCGCGCACCGTGTCGGATTCGTTGATGATCGCTTCCAGTTCTTCCGGATAGATGTTCTTTCCGCTTGGACCCAGGATCATATTCTTGAGACGGCCTTTGATGAAGACATACCCGTCAGATTCCATCGTCCCCAGGTCACCCGTCTTCATCCATCCATCGGGAGTAAAAACCTCGCGGGTGCGCTCTGGATCTCTGTAATACCCGCGCATGACGGTCGGTCCCTTCACCTGAATCTCCCCCTCCCCCGTTCCCGGATGGGGATCCGCAATCCGGAGGGCAGTGCCCGGAAGCGCCGGTCCGGTCGACCGGTAGCGCGTGAACATGGGGCTAGTCCCGGCGATGAGCGGCGCCGTTTCTGTCAGACCGTAGCCGATGGCATACGGAAATTTCCCCTCGCGCAGGAAGAGTTCGACGTCGGGTGCCAGCGGAGCTCCGCCAATAGCAAAAATACGCAGTTCCCCGCCGAAGATTTTCAGCAGTTTCTTTCCGGCCACGCGGTGCAGCAATTTGCGGGCAAACGGCATGCTGTGCAGCTTACGCAGCAGCGGCGTCCGGGTGAGTTCGGGCTGAATCTTGGCCTTGTAGATCTTTTCAATAATGAGCGGTACCGACAGCATGATCGTGGGGCGCACCTGCTCGAGCGCCGGCAACAGGATCGCCGCAGTCGGGGGTTTCTGCATGTAATACACGGTTGCGCCGATCATGAGCGGTGTCACGAGCCCGATCGTGCACTCGTAGGTATGCGACAGGGGAAGAATCGAGAGCATCCGGTCGCCCGGATGGACGTCGACGATCTGCAGAAGCCCGAAGGCATCGGCAACGACGTTCCCGTGGGTAAGCATGACCCCTTTCGAGTGACCCGTTGTTCCTGACGTATACACGATCACGGCAAGGTCATCCTGCCGGATTGCATGGGCCGGCGCGGGCTGATCCATCGAGAAGGTCAGTGCCGGTTCGCGGCGAAAGGTGGATCCAGCCACATCTGCCGGGGCCGTGCCCGGAGGGATTACGGTGAAGTCATCCAGTAGGACCACGGGACCAGTCTCCGCGGATGAAAGACCGTCAAGCTTCTCGTACAGCCGGGATGACACGAAGACACCGCTGACTTCAGCATGACGGACGATGCGGCCAATATCGCCGGCAGGAAAATCGGGCAGAATCGGTACCGCCACCGCACCCATCGAGGTGATGCCGAGATACGTCATGCCCCAGTGCGGGGAGTTCTCGCCGATGATGGCAATACGGTCACCCGGCTGGACCCCATGGGACGCGAGGTACGCGGCAATGTCGCGCGATCGATGCAGGACATCGTTATACGTGTGCCTCTCCCCGTCGATCGTGGCAAGGGCGAGGAGATCCGGGTGCTGAGCTGCGCTCTGCTCGATCATTTCGCGCAGGGTGCATGGCATGATATCCAGGGAGGGCGTGGGCATGATCATGTATGATACCAAGAAGAGCGCAATTGTTCAAGCCGCCGGCAGGGACCTGTGCCGGCAATCACATCGTACGAAGCCAGGATGTGACGTTATTTCAACGATTTCAGCCAATCGAGGGCGAACGCACGTTCGGCCTCTGCGGCCGCCTTGCCCGCCCGGAACGCCTTTTTCCACTCCGATGGCTTCTGTTCGTACTCCGGGTTGGCGAAGACCATGAGATTGTCTTTCTTCACGAGCTTTGCGTCAAAGTCGACATCTTTGGTCACTTCGAGAAACTCTTCAAGGTGTTTCCGGATCAGCGGACGCGGATTCCCCTTGGGATACTCGCGTTCGTAGGCAGCGAGCTTTGTTTCGTAGTCCTGCTTCGCCGCCTGGTTGGATTGCGCCAAGAGCGCATCCATCTCACCATCGCGCGACTTATCGCCACTCTCGATCTCCTTGAGCGCGGCTTTCAGGGAGGCAAGCACATCCTTGTACATCCCCTTCTGGTCTGCCGGAGCCGCGGATGCGGACTTCTCGGTTTCGGCGATCTGCTTCTTGATGGCATCGACCTGTTGTGCGCGTGATTCCGCCACTGTCGGATTGAAGGTCGGGGCGGATGGCTTGCGCTCCTCCCGGAATCCATCGTACCACGCCACGAAACCTGGAGTAGCGGTAAACGCACGGGCAAATTCGCCCGCTGCGCGCACAATGGCTGCGCGCCGGGAAGCGGGGATCTTTGCACATGCCGAGGGATAATTGAAGTTGCCATAGGCGACGGCATCCTGAACAAATCCCTCCACCGCGTGCATGGAGGTCTTCAGCTCGGCAAGGTAGTCCTGGATGCCGGCACCCAGCGACACAACCACGAGAGCCAACGCGGCACAGAGGCGAACAGTCTTCATGAGGGTTTCCTTAGTGGCACGAGGGGGTGTGACGGAACATACGACTTCCGCAGACAAGAATCTAGAAAAAAAAGGCCCCGGCGGACCCGGGGCCTGAGACGTATGCACACCTCGCTGCTCGTGCAGCGCCATCCAGTACACGCAAGCAGCGATTTGGAGTTCATTCATGAAGCGCCCGATAGACATGTAACCTCCCGGGGGAACGCTCCCTTGCAACAGAGGAGATTCCCACATTGGGGAATTGGCGGCCGGGAGGGGAGATGGTCGGTGGCGCTACAGCACCCCCGGATTGTGCTTGACCAGTTTGGCCTCAACCAGGAAAATGACCCCCTCGGCGATGTTCGTGGCATGATCTGCCAAGCGTTCGACATGATGGATCAAAATGAGCATCACGGCGCCGGGCTCAATCTTCGCGTTGTCCTCTTGCATGGACCGGACGATCGTCCGGAACGTCTCGCGGCCGAGATTGTCAACGACATCATCGCTGGCAATGACCCGCCCGGCCTGCGCGGCACTCCCGGACACGAAGCTATCCAGACTGTCGCGCACCATGATCCTGGCGATCTGGATCATTTCTTGCAGTCTGGATGTACGCAGAAATGTCGTAGATCGGGCCAGCGCTTCTGTCCGCTCGGCGACGTTGACGGCGATGTCCCCCACCCGTTCAAGCTGGTTGTTGATCTGCAAGGCGGAAATGAGCAGCCGGAGATCGACGGCAACAGGCTGGGAGAGCGCCAGGATATTCTGGCATTGCTTGTCAATCTCGTTATCCATGACATCGACCTCTACGTCGCGATCGATCACGGCGCGGGCCAGATCTTCTCGCCCCCCAAACAGCGCTTCACACGCATCGTCGAGCTGGCGATCGACGAGGGCGCCCATCTCCACAAGATGGCGTTTGAGATCGTCCAGCTCTCTTTCGAAATGTCGTTCCATGCGCTTCCCCTGTTGTTTAACCGAATCGGCCGGTCACGTAGTCTTCGGTCTGTTTTTTTTCGGGGGAGGTGAAGATCTTCCGCGTCTCGTCGATCTCGATCAGCTCACCCATGTAAAAGAAGGCCGTGAAATCGCTCACACGGGCAGCTTGCTGCATGTTGTGCGTCACGATCACGATGGTGTAGTTTTCCTTGAACTCATAGATCAATTCCTCGATCTTTGCGGTGGCGATCGGGTCGAGCGCGCTCGCGGGTTCATCCATGAGCAGGACTTCCGGGTCGACGGCGAGCGCTCGGGCGATGCACAAGCGTTGCTGCTGGCCGCCGGAGAGCGCCATGGCGCTCTTGCCGAGTTCATCCTTCACTTCGTCCCACAGCGCCGCCTTCTTCAACGTCGACTCCACGATTTCATCCAGTCGTTTCCGGTCCCCAAGCCCGTTGATGCGCGGCCCGTATGCGACATTCTCGAAAATTGATTTCGGAAAGGGATTGGATTTCTGGAAGATCATGCCTATCCGTTTTCTCAACTCTACGACGTCGACCTTCCGGTCATAGACGTCGACATTGTCCACCATGACCTTGCCGTTGATTTTCACGTTGCCGATCAGGTCATTCATCCGGTTCAGCGACCGTAGAAATGTAGATTTTCCGCATCCCGAAGGCCCGATCAGCGCCGTGACCCTATTCGGCGGCATGTCAAGGGAAATATTGCGAAGCGCCTGTTTGCCGCCATAATAGAGATTCAGATCACGAACGGAGATCTTTATATCGTGCATGGCGCTTTCTGTGAGCCCCATCGGAAATCCATTAACCTTTCTTTCCCATACGCACCCGTGCGCGGAGGAAAATTGCGGTGAAGTTCAGCATGAACGTCAGCAGGAGCAACACACACGTCGTCGCATATTGGATCCCGCGTGTGGCATCCACATTTGTCGATTGTGTGGACATGATATAGACGTGATACCCCAGCTCCATGAACTGGTCTGAGAGTGCGGTGGGCAGATGTGGAAGGAAATAGGCTGCACCGGTGAACAGGATGGGCGCCACTTCACCGGCTCCGCGGCTGACGGCGAGCACGCCCCCCGTGAGGATGCCGGTCAGGGAATTGGGAAGGACCACGTGCCAGATGGTCTGCCACTTCGTCGCACCGAGCGC
>PMCM01000025.1 GCA_003154155.1 Ignavibacteriota bacterium | reverse complement strand
CGAGGTCGGGAAGTCTCTCGCGGTGACTTTCCTCGAGACGCGGCGCATCCTTGACCCGGGCACCGACCTGCGCTTCCTCTTCGGGCGCCTCGTCAAGAGCGCCACGTGCTTCGACCTCATGGTGGAGGGCGCCCGGAGCATCGATCCCGGCATCTTGCTCATCGTGGCAGGCACCGGCATGGCCAACACGCCCCTCATGAAGCAGCTGAAAGAGCTTCCGCACGTCACGGTCGCCCAGTTTGCACAAGCAATCGGCGCCGTGTATTTCGCCAACGATTGAGGACATGTGAGGATCATCATAATGAAAGACATGCCGGGGATGGCTTCGGCATGATGGCCAGATGAGACGCGTCAGCATGGCGGGACGACACGGGAGGGAGCAAAAGCGATGGGCAGGATAAGAGTGTACGTAGGCACATACACGGATCCGATTTTGTTCGGGACCGGGGAGATCTTTCAGGGAAAGGGCAGGGGGATCTACTGTTACGACCTGGACCCGTCAACAGGTCAGTTGGCATACGCCGGAACGACGACCGGCGTGACCAACCCCTCCTATCTTGCCTTCGATCCCGCGCAGCGCTTCCTGTACGCGGTCAACGAGCTCAAGACGTTCGAAAACGAGGCTACCGGCACCCTGAGCTCGTTTTCGGTGGATTCCGCCACCGGGGGGCTCGCCTTCATCAACAAGAAGCCGACCGGAGGCACCGATCCCTGCCACGTCACCATATCCCGGGACGGACGCCTTGTATTTGTGGCCAACTTCATGAGCGGCAGCGTGTGCGTCTTCTCCGTGGCCCGGGACGGCAGCCTGGAAAAGGCGAGCGACTTCATCCAGCACGTCGGGTCGAGCGTGGACCCGAGGCGGCAGAATGGCCCGCACGCCCACTCCACTGCGCTCGATTTCACGGGCACCTTTGCCCTGGTGCCGGACCTGGGTCTGGACAAGGTCATGGTCTACCGAATCGACGCAGAGCACGGCAAGCTGAAGCCCGCCGGCCACCCCTGGGCGGCGTCGAAACCCGGAGCGGGACCCCGCCACGTTGCCTTCCACCCCAACGGGAGGTTCCTTTATCTCATCAATGAGCTGGACTGCACGATCGCCGCGTATTCTTTCAACGCGAAAACAGCCGAGATGAAAGAGCTGCAGATCGTTCCCACGCTTCCGGCCGGCTACAGCGGGCCGAACTCCTGCGCCGACCTGCAGATCACTCCTTCCGGCGCCTGGCTCTACGGCTCCAACCGCGGGCACGACAGCATCGTGATCTACGCGGTCAACGGGCAAACCGGAAAACTCGATTGTGTCGGGCACGAACCCACGCAGGGCAGGAATCCAAGAAGCTTCGGCATTGACCCGACGGGAGCTTTCCTGATCGTGGCCAACCAGAGCTCGAGCAACCTCGTTCCCTTCCGGGTGAACCCGAAGACCGGCGGCCTCCAGGCCACCGGCACCGTCGTCGAGGTGCCAACGCCGGTGTGCGTCAAGATAATCAACCGGTGAGAGCCGCTCTGGAAGCCCTGACTCCTTGAATTCCGAACCGCCCGTACTGACGGAGCGCTTCACGTCGCTGGATCCGGCTATAGTGGCAAGGCAGGGGGGGGTGATGATGGGTAAGGTAATACGCATCCCAATCGATGCGAGTGATTTCCTGCTCGCGCCTTATGTCTGGAAACACTCGGGCAAGGGATCGACGGCAAGAATCGAAGCCGCCATGCCCGGAGCGTATGTGAGCGCCGTATTCAATAACGCAATGGACATCCGTCTCATCCTGAGCGGAGAAGCCAACAGCGGCTGTCCTGCATCTGCAATGCCAATGATCGACTTTTCAGTAGACTTTGGACCATTTGTCGCGCATCAACTGTCACATGCAGGCCATGAATATGTGCTGCCATTATGTGATGGAGAGGATGCCCCGGCCCTGCATCGAATCGATGTCTATTTTCGCTCCGCAAGGCTTTCGAAGGAACGCTGGGATTCATCGACATACAACCTTCGCATAGCGGGATTCGATGTGAACGACGGCGCCTCCACCATTCCGGCACCCCGACGCCCGAAGACCGCAATCGGCTTTGGGGATTCCATTACGGAAGGCGTCTATTCGGACCATGTGCGCCGGGAAGAAAATGATGCGTACTACACCCGGCTTGAGCACAACAACGCGCGAACCACGTGGTTCCCCCTGGTGTGCTCGGCACTTGGCTGCGAATATGGGCAGCTTGGCAGCGGGGGGCAGGGAATGCTGATCCGGCATCTCCAAATGCCGCCGTTGACCGACACGTGGGACAAATACGGCAAAGATGATTCCCGGCTTGTCGGCGCGAAATTGTTGCCAGAACCTGATTACATCTTCTGCGCAATGGGGACAAACGACGCGGTGGCCGACTCCGGCCCTTCCGGGAAACGGGACCTTGTGGACGCATATCTGGGCTGGCTGGTTTCCGTGCGCAGAGCCTGCCCGGCCTCCCGGGTATTCTGCATCGTGCCACCGCTGGGCCTGCTTGCGGAGGAGGTAGCGCGCGTTGTGTCCATCGCCAATGAAAGAGGCGACAGGAAAGTCCACCTGATCGACACGGCACCCCTGCGGCATTTATTCAAAGTCAACGTCGCGACGCAGGCCGCGTGCGACGGAGTACATCCGCACGGCTATGGCAATGCCCTTCTGGGGGCTTTCATCGCTGCGGAAGCCGAGAAGGCCATCGGCAGAGTGTGAAAGGCGTTGATGCCTGCCTGGCGCATAAGGACGGTCATCTGCCCGCCGTGGTGCGCGAAGCATACCTCCCTGACGCATTCGGTCGGCAGCTATTCGTGCCCTCCGCTTGTGCGCGCGAAAGTTCACCGTTCCATGGACTGCGTGTTCCGCACCATGAGCTTGATGGTCTGAGCCGGATTGTCCGCGGCGAAAGCAAAGGCGTCCGTCACTTTTTCCAGGTCGAAGCGGTGCGATACGAGGGGATGCACATCGATCCCTCCGCTTGCCAGCAAGGAGATGGCGCGCGGGAAGGTATTGCAGTAACGGTTTGTGCCATGAATATCCAGCTCCTTATCGATGATGCTTTCCACCGGATAGGGAAATGCGCTTTGCTCGGGCCAGCCCACGATTGTCACGCTTCCCCCACGGGCGGCCAAGGCGGGAGCAGAGGCGCATGCCGCAGAGGACCCGCTGGCATCAAAGACATAATCCACCCCTCTTCCGCCGGTCAGCTCTGCGATACGTGCGACAGGATCCGTGACTCCCGCATTGATCGTCGCGGTGGCACCGAACGCGGCTCCCAACGCGAGTCTGCTTGGCAGTAAGTCCACGAGGTACACGACGGCAGCACCAAACGCGCGCGCGACCATCATCGTCACCAGACCGATTGGTCCTGCCCCAATGACCGCAACGGCGCTGGCTGCCTTGAGGTTCGCACGGGTGCACGCTTGAACGCCGACGCTGAGAGGTTCGACGAATGCTGCTGACTCATCGTCCACCCCGTCCGGAAGCGGATGTGCGAAATCCGCCGCGACGGCCACGTATTCGCAGAACGTGCCATTAATCGGCGGCGCGGACATGAAGACAACGTCTCTGCAAAGATTGTACCTGCCGGATTTGCACAGCGCGCAA
>PMCM01000009.1 GCA_003154155.1 Ignavibacteriota bacterium | reverse complement strand
GGTCGTGGTCCCATGGCCGTGGACAAACGATCCGGCAAGCGGAGCAAATGCCGGTTCGCCGGCCCCCCGGCGGTCCACGTAGAACCCATAGTTGTTCGTCTCACTGACGGTTGCCCACGAGAGCTTGACTGATCCCCCGCCGGTCGATGTTCCTGAAAAGGCGCTCAGTTGAATCGGAAGCGGCTCGCCGAACCCGCCATCCTTGTTCGTCTTGACGACGTAGATGTCTCCAGATCCTGCTCCCAAGGATTCGGTTGTACCAACGAGNNATCCCCCGACGCATTTGTCTTTACCAGCGACATCTTGGAAATGAGGTCAACGGGTGAGGCAATGGAACCCCCGAGAATATAGCCGCCATCCGTTGTTTGCTGAACCCGCCTTGCATCGCTTACAGGTGCGTTTCCGTAGATCCTCGTCCAGACAGGCTTACCACTGGAATCAGCCTTGATGAGATATTTCCCGCATCCACTCCCGTCCGGGATGACTGTGGTTCCGGACACGATGAACCCCCCGTCCGATTGCGAGATGACGTCATAACCCAGAGCCTGTTGATTCGCCGAATCACGCCCGTAAAATCTGGTCCAGAGAGTATCGCCCACGGGATCGGTCTTGATCAACATAACCAGAGATCGCGCCGGATCGGAGAACTGGGTGAAGCCCGTGACAACGAACCCGTGGTCGCGCGTCTCCATCAGTGAGGTGCCCTGGCTGCCGATCGCCAGGTGGTACGATTTACCCCATACTTTGTTTCCATACTTATCCAGCTTGTAAACCAGAGTCTGATCGTTGATGCCGAGTCCCCCGTATATGCTCCCCAGGAGAGCGAACCCGTTGTCTGAAGTTGGTCGCGCAGAATACCCGTAGTCGCCGTAGAACTGCTTTGACCATGCAACGTTTCCGAGTGAATCAGTCAGGAAGACAAGTATTCGGTCGCTTCCTGCGATACTGTCAGGATAGGTATCGCCGACCACGATGTAACCCCCGTTTGGCGCTTGATGTGCGTACTCCCCCCGGGCGAAAACGGTCCCCGGGTATGTCTGTTCCCAGAGGACGCTCCCGGCCTTGCTCAGCCTGCCGAGATAGATCCGGGTCGCGCATGTCCCGCAGGGGGTCACGGTTCCACAGACTATATATCCGCCGTCGGGCGTTTGCTCGATGGATGCCCCTTCGTCATACTGGGCTCCGCCAAGCGTCCTGGTGAATGTTATGGTCTGGGAAGAGGCGGGCGATGCCAGAGCGGCAAGAAGAGATATGGCGAGTGCCCGGCTCCGTATCACTTCAATCATCGTATGTGCTCGCGAGATGTGATGACTGGTTCTGACGCTCAATGCCGGGGATGGATGGCGAAGCCTCATGCGTCCGCCTTGTGACCGGTCAACGATGGCCCGATCCAGAAAACCGTGGCTGAAAGAGACCTCCCCTGCTTCCGGATACTATCTGCTTCTTTGGACAAGGAGGAAATATACTGACAAAACCGACAAATGCAATGCATTCCGGCTGCGGTATGTCAACCAATTTCTACTTCTTTTTGTCTCTGAACAATGTATGTCCTTTTACGAGCCACGAAATACCGAAGGCGCATAACGCAACGGATTCAAGTATCAGCACCGGATTGATCGCTGCAAGAGAAGTCCCCCGGAAGAAGATGTTGTACAGAGTTATGCATGCTATTGCAAGGATCATTACGATTCCGCAGGTACGATAGATTACATTCCTTCGCTTCTTTTCTTTACCCATAACACCCGGGTGACGTCTGGTAAAGAGGAATAGTGAATTGAAGGACAAAGCAAGAAAGAACAATGCACTGAAGCTCAAATGGATCGTTTCGGAAATATTGTCAGCGATGAGAAACATCCCGACTCTGACAACTTTGCCTGAGTACATTGCAGTAGGGAAGAGAATCATTCCCAGGGCAAAGAGTCCGCTCATGTTTGCAACGATGTCGTCAATTTGTTCATAGCCTCTGTACGACAGGAGAAACAAAGCAACTCCGCTCAATATCCCGACAAACAGATCACGCATGTTCGTGTAATAATAGCCGCTTATTGACCCCTGTAGGCCCGCGTCACTTTGTGCAAGTCCTCCCAGGATGACGATGAAAGGGAGCGATATTCCCAGAATGCCTATTAATCTCCGCATCGTCAGATATGAAATGATCAGACTCTTTTCTCGATTCGGCGACATATCAACTTCCCTGCTTGATTAAGCGGTCTTGAGCGATAGTATAGTGAACGCATGACCGCTTGTCAATTATCGCGTATTCCGTCTGCCGTCCAACGTATCTTCATGGCGTGGGGGACACGCTTTTACTTGCTCTACTCGCTCTGGTTCTGAACAAATGGCTCAAGGAGAGGTTCACTTCGCCCATCCTGGCGGCAGCGGGAGCGGGACCTGACGCACAAATAATCGTCAGGCCAATACAGACGGGCGGTTTTAAGATGTGGAAACTGTTCCGGTGCTTGAAGAGAAGGAACTGCAGGCTAACAGGCCTTGCGTCACAATTTCTTAGCAATTCCGTCAGCAGTGTGGCGGGAACCGTCGAACCTCGTCGGAGCGAGGGGATTTGAACCCCTGACCCCCTGAACCCCATTCAGGTGCGCTACCGGGCTGCGCTACGCTCCGTGTACCGGTGCTGCAACAATTTCGATGCTATGCCAGCTTCTTGAGAAGCTCCTGCAGGAATTCCTTCGCCTCGACCATGTCCGCGCGAAGCAGCTCGTCCTTGATCTTCGTCCTGGATTTCGGGGCGTCGATAAGCTCCAGCTGCTCCCCCGTGTCGACCTCGGGCGTGTAGGTTTTCAGGACCTGTTTCGCCCCTTCGATCGTGTATCGTTCATCCCGGAGGAGCTTCTTGATATACAGGATCAGCTTGATTTCGCGGTTCGTGTAAATCCGGTTGCCGGCCCTGTTCTTCGCAGGCTTCAGTTGCTCAAACTCCGACTCCCAGTACCGCAAGACGTATTGCTCGAGGTCCGTGATCTTTGCGACTTCGCTGATCGAATAGTACAGTTTTTTGATCCCGAGGGATTTCATTGACGATCGCGAAATGTGCCAAGAACGCTCTTCCACGCACACAATA
>PMCM01000328.1:4750-4932 GCA_003154155.1 Ignavibacteriota bacterium | reverse complement strand
GGCGCGCGCGATATGATGAACGTGGCACTGATCATCGGGCTCGGCAGGGCTATCCTGATCCTCCTGCAGAAGGCGGGGGTGCTGGATACTATTCTGTTCGGAGCGGCGTGGGCGATCTCCAGCGTGCCGACCGTTATCACTGCACACGCAATGCTGCTTGTCCAGGCCGTGATCAATTTCTT
>PMCM01000328.1:3397-4695 GCA_003154155.1 Ignavibacteriota bacterium | reverse complement strand
TTGGGCACGATGGTTCCTCCCGCTCATGCTTGCGTTGCTCGCGTTCAGTCTCCTGGCACTGATTCCTCCGGTGCTGATGCACTGGGGACCGCTGTAAGCCGGGTGCGGGGGCGTCTCGTCCGCGGCGTCAGTTCAGCCTGAACATCGTTCAGTATACCTTGCCGAACAAGGAGCTCTGCCATGATTCCTCAGGATCACATCCGTCCGCAAACGCACCTGCTCGCTCCATCTCTCGTCGGAAGAATCGTCGATGAAGCATGTGACGTCCTTGCGTCCATAGGCGTGCTCGTGGAAAACGACAATGCAAAGACAATCCTTCTGGATGGCGGGGCGACGATAGGGCGGTCAAAGCGTGTGCTGCTGTCCCGGACGCTGGTGGAGGGCGCTCTGAACATCACTCCGCGTGAATTCACCATCTGGGACGTCCCGGCAACACGTGCGTTCCGGATCGGCGGGGACGAAATGCACTTCGATCCCGGCTCCGCGGCACTTCGCATCTTTGATCATCAGGCGAACGCCGAACGTGAGGCGCTTACGCAGGATCTTTGCGACTTCTCCCGGCTCACGCAGAAGCTCGAATATTTTCATCTGCAGAGCACCGGGCTGACAAGCAGCGATGTTCCGCCGGCGGTGGCGGACTGTCACCGGATGTTTATCGCATTCCAGTATTGCTCCAAGCCTATCGTCACGGGGACCTTCACGCTTGCGGGATTCAATCCCATGCGTGACATATTGGCGGCATTACGGGGCGGGACAGCTGAATTGAAGGCCCGTCCGCTGGCGATCTTCGATGCGTGTCCGTCTCCACCTCTTAAATGGAGCAACCTCACCGCACAGAGCGTCATCGACTGTGCGCGTGCGGGAATCCCGTCCGAGTTTGTCGCCATGCCCCTGACGGGTGCCACGGCGCCGGTAACGCTGACCGGCGCACTTGTCCAACACGTTGCGGAAAACCTCTCGGGTCTGGTGTTGGCGCAGTGCGCGGCCCCCGGCTCTCCGGTGGTGTTTGGCGGCTCTCCTGCGGCGTTCGATCACCGGAGAGGGACTCCTCCCATGGGAGCAATCGAAACGATGATGCTGGACATGGGCGCGAGCCAGATCGGCAAATCGCTCAGACTTCCGACTCACGGGTACATCGGGTTGAGTGACGCAAAGTGCGTTGATGCGCAGGCGGGACTGGAGACCGGCACAGGTGCAGTGCTGGCCGCGTTGGCGGGCATCAACGTCGTGTCAGGCGGAGGCATGATGGATTATGAGAACTGCATCAGCCTGGAAAAGTTGATCATCGATCATGAGAT
>PMCM01000328.1:0-3385 GCA_003154155.1 Ignavibacteriota bacterium | reverse complement strand
GAGGCGGGGAAGCCGACGCTTGCCGACAGGGCGGCCCGCGAACGTCAGAGATTGCTGGCGGACCCACCCGAGCCAATTTTGGCCCCGGCCCTCCTCGCAGAGGTACGTGTAATAATGACTGTTTACGCAACTGCACACGGTGTGGCCTCACTACCCTGAATGAAGCCGGTATCCCTCTGTGAGAGTTTCGCTGTTTGTGGCGCCCTTCCTAGAAGTGGCTAAACGAGCCGATGTTCAGCGAATTTGCTCCTTTTTCCGCCCACCCCTCGATTTCTTTCGCTAGCCCTCTTGGTATGCTTTGTGATATATACAGTGACTTGTATGCCCGATGGGCGCGGAGGTCTCTGGGGTATTCGTAGGATTTTGCGGTTCCCGGCAGCTCCTCACGCGGACCCTGCCGGGTTTTTGTGCAATGCTCTTGTCTGCGGTGGTGCTGCAGGGGAGGCAATTGAGGGAGTGAACGATGAGGGCAGCGGGCGTTAAAACGATACTCCTTGTTGAAGACGAGGTGCTCATTGCGCAGGCCGAAGCGCTGACGATCGAACAATTCGGCTACAATGTTATTCTTGCGAATACGGGCGAGCAAGGTGTGCAGATCGCCCTGAATGATCAGAGCGTCAGTCTCATCCTCATGGACGTCGATCTGGGCAAAGGGATCGACGGAAGTGAAGCCGCGCGACTGATCCTCGCCAAACGAACCCTGCCCATCCTGTTTCTTACCTCCCATGCCGAACGCGAAACGGTGGAGAAGGTGCGGGGCATACCCTGCTACGGATATCTTCTCAAGAACTCCGGCGATTGCCTGCTGCAGTCCTCATTGGAGATGGCATTCGCGCTATGGGAAACGCATGCGAAGCTCGAGAACGCGCTGACGGACCGTCAACGGTCGGAACAACAGCTTCAAGGTGAGAGGGATTTGCTGCGCACGGTTATCGATACCATCCCCGACGAGATCGCCGTAAAGGATCACGAAAGACGGTTCGTGCTCGCCAACCCTTCGTGCGTTCATGCCCTCGGCAAAACTTCTGCTCACGAGGTCCTGGGCAAAAGGGACGAAGACCTGATACCGGCGAAGTTTGCCGAAATCAGCGCGCGGGAAGAGGAACAGGTGCTAGCAACGGGAGATGCGGTCCTGAATAGAGAAGGTCAAGCGAGCGTGGATCCTGTCACCGGAGCGATTCGAAGAGCTCTGCTGCACACGAAATCCCGTATCCGTTACGACAACGGTCTGGCGACCGGTCTCGTCGTGATTAACCGCGATATCACCAAACGCAAACGGGCGGAACGATTCACCGAGGCCCTGTATTCAATTCTGCAGGCCATCCACTCCACGGATAGTCTGAACGACTTTTTTGCACACATGCATCGCGCCCTTTCGGGAATCATGCAGGCGCAAAATTTCTTTATCGCCATTCTGTCGAACGATGAAAAGACGATCTCGTTCCCTTATGAACGGGATGAGAATGCAACCGACGGCTCGATCTGCATCGCGGCGGATGATCCGCAGTCTCTCACGGCGGAGGTCCTTCGCACCAGGCGGCCGCTCCTGCTGAATGCAACAGAACTCCAATCCCGCTATGCGAGCGGCAAAAACAAAGTGTGGTTCACTGCGCCCATGTGCTGGCTTGGCGTCCCCCTGATGATCAGAGACCGTGCGTTTGGCGTGCTTGCCGTACAGGACTATCACAGGGGTGACGTGTATGGTCCGGGGGATGTGACGCTGTTCGAATCGGTCGCCGGACAGATCGCCATCGCCATCGAGCGCAAGCGGTCAGAAGAACGGCTGACCCAGTCCATCTCACTGTTGCAGGCGACATTGGATTCCACTGAAGAGGGGATCCTTGTCGTCGCCAACACCGGAAAGATCACAAGCTACAACAACCAGTTTGCAGAAATGTGGCGGCTTCCGCGTGAAATCGTTGAAAGCCAGGATGACGAACGGGCATTGCAGCATGTCGTGCAGCAATTGAAGGATCCGGAATTGTTTATCGCAAAGGTCAGGGAGCTCTATGATCGCCCGGAAGAGAGCAGCTTTGACGTGCTTGCGTTCAAGGATGGACGGACCTTTGAACGCTATTCCCTGCCTCAGCGTGTTGAGGGCAAACCTGTCGGACGCGTGTGGAGTTTCCGCGATGTCACCGCACGAAGGAAAGCGGAATACGGCACCCGCCTGCTTGCCCACACCGTCTCCTCCATCAAAGACTGCGTGTCTATTGCGGATCTCGACGACAAGATCGTCTTCGTGAACGATGCTTTCCTGCAAACGTACGGTTTCACGCAACAAGAGTTAATGGGCCAACAGATTACGATGGTCCGTTCGCCCTTGACATCATCGGAAATAGGGAACAGACTCCACGAGGCGACTCTGGCCGGAGGATGGTTCGGTGAAATCATGAACCGCCGGAAAGACGGAAGCAACTTCCCGGTTGAGCTCTGGACGTCGGTGGTGAGAGGCGATAACGGTAACATCCTTGCGACGGTCGGCGTCGCACGTGACATCACTGACCGCAAACTGGTCGAATCCCAACGCGAAATTGCGGTGGAAGAGCTCAACAGGACGCTGCGGGAGATGCGGGAAACCAACCAACGTTTGGAGGATGCGACGGTGTATGCGACGGCTCTGGCAGCTCAAGCCGAGTCCGCCAACAAGGCCAAGGGCCAGTTCCTCGCGAACATGAGCCACGAGATTCGTACGCCCATGAACGGCGTCATCGGTATGGCCGGACTGCTTCTCGACTCAGACCTCTCCGCAGAACAGCGCCAGTGTGCCGAAGCGGTGCGCGCGAGCGGAGAGGCGCTGCTGGCGCTGATCAATGACATACTGGATTTCTCCAAAATCGAGGCCGGCAAGCTCGATCTGGAACTCCTGGATTTTGACCTCGGTGTGATCCTGGAGGATACCGCAGAACTTCTCGCGTTCAAAGCCCAGCAAAAGGGGCTGGATATTGTTTGTCTGATCGAGTCCGGTGTGCCGGTCTTCCTGCGGGGCGATCCGGGCAGGTTGCGCCAAATCATCGTGAATCTGGGGGGCAACGCAGTCAAATTCACGGAGCGGGGCGAAATCACCTTGCGCGCAAGTCTTGTTGAAGAAAACGCCCTGCATGCCACCGTTCGTTTCGCCGTCACTGACACCGGCATTGGCATCCCCCGCGAAATGCAGGATAAGCTCTTTTCGCCGTTCATCCAGGTGGATGGTTCCACGTCGCGCAAGTACGGCGGGACGGGCTTGGGCCTTGCTATTTCGAGAGATCTGACTGAACTGATGGGAGGCGCCATCGGTGTCCAAAGCCCATCAACACCGCTCACGACAGGCGGCGAGGTGTGCGGTTCCACATTCTGGTTTACCGCGGTTTTTGAAAAACAGCTTGCCGGGCAGATTCCGGAA
>PMCM01000253.1 GCA_003154155.1 Ignavibacteriota bacterium | reverse complement strand
TTACGGGTATAGTTTGCATCAAGGAAGCGCGTCATGGGGAGCTGTCCCCACTTCCTTGCAAGCGTGGAGTCCGCTTGCCAATTGAACTCGTCGGGATACAGCGCGGCCAGACTCTTCAGGGCCGCTGTCAGAGGTCCATTCACGGAGGTCTGGCCATATTGGAGCCCGTCCCGGCCAAACTGCGTCTCATCATTGCGTCTGTCCAGCCATCGATAGGACCCGCCAAATTTTACATAGCCATTCACCTGATCGAGTATCTGAACAGGTATATGGAGATTCAACTGTACGGAATTCTGATATTCCCATCTTTTTGTGGAATAGATATATGCCGATTGAAATCCGGTCCGGTTCGAATCCACAGTTTCCAGCTATGTAAGATTAAAAGGAGGGGTGTCGTAGGGAGCATTCGGAAACGCACCGTTTTCCTGCGCAAAACCCCACGTGCGACGATCAGGATCGTCTGTATACGCCCCGGTCCTGGATAAACTGAGATCATATTTGAACAGGTCGAGATCCTGCTTGACGCCTAACATCGCCGTGAAGATTTCCGTCGTGTTTTTGTCCTGTTCATAGTTGTAATAATGGGAACCGTGTTCGCGATCCGGCTGGTTGATGCGGTAGGTGTAATCGGATCCGAGCTGGTTGTAGAAACCGTTCGCAGTGACCTTCCCGAGCGGGATAGCATAATCTGCCAGGAGACTTCCCCCTGTGCGCTTTCGCATCACACTTTCATCTCTGAGCAGAACGTTCTGAATACCTGCACTCACAACATCATTGATCCTTCTGGTGCCGTAGTTGCCCTGGAACTTGTCTGCAGCGCGATTATAGCGGTCGGCGTTAAAGCTTGCTATGACACCAAGGTCACCATCGAGAAAACGATTACTCCAGTTGCCCGTGAAACCATAGTTGCCGTAATAGTCCTGGAGTTCATTGTACCCCACTTGGGCCGAAGCGTTGAATTGACCTTCAGCAGGCGCTTCTCTCAGCTTGAGGTCTACTGTACCACCGAGAGCAGAGGCCTCCATATCCGGCGTATTTGCCTTCTTCACTTCAATGCCGTCAAGGATGTTCGACGAGATAAGCGAAAGGTCCACGCTCCGATCGTCCCCGCCTGTCGCCGGAAGAGCCACACCATTCACGGTGATAGCATTGTACTTTGCAGAGAGGCCGCGGATAACCACCGTGCTGGCTTCACCATTAGACCTGTTGATAGCTATGCCCGGCAGTCGCCCGATGGACTCTGCGGCGTTGACATCAGGCAGCTCTTTGATCCTGGCGGCGGAGACTATGTTGGAGATGGTATTTGACGATAGTTGCTGGTTGATTGCCGCATTCTGCCCTTGCGCCTGTGCGGTAACAAGAACCTCTTCACCCGTCAACGCCTGCGCTGTCAGCCCGAAGTCAAACTCAACCGCCGAATCCGCCAGAACGGTTCGATCAACTGCCGAGGAAACATATCCGATGTACGAAGCCTTAAATGTCTGTCTTCCGGCCGGAACGCCGCGGATCTCGAATCTTCCGTCGAGATTTGTGGAAGCCCCCAGCGATGTGTTGACCACAATGACATTTGCGCCCGGAAGCGATTCCCCGGTCTTCTTGTCAAAGATCCGTCCTTTGACGGAGCCGGATCCCTGGCCAAAGAGAACCTGAGGCACGAGAAAGAGTGCCAAGAGGATGGCCAGAGCCGGTGTGCTTCGAAAGTTGTAGAGACTATTGGACATATTCTCCTCCTCAGGATCGTGACTTAGTGAGGCGTGACGCGCGTTGGTTCATTTCAGTAGCACAATTTTCCGGGTTTGGATGTACGTAGGCACCTGCCCTCCGGCTGAGAAAACCTGCAGACGGCAATGATATGCACCGCTTGCCCTGCCGGTTGCATTCCATGTCACCGTGTAGCTTCCCGGCTCCTTCTCTTCATCCACCAACACAGTCACCTCTCGACCGAGTATGTCGTAAACGCCGAGCCGTACATGTCTAGACCCGAGACCCGAGACCCCAGACCCTGGTCGATTGTCAATTGTCAATGGACTATTGTCAATTGACGTTGCTCCAAACCCGGTCTGCGCTTCCGCAACGCTGAACCGTATTGTTGTACTGGGATTGAAAGGGTTAGGATAATTCTGGAACAACGCATATTGCCCCGGCACATCCTCGCCGGAAGACGTAACGGACGTTGGATCCTGGATGCCGTACACTTCCATTTCCCGTATGGCGAAGCCCGTGTCGCCGGCCGTGCCGAGCCAGAGCAGCACATACCGCCCAACCTGGTTCAGACTATCGATGGTTTCCGTTCCGCCGGCGCCGTTGGTCAGACTCCGCGCGGTACTCCAGATCCCTCCTTCAACCCGAAGCGAGAGATGATATGTCGTGGGATACCTGCTTCCCCACCTGACCAGAACGCGGCTGATGAGTGTGTTCTGCCCCAGGTCGCACGTGATCGACTGGATTTGACTCGTCCCTGTGGCACTCACCCATTGCGTGGCCGTGTCGCCATCGACAGCATTCTGCGGATTGGCGTATAACGGATTGGTGCTGCTCCCTCCCACCGACACAGGCCTGCCCAGAGCGCGATTGAAGCGATCCCCCGGCACGACCGTGATGGTGAGTGTTGACGTATCCCGGATCATACCAGCTCCGACGAGGGTGAACTTCCTCGTTGCTGTCGGACGGACGACCATCGAATCGGAGCGGTTCACGACGGAATCGTTCAGCGTCACAAGAGATCCGTTGGTGACTTTCCATCGCAACTGTGCATGATCGCCGGTCCCAATGGTTGCGGCCGACGATGTAAAAGAGATAATCTTGCCACTCGGATAGACGTTCACCGTGACCTGTGCAGTNNACAATCATCGTGCCACGGACTGCCACGGAAATGCCATTGAGTGTTGCCGTCGTCCCGAGCGCGGTTTTCCAGTCTATGATGCTGGATTCTCCCCTGTCGACAACGACAGGCTGGGCTGAAAAGGCATAGATGGTTCCAGACACCGGACTGATCTCGATCTGCTCCGGATAGCGGGAGTAGAGATCCTGCAGGAGCGCCAGCGTGTTCCCTTGCAGGACTGTTTGATCATGGCCGGTTCCACCCGAATACCAGCCCCACGACATCGCGCCTGCGTAGCCGGCGTCATACAAGATGCGATAGAGATCGGCGTAAGGAACGCCCACCACATCTTCGGGCCAGAACTCTGCGATCACCAGAGGTTTCGTCAGCCCATACGTCGCGGAAGGATGGAGGAAAGGGCACAACGAGGTTGACTGTCCATTATTGTAGTAATGGGAAGTATAGAAGTCGAGCGTTCCGAGGGGGTCGCCGCCCGCCGCGACAAGGCGATCATCGCGATAGAAGTTGTAATTGGGCAAAGCGTAGTGTGCGAGTATTTGTTCTGCCGACTCCTTGATGTGATAGCGGGCCTCGAAGGCTCCTTCGATTCGCTGGATTTCCGCCGCTGACATCTGTGCGATCGCCGACCGGGCATTCACCGGCTTTGGCAGAGGGTTGACGTCGGTCTCCGCGGTCAAATCCCACGCTCCTGTCGTGACCTTGGCAGTGGAATCCACCCGATGGATCGCACCGGCAACGAGGTTGACGAAACGCTGTATGTTCGACATGGGAACGTGATAGATATCGGACCATCCATATTCATTGCTCATCCCCTCCGCTTCGTTGAAGACCTCCCACGAGATGATCGCCGGATGCCCTTTGATCGCGCGGGCGAGCGGGATGAGTGCATTGTCGATGTATGAACGCGCGTAACTTGTGTCGTTCAACATCATTGCATTTCGGGCCGTATACAGAGATCCAATGGACTTCCGCTGCATGTCAAATGACCACAGACTCAGGACGAGACCGATCTTCCGTTGCCACGCCATGTCAAGGATCTTCGTCAGGTACAGGGCCGCTTTGCTGCCGGGACCGGAGACTCTGCCGCTGCCGTCAAAATCAGGCGTCTGCGTGCCGTTCGTATGAAGCCACCACCGGAGGGCGTTACCTCCGTGAACATGGATGGAATCAAACATCGTTCTGAACCTGACGGTGTCGAGATTCCCCGGCCCTAGATCGCCCGCAAAGTTCACCCATGCGACATTCGAGCCGCTCAGAAAGACATCCTGAGCGTTGTAGTACACTCTCGACTGGGCATATCCCTCGCCGGCGATTCCACCACACAAGCTGACAAGAGCCGCCATGCACAACGTCGACGCTCGCCTGGCACCACCCGTTCTCAGATTACGCACACTCACTTATTGTGCCCCCTTGGCATCTTCAGGGACGTAGAATATTTCCACTCTGCTCACCTGCACGCCTTCGCTCAGGAGTATCTTGATATAGCGCGTTCTTGCGGGAAGGTCTGCGCTTGTATACGACACCGCGTCGTAGAATCCGTAATCATTTTCTCCCATTGCAGACTTCCGTACAATCAATGGCATGCCGCTGAGGACGCTGAGTGACGAATCTGCGGCAACACTGATATTGCTGCTGTCATCTGTGCGAAAGGCGTCGATCTTGATGGACACTGCGGCTGCCGGCAACTTGTACATGATGTAGCTCCCGTTCTTCCCCGTGAGCCTGCTCCGGTCCTCCCTCGCCTTGCGAATATCCCGGACCGTGAGCAATGTCATATCACCATCTTTCTGAAAGACCTTGTCAAACGATTCCAACTCATCGACCAGCGTTTTTCCTGTCACGGCGATCGGGCCAATCACGTTTGAGTATCCGGAGATTCCCGATTCGTTCTTCGCCTGCACCCGGTAGGAGTACCTTTTGCCGAGCTCCGCAGATTCATCGGAAAAGAGAGGCCGGTATTGATATTTGCTGTCGTCGGCATCCTCCGTCAGAATCCGCCAATCCGCGGAACCTTCTTCTCTGCGTTCGATGATGTACAGTCTTGCTCCCGCAGATCCCTGCCATGAGATGGAAGAGACATCGTTCGTTGTCAGAAGAGCGGGTGGCAGCGGTACGGGTAACCGTGGAGGCACCACTGAGTCCATCTCCCATGCCTTGTCACGTATGATGCTCAGCACCATTCGCTCGTCATAGAAATCACCGCTCGGAAATCCGGGCCAGCGGTATGATTCATAGCCGTCATATTCATAGTGGTGATAAAAACCGCCATTCCTGCTGTGGAACCGGAGGCTCCACAGCATACCCCCGGCCAACCCTTGATGAATGATGGTATCGGTGATTGCCCGGATATCCTGCGTGGGAACAATGCCGTATTCACCGACAACATACGGTTTCCTGCCTCTGGCGCTCTTCTGGTTGGTGGCGATGGCTTCCATGGACGCTCTGGGGTCGCCATAGTGGTGTGTGGAGAGAATATCGATATTGGGATCCTCGATCGCTTCCCGGGAAAGATACGTTGCGTGGGTACCTTCGATCACCAGATGATTCCTGTCCAATCCTTTGATGTATGATGCGATCTCATGTGTCCATGTGAAAGGCGGCTCCAGTTCATTTCCGGTTTCCCAGGCCATGATCGCTTTGTCGTCTTTGTAGGCAGTGCCTGTGTAGGTATTCTTCCTGTCGATCACGAAGCGTATCGTTGTTTTGATGTCCGCGATGAGTTCGGGATCGGTCCAGAATGCCTCCCTGTCCTTCCCTCTGAACCCCGCATATTCGGCCGGTCCGCCCCACCACTTCCAGTTGTCGACAAAGGGGATGATGACGCGCACCCCCGTTTCGTTGGCGATCTGAAGAACCTTGTCGAGAGCCTTAAACGCCTCCTCATTAAACCGTCCCGGTCCTTCAACGTGTCGGATAATCCGGGAATCGTCACCCGGCCGGCGCACGGAGATCACATAGATCCGTGTGACTTTGCCGCCTATTTGCTTGATGGCGCTCAGGGCATCACGGATTTCGAATTCGTCCGGCAGCCTCCAGGGGTTTGACCCATCAAAGGGCAGGTAGTCTTCGATATAATGGAGATTGGGAGTATTCATGGAGATGAACCGGAATACCCGGTCACCGTCCATCAATCTGTCACCATCTCGAGTGATGAAGTTCTTGATTTGTGCTGGGATTGGGCCGGAAAATCCCAGCACGAGCATTGCACAAAGTAATGTGGATCGTCGAAAATGCATCGGGCCTGCTTTGGAAGGTTGGAGGGGCTGCTTGTGCACGAATGAGCACAATTTTCCCGCCGTTCATTTGACGGCAAGGTTAGTGCCAAACCGGCATGGCAAACCCGGGCCGCATACCAAGGGAAATCATGCGCAAAATTCCAACTTGGGATGCTGAGGGATACGCGAAACGCTGCGCGGTAGTATTATAGTAATAAGGGATGATTAAAATGATAAAACAGACAGCCATCGCAGGCGGTTTGCCAAGCGTAATCGACAAAACCATGGAGAACGGTTTTTGTTGTGTCTACCACTTGTTCCACCACGTCCGGATCCTGATGCTTCTTGTGCCAAATCATAGGGAAGATCTGTGTGCGTCGACGTCCCATCACCTCGTCGCTCACCTGCTTGAGCAATGGTATCCGCAGGTGTTGGATATTGATTGCGGCGGGTATTTCACGCATCCGACTTGCGATCGACAGATCAACCCCGGGGAGGACAAGCGGCTGCTGTCACAGGCTCAGCATCTTTGGACGATGTCAGAAGCCGCATCCTTTCTTCCCGAGGAGCGGAATTATAGCGCATATGCCCGGCACGGGTTTGCCTTTCTCAAGAAGCATATGTGGGATGACGAGTGTGGGGGGTTCTTTCACATTCGGAGCAGAGAGGGAGGGTACACGGAGTGCAACGGTTGGCGCCAGGAAAAACGAGCCGGCGGCAACGCCTTTGCTCTCCTTGCCCTGGCCCGCTTCTACCGGCTCACGCAAGACCCCTCAGCACTCGACCTCGCAAAGAAAGCGTTCCAATGGCTGGAAGCTCATGCATTCGACCCGGTCGACGGGGGATATTTTCCATTCCTGACGCGTGAGGGAGTGGTCATTGGCAAGTCGCGTCCGGACCGGTGCCAAGCCGATGACAGACAAGAATACGGGTACAAAGATCTGAACTCCTCCATCCATCTGCTCGAGGCGTATACAGAACTGTACCGGGTGTGGAAGGACCGCACTCTCAAGGCTCAACTCACCTCATTGCTCGGGTTGATCCGCGACACGATGGTCACCGCTCAGGGATACCTCCGATTGTTCTTCACGCAGGATTGGGCTCCGGTGTCATTCCGCGATGCTCCGTCGAAGACACGCTCACAGCACCACGCCCTCAATCACGTGTCGTTTGGACATGATTGTCAGACCGCCTTTCTCCTCCTTGAGGCTTCCTACACTCTTGGCCTCGTCAATGACGCACGAACTCTCCTCACTGCACAACGCCTTCTTGAACATTCAATCGTCAACGGCTGGGATCAATACTGTGGCGGCTTCTTCGACGGCGGGTACTACCAGGATGACTCCTCGCACTGCACCATCGTCCGCTCCACGAAAGCCTGGTGGTCGCAGGCCGACGCCCTCAACGCGCTCCTGCTGTTCTCCCATATCTTTCCCTCGGACAGGTGCTACCGTGAATTGTACGAGAAACAATGGGAGCTTGTCGATGCATCTCTCACCGAGCACCTTCTCGGCAACAGGTGCGAAAACGGATCAGACCATGAACCGGACAATAATACCGCCCCGGACAGTCGGATGTGGGAGTTCACTAATCACACCAGCAGGGTCCTGATGAATTGCATCGCTCTCATGGGCGATGAGCTGCAGAGGAACACGGGGGTTCTTGAACGGAAGCACACCCTGCAGGAGCTCGTCAATCACTGGAAAAGGATGTGAATATCCGCTCCTCCGGAGCACATCGCTCCACGAAAAGGAAACCCGTGAAACACTCTTTCAAGATCCCCCACGCAGCAATGCTGGTTCTCCTCTGCATGTCCTCGGCTTCTCTCCAGGCGCAGAAATTTGACCGTCTGGCGATGACGCCCCCGATGGGCTGGAACAGCNNTCGTGTCGCACGGCATGCGCGAAGCCGGTTATCGTTATGTCGTGATTGACGACTGCTGGCAGGGAGAGCGCGACAGCCTAGGCTGGATACATCCTAATACCCAGCGGTTTCCTTCCGGCATGAAAGCCCTGGCCGACTATGTGCACGCCAAAGGATTGAAGTTCGGCACATACTCATGTGCAGGAAACCAAACGTGCGGTGGCCACCCCGGCAGCCGGGGTCACGAATATCAGGATGCGCTGACCTATGCGCAATGGGGCGTCGACTACCTGAAGTACGACTGGTGCAACACCAACGGGCTAAATGCGGTGGGAGCATACACCACGATGCGTGATGCCCTGTTTGCTGCAGGAAGACCAGTCGTCTTCAGCGTGTGCGAATGGGGCGACAACCAGCCCTGGCTTTGGGGCAAGGATGTGGGCCATCTTTGGCGGACCACGGGGGATATTTCGCCGTGTTTCGACTGCGAGGTCAACCATGGGAGCTGGTCTTCCTGGGGGATCATGAGAGTCGTGGAGATGCGCAAGAGCATTCGTCAATATGCAGGCCCGGACCATTGGAATGATCCGGATATGCTTGAAGTCGGCAACGGTATGTCGCTGAACGAGGACCGGGCCCATTTCTCTCTTTGGTGCATGATGGCCGCTCCATTGATCGCAGGAAACGACATACGGTCGATCAGCACATCGACAGCGGAAATCCTGACAAACCAGGAAGTGATCGCCGTTGATCAGGATTCTCTCGGCGTCCAGGGCTTTTGCTATACCACCACGCCCGATGGTGTGGAGGTCTGGGTCAAACCTCTTGTCCATGGCGATTGGGCACTCTGCCTCCTCAACCGTTCCGAAAGGGCCTCTACCGTTGATATGCATTGGCAGGAATATACGCTCAACGACGACATTGCGAAACAGGCATTCGATCCCGGTGTTTTCTCCTATGCCATACGCGATCTCTGGCGACACAAGGAAATGGGGACCACACACGATATGCTGCATGCGGTTATCCCTTCACGAGATGTCATCACGTTGCGCCTCACGAAACAACAGTAGACCATCCATGTCATCCGCGCGCCACTCAGGAGCCAACCATGCATACATCGCGTATCCCGGCAACACTCATTGCCCTCTTGTTCGCTCTCATGCACCTCCTTGTCCAAACATCCATCGCTCAAGCAAAGGCCTACCACGACTGGTGGAACGACCACAATGCTGGTGGGCCCCTTGACAGCCCGACTGCGAAGGCATTGCCCCTCCTTGCTGTCAAGGGAACAAGGTTTGTCGCCGCTTCTGGTGATACCGTCGTATTGCGGGGTCTGGCGATTGCGGATCCCGACAAGATCGAACATCAAGGGCACTGGAACAAGAGTCACTTCGCCAAAGTAAAGGAAATGGGGGCCACGATTGTCCGCATCCCCGTTCACCCCGTCGCTTGGCGGGAGCGAACCCCCGCGAAATACTTGAAACTGCTTGATCAGGCCGTCGCGTGGTGCACCGAACTCGGCATGTATGCGATCATTGACTGGCATTCGATCGGCAACCTCAAGATGGGGCTCTTCCAAGATCCCATGTACAATACGACAGAGCAGGAGACATACGAGTTTTGGCGTACCATTGCCCGTCACTTCAAGGGGAATAACACACCGGCATTCTACGAACTCTTCAATGAGCCGACGCTCTTCAACGGGGAGCTCGGCAGAATGTCGTGGAGTGAATGGAAGTCCATCAATCAGAATATGATTAGCCTCATCCGCGCCTTCGACCGGGAGAAAATCATTCTGGTCGCAGGACTCGACTGGGCCTATGATTTGACTCCCCTTCTTGTCGAACCCATAGACGCGGAAGGCATCGGTTACGTGTCGCATCCCTACCCACACAAACGCACAAAGCCCTACGAGCCAAAGTGGGAAGAAAACTTCGGCTTCGCCGCAAACCGGTATCCTGTCGTCGTCACGGAGTTCGGCTTCACGCTCGGGAACGAAGGTCTTGTCGACAACGGCGAGTACGGAGAAGCAATCATCAACTACATGGAAGCGAAAGGCATCAGTTGGGTGGGTTGGGTGTTCGACCCGGAGTGGTATCCCAGGTTGTTTGAATCGTGGGAGACGTACAAACTGACCGAGAGCGGAGAGTTTTTTAAAAAGGCGCTTCAGGCAAAACACAGCAACCGGACAAAGTAGCCCATCCGCTTGCCACGAGGAGACCGCAGCTTTGACGCTTACTTGCCATTTCGCACTCCACAATTTAAGAAGGATCGAGCATGGTCTACGGACACTTCGACGATAAGAAACATGAATACGTTATCAGCAGGCCGGATACACCGCTGCCGTGGATCAACTATCTTGGCTGTGAAGCGTATTTCGGGATCATCTCGAACACTGCGGGAGGATATTCCTTTTTCCGGGATGCGCGCCTGCGCCGGCTGACACGATACCGCTACAACAATGTGCCGTTTGATCTCGGCGGACGGTACATCTATGTTCGCGACAACGCCGACGGGAGGTTCTGGTCCCCTTCATGGCAACCGACCCGGCATGAGGCTGAAGACTACTCCTGCCGGCACGGCATGGGCTACAGCATTATTGGTTCCACGTACCGCGGCATCAAAGCCGAGACGCTCTACTTTGTTCCATTGGGCGAGAACCTCGAAATATGGCGGTTGAAGATCACCAACCTCCGCACGAAACCGGCAGAGTTGTCGGTCTACAGCTGCATCGAGTTCTGTCTCTGGGATGCGCAGGACGACGCGACCAATTTTCAGCGCAACTTCAGCACGGGAGAGGTGGAGGTCGAGAATGGAGTCATCTTCCACAAGACGGAATATCGCGAGCGTCGCAATCACTTCGCATATTTCGCCTGTTCAGAAAGGCTCGCCGGCTACGATACGCAACGCGAAGCATTCGTCGGCCCATACCGTAGTTGGGACCGGCCGGTGGCCGTGGAGAAAGGCCGGTCGTTCAATTCTCATGCTTACGGGTGGGCACCGATCGGATCACATCATGTCCGCTTTGCGCTGAAGGCGGGCGAAACACGCGAGGTCACCTTCCTACTGGGCTATCACGAGAATCCCAACGACAAGAAGTTTGTCGGACCGGGTACACAGACCATCAACAAGGAAACGGTCACGCCGACAATCGCGCGATACATGGATGCCAAAGCAGTCAGGGAAGCATTCGACGCTCTCGGCAGGCACTGGAATCGCTTGCTGAACCTGTTTCAGGTCCAGACGCCGGATGGGCACACGAATCGCATGGTGAACATCTGGAACGCGTACCAGTGCATGGCCACCTTCAACATCTCCCGGTCTGCCTCGTTTTATGAATCCGGTATCGGGCGCGGGTTGGGGTTCCGTGATTCCAGCCAGGATCTCCTCGGCTTCGTGCATATGGTTCCGGAACGTGCACGCGAGCGCATCCTCGATCTGGCGGCCACACAGCTCGACGACGGGGGGGCCTACCACCAGTACCAGCCGCTCACCAAGCGCGGAAACAACGAGATCGGCGGCAACTTCAACGATGACCCGTTGTGGCTGATCCTCGGTGTAGCGGCATACGTGAAGGAAACGGGCGATTGGGGCATTCTGGAGGAATCCGTCCCATTCGATAATCGGCCGGGGAGTGAACAACCGCTGTATGAACACCTCGAGCGAAGCCTTTGCTACANNCACGGCCTGCCCCTCATCGGCCGGGCCGATTGGAATGACTGCCTCAATCTCAACTGCTTCTCTGACACACCCGGACAATCGTTCCAAACAACCACCAACAAAGATGGCAAAGTAGCCGAATCGATCTTCATCGGCGGGATGTTCATCCTGGCAGCCACAGAACTCGCGGCGATAGCAATGCGCAGCGGCCGCTGTGAATGCAGCCGGGCCTACATCGACGCCGCGAAAAGAATGCGCGTCACCGTCGCCACGTACGGCTGGGATGGAGAGTGGTTTCTGCGTGCCTATGACGACAACGGTCTGAAAGTCGGCTCAAAGGAATGCGCCGAAGGACAGATCTTCATAGAGCCCCAGGGCTTCTGCATTTTCGCCGGCGTCGGCCTTGATGATGGACGCGCACAAACAGCCCTTGACGCTGTGCACAGAATTTTGGCAACCCCTCATGGCATCATGCTGCAGCAGCCGGCCTATTCCCAGTATTATCTGCATCTTGGGGAGATCTCTTCATATCCGCCGGGATACAAAGAGAATGCGGGCATCTTCTGTCACAATAATCCCTGGGTGATGATTGCCGAAACGCTTGTGGGCAATGGCGACCGGGCATTTGACTACTATCTCCGCATCAACCCCTCTGCACGAAGCGCAATCATCGACCGTCATCGATGTGAACCGTATGTATATGCACAAATGATCGCAGGGAGAGATGCGCCGACATACGGCGAAGCCAAGAACTCCTGGCTCACCGGAACTGCCGCATGGAACTATGTCGCCATCACACAGTATATCCTCGGCATTCGCCCGACATATGAGGGTCTCGAGATCGCGCCCGTTATTCCGGGCACATGGAAAAGATTCAAAGCAACGCGCATGTTGCGGGGTGTCCGGTACGATATCTCGGTTGCGTGCAGGGGAAAGGGGCACCGGGTGCGACTCGTCGTGAACGGCACGCAGATCGAAGGCAATGTCGTCCCTCTGCCGGCCGCCGGCGTGCAACAGGTCAGTGTCGAGGCCATACTGGAATAAGACCTGCGTAGGAACACCCTTTCACCGCCCCCTGCTGCAGTATGAGGAAGAGGGCAACAGCTACCCCACATGGAGACTACCATGAATGCTCCAGCCACCTGCGCATGTGTTACCCTGCTGCTGTTTGCCGGATGTGTCGCCACCCGGCAGACGGATGTCCCGCCCACGCAACAAGAACTCGTTGCCATGACCCCGTTGCCCCCGCTCTCCTCGATCTCCCTTCTGAGCGGGCTCAAGTTGAATGCCATGTTCCGGATCCAGGACGACGGTTCGGTGGCAGAAGTCAAGCTGCTCCGCTCAAGCGGTGATCCCCACTGGGATGTTCTGGCGATTGATTCTCTGAAGCATTGGCGGTTCACCCCGCGTCCCCGCAACGCGGCATCGGTGGATCACTGGATCCGCTTTGCCATCGTGGTGCAGGTACAGGAGCCGATGATCATGAGCCTCGGAGAAATCGTTTTGCCAAACCCCCAGGAAGCAGATTCGGTATTCGCGCTCCTGCAGAACGGTTCACCATTCGATTCCCTCGCCGCGCATACACCACAGGGCACTTCGTCCGGAACCCATTGGTTCATCGGATCGGTGAACATCGCGAAGTATCCACAGCATATCCGGGAACAGCTCAGCACACTCAGGGGAAATGGGTTCACGCACCCGCTGCGCGTGGGTACGACCTTTGTGATATACAAACGGTTCCCTGTCGACGATCCACAGTAGCGCGTGTGCGCAATCGTCGTGCAAAGAATTCAGAACCGATGGAGCCCGCGTCGGCGAAGAAGGACAATGTGATGGCGATCCACACGGCAACTCGACGCTGAACAACGACCAAGTACTGCGCATGGGTGGGCGCAGTGCATATCCTCCTAAGGGACCACCGGGTGCCTTGTTCGCAGAAGATGGTTGGGACAGGATCGGCGTTTACCGGGGGACTTCAATGCGTGTGCCTGCATAGCGCACGGTTCTGTCAGGTCGCCGTGTACTCTCGCTCCCCACCCCGTGCCCTTTACTGACGAACACGATGCGGAAGATCCGCGTCGACACCATTCCCGGAAACCCACCGGCGCGCTCACCGATTGTCAATACCTGCGCCGTGTCGTTCCAGTGCAGCGGAATGGTTGCCAGGACACCGTGTTCATACTCATAGGAGTCGTTCTCGTCTTCATACAGCAGAAAGTCACCATCAGCCCCACGGTAGATTCTCAGTTCCAGCGAATCCGGTTTCTGACCGGACGCCCATTCTGCTTCGCCACCCATGGGTATGATCGAGCCCGAACGGACAAACAGGGGTAGCCGTTCCAGCGGCGCTTCAACGTCGATTGCACGGCCGCCGCGGGTTGCCCGTCCACTCCAAAAGTCATACCACGTCCTCGCCGGCAAATAGATCCTCCGTGATACTGCGCCGGGGTCAGTCACGGGATTGACAAGAATGGCGGGACCGAACATGTATTGATCACCGATATTTGCGGCGCGGGGATCCTCACGAAAATCCATGACCAGCGGCCGCATGGGAGTATATTGCATACTTGTCGTCATCCACGCGAGGGAGTAGATGTACGGGAGCAAACGGTACCGGAGCCGGACAGCATCCACGAGGATCTTTTCCACGGCGAAACCGTACGACCAAAGTTCATTCTGGTTGTTCGTGCGTGTGCCGTGCACGCGAAAAATCGGACAAAACGCTCCAAACTGGAACCAGCGCACGAAGAGTTCACGATATGCCGGATCTTCGGGATTGCCGCCAAGGAAACCGCCTATGTCGGAAGTCCAGTAGGGAAGCCCGGAGAGTGCGTAGTTCAGCCCCGAAGGAATCTGGCGTCTGTAGCAAACCCAATCGGCATTGATGTCTCCCGACCACACCGCGGTAGCAGTGCGTTGACTGCCGGCGTAGCCCGACCTTGAGAGAATAAACACGCGCTTCCGATCGGTTGCGCCTCGCTGCCCTGCATAGACACCTGCCGTGGTCATCAAGGGATACAGATTGGCGTACCGCGCCCCGTTGCCGATTGCCACCCGGTTCGTCATCAGGATGTTCGTCTCACGTCCTTCCGTTTCCGGTTCCGTGGTGTCCAGCCACCAGGCATCAAATCCCATGCGGAAGAGCGATGTGTCGAGCAAGTGCCAGTAGTACTTCCGTGCCTCAGGATTGAAGGCATCATACAGTGCCTGTCCTGAGGGGTGAAACCCGGCAACTTTCGTGGTATCCACGAAATATCCACGCTGCAACATGTCCGCATAGGTTTTCGTCCCCGGACGAAAGTAGGGCCAGAAGGAAATCATGACGTGGAAATTGATCGTGTGGAGTTCATCCACCATGGATTTGGGATCAGGATAGCGGGAAGCGTCAAACACCGGTTCCCCCATAGTGTTCCACCAAAACCAATCCTGCACGATGTTGTCGATCGGGATATGCTTCTGCCTGTACTGGCGCGCGATGTTGAGAAGTTCGTTTTGCGAGGCATAGCGATTCTTGCACTGCCAGAACCCGTATGCCCATTTGCCGAACATCGGCACATCTCCAGTGAGAAATCGGTAACCGGCGATAAGCGAATCGCACTCCGGGCCGTAGAGGAAGAAATAGTCGACGGCGTCGGCCACTTCTGCCGTGAGATACAAGGCGTTCAAAAACCGATTATTGAACCGGCTCCGGGACGAACTGTTCCACAACAGACCATAGCCATTGCTTGACAGAAAGAACGGGATGCTGATATTGGTGTTATCCTGCGACAGATCGACCGACTCACCCCTGTAGTTCCACACGCCTGCCTGGTGGCCGCCGAGCCCGAAGAACGCTTCAGTCGAGCCCCAGAGATTCGAAAACAGCTCGGCACGATTGACGCATTCGCCGTTCACCACTGTTGGCGTCAAGGTGCGACCGTGGTCGGTGAAGAGTTTACGGCCGGCTCTATCACGGTAGGTGATGGAGCCGTCGTGGCGTGAAACAGAAATGGTCAACCGCGGGAGAATGAGACGTGCAGTGTCGGCCGTGCACTGCGATGTCCAGCGCGTTTCGGGGGGATGGTTCGTCGGCACGAGAAACCCCTGTCGTGCAGGGACGGCGGAAGTATCAGACGGGACATACACGACACGCACGATACGGTCATTGCAGACAATCAGTCGCAGTAGCCCCTGTTTCATGTGCAGCATGAGGCCGTCCGGCTGAGACTGCACCTCCCGCACGGGGTTTGCCGGATTCCATTGAGCGCTGGCACTGCACACCATGACCCCGCTCCATATATAGCCAAGAAGGCATGCCCGCACAACCCGTGCATTCATCACATGGCTTCCGCCCCACCCGTATGCGTTCATGGCCTACTCCCAGTCATCCGTGCGAAAAGAAGGGGCAGGCAAGCCAGCCGAGTTGAACAGCGTGGCCTCCGGCGTATTGCTGAAGGCATAACGCACCGCCACGGGGTGCGGGATTTCCGGACTGGACACGAGGAGTGTTTTTCCGCGGACCGTAATGACAGCGTTCTTGAACACGCGGTCCGGTCCCGCAATTTGGAAGCCGTTCCCTGTAGCCCCCTTCTTTACGACGAGGCCCTTTTCCGCATGATCAAAGGTCAATTCGATCTGTCCTTTTCGCTTCGCGTAGGATTTGTAGATCGGCCCGGAATACGCTACGGCATATCCATACGTCTTGGCCAGCGCCCAGAGTGCAAGTCGCCGACCGACCTCTTTCTTGTTTGCCGGATGAATGTTGCTGGGATTCCCGATATCCAACGTTACCACCATACCGGTATTCTCCGCGGAGAGGGCCGCGCTCTGCGCCTCCCGGAGGTATTGTGACTGCGTGGCGGTCCCATAATCGAACGGGGCGATTTGCACAAAATAGAACGGGAGTTCCCCCGCCGCAAAATCTGCTCTCCAATTCTCGATCAGGAGAGGAAAGAGAAGATGGTATTGTTTTGGGCGTTCTGTGTTCGACTCGCCTTGATACCAGATGGCCCCCCTGATCGAAAATGGAACGAGCGGCGCAATCATTCCGTTGTAGAGCGTTGTGGGAGTATTCGCAGAGAGGTCGAGAGGAAGGCGTGGCCGCTGCTCGTACTGATTGCCGCGAGACCCGAAGACATACACGACATTCTCCATCAACTGGGCGATGGGAAGGTACTTCCAATCGCCGGCGATGGAAATGGTATCACCGGATTGTTCGGGATGCAGCATCATGAACGTCGAGTCACCGTAGATGCCGCCTCCACCCTGGTAGTCGATCACGCGGACGGAGATTTGCAGGATGGTGCTGTCAATGATGGAACCCGGAACCAGGTAGACCCTCTTGACATTCCATTGCCCTTCGGCTTCGTGGCTCCCCACCTTCACGCCATTGACATACGTCACATCGATGTCATCCACAGGTCCAAGTTCGAGCGTCAGATTCTTTCCCACCCATGGACTAGGAATCACGACGCTTTTTCTGAACCAGACGATCCCATCGAGATTTCCGACCTCGGTTTTCTCCCAAACTGTCGGCAGGCGCATCACTCTCCAGCTGGAGTCATCGTATGAACGGGCAGCGCAGTCGCTGTCGCCGCAGCTGAACTCCCGCCATCTATTTTCGCCGCTCGTCCCCTGCAGATCGATCGTGCTGTACTTGCCCAGCCATTCCATAATCTGGCGCCGTGCGTTCGCGCATTCCTTGAGACTCTGAAGAGTCACGCTGAACTCGGGGAGCCGGGAAAGGCACCGCGCACTGATCCATGATTCAACGGCGGTTCCTCCCCATGCAGCTTGGATCACACCAACCGGAACGCCGAGAGCTTCATGAAGCTTCTTGCCGAAGAAAAACGCCGTCGCGCTGAAACCGGGGACGGAGGCAGGTGAACATTCCACCCATGAAGCGTTGCACGCCGCCTCAGGCACGGCAGAGAATGCGCGCCGTATGGTACACAGGCGAAGTTGCGGATATGTTGCATGAGTGATTTCATCAGCGGAGGAAAGCACCGTGTCTGCCAGAGGCCAGCCCGTCAGGGGCATTTCCATGTTCGATTGACCCGAGCACAGCCACACCTCGCCGACCAGGACGTTTGAAATCGTCATGGATGTGTCATCGTGCGTGACGGTCAGTGTGTACGGTCCTCCGGCGTGCGGCGTAGGAAGCTTCAACATCCAGCTGCTGTCTGGTTGGGTGATCGCTTCAGTGCTATCCCCCCAGGACGCCCGCACCTTCACCTCTGATCCCGGAATCCCATGACCCCACACAGGGACACTGTTATCCCGTTCCAGCACCATGTTATTGGCGAAAAGTGGGGCCAAGCTGAAAAGTTTCACCTGACAATCTGCAGGGGAATGGACAACGAGCAGGGCAACCAGCAGTCCAGCGCCGGCTCCTCGAACGCGGTTTATCATACTCATAATCCTTTCCTTCCTTGACAATGCCCGCGGACAGTGTATCTTGTGCTGTGTGCAAAATGCAGTGGGTTTCCACCTATGTTCGCCCGATCGCTTTGGCACAGTATGTGTGTTATTCTGACCATCCCAACGTAGAACCTCTTGCAGGAAAAAGCAAGGCTCGTCTATGAATCCACAGAGGACATTCCCCCGTTTTATTCTCGGCATCAGCGCCATTCTCTTTGCATCCTGCTCTTTCCTGTCGACAGAACATCAACAGGAAGACTTTATCAGGATCCGCGGAACGACATTCATTCACCGGGACGCCCCGTACCATATTGTCGGCACAAACATGTGGTACGGAGCCTACCTGGGATCGCCCGGCTCCACGGGAAATACGCCGCGACTCCTCCGCGAACTCGATTCGCTGAACCTCTTTGGCATTACCAATATCAGAGTGCTTGCGGCCTCCGAGGAATCTGCCATTCGCCGTTCTGTGAAGCCGGCAATCCAACGGGCAGCGGGTGTTCTCGACGATTCCCTGCTACAGGGTCTCGATTTTCTTCTTGCCGAAATGGCAAAACGCGACATGCATGCGGTTCTCTACCTTGGCAACTACTGGGAATGGTCCGGGGGGTTTTCCCAATACAATGTGTGGACGGGCGGTCACACCGTGGATCCGGAGGACACGTCCCAGGGTTGGGGCGCCTTCATGGACTATTCGGCCACGTTCTATTCAAACGCGAAGGCTATGGACCTCTACAGGCAATACGTCCGGCGGATTATCACGCGGACGAACACCGTGAATCACAGGGTCTACGCAGCTGATCCAACGATCATGTCATGGCAGCTGGCAAATGAACCGCGCCCCGGACGCAATGGCGAAACCGGCGCACAAAATCTCCCTGCATTCTATCGTTGGATCGAGGAAACCGCATCCTTCATCCACGGCCTCGACTCAAACCATCTGGTCTGCTCGGGAAGTGAAGGGACAGTTGGTACGCTGGGATCCGAAGAGTACTTCCTGCGCGCGTTTCAAGCGGCTCACATAGACTACCTCAACTTTCATCTGTGGCCGCTCAACTGGGGATGGTTCGATCCTGGAGCATGGGAGAAGACCCTGCCGCAGACAGAACTGAACGCCGTCGCCTACATCAACACACACATTGCCCTGGCGCGGGCACTCTCCAAACCGATTGTCATGGATGAATTTGGACTTGGACGCGACGGTGGGAAGATCCTTCCCGGTACCTCCACAGAAGCACGGAACCGGTACTTCCGTCTGATCTGCAGTGTTCTTGGCGATTCCGCCCGGGCAGGCGCTCCCATCGCCGGCTCGAACTTCTGGGCATGGGGCGGAGAAGGCTCTCCACAGCATCCCGATGGAATGTGGAGAGCGGGTGATCCGTTTGTCGGCGATCCGCCGCAGGAGCCACAGGGAAGAAACTCGGTGTTCGTCTCAGACACCTCCACACTTAGAATCATCCGCGATCATGCCCGGGCCATGCTTATGCTCGAAAAGCAGGCTTCTTCAGCATTGCACGGTTCCGTTCAATGAGCGCAATACGTTGTTCCACCGCTGCTGCACTCCGCAAGGGATCCTCGGGTGTATGGAGGACATAGTCGAGCAGACGATCACGCGACGTTGTCGCAACGTGGATTCTCGTATCAGATGACGCATAGTAGATAAGGACATCGCCATTCCGCCTCATTACCCACCCGCAACTGAAGACGACGTTGGAAACATCGCCGATGCGCTCCTCTCCCTCGGGAGCCAGAAAGTACCCACCCGGGCGCGCAAGGATTTTGTCGGGGGCTTGGAGATCAGTAAGAAACAGGTACAGGACATACCGCAAGCCGGCCGCGGTGTTGCGCACGCCATGGGCAAGCTGCAACCATCCCTTTTCGGTCTTGAGGGGAGGAGGACCCATACCGTTTTTGACCTCTTTGACGGTGTGGTAGACCCGGTCATCAATCACAGTCTCTCTTTCGAGTACTGCATGTTCAATTGTCTCGGAGAGGCCCCACCCGATGCCCCCACCCGAACCAGTGCTGATGAAACCGTCCTGGGGCCGGGTGTAGAAGGCATACTTCCCTTCGACAAACTCCGGATGAAGGACAACATTGCGTTGCTGCGGTGAACTCGTGCGGATGTCTGCCAGACGCTCCCATGTTTTCACATCTTTTGTTCTGACAACACCGCATTGCGCGATGGCGGACGAGGTATCTGTACGCGGCACGTCCGGGTCCTTTCGTTCGGTGCAGAAAAGCCCGTAGATCCATCCATCTTCGTGCTTCACCAATCGCATATCGTACACGTTGGTGTCCGCGTCGGCAGTTTCCGGCAAACGGACGGGATAATCCCAGAACCTGAAGTTGTCTATCCCATTGGTCGACTCAGCAATCGCAAAGAACGACTTTCGGTCCACGCCTTCGACCCGGACAGCCAGCAGAATCTTCCCTTGGTGCTCAAGAGCCCCCGGATTGAACGCCGCATTCACGCCCAGACGTTCCATCAGGTACGGGTTTGTCGTGAAGTTCAGATCATACCGCCAGGCGACCGGCACGTGTTGAGCAGTGACAACGGGATGCGTGTATCGTTGGAGAATGCCGCTGTTTCCACGGACAGACCGATTCTCTCTCTTGATCAGGTGCTCCTGATCGCGGACAAGGCGTCTCACCGCTCCAACGAACTGGAGTTTGTTCATCTAGATCACCGTTGCTTTGCCGGCGGCAAGGTCATGAGGGATCCCCGTGGGCGCTCCTTTCCCTATGGCGGCTCGTGCCGCACCCAACACCCGCAGATCAAAATCCTCCGGAAGCGTTTCCCTGCTTGCCTCATCCAGCTTGTTCCACCAGGTGAATTTCAGAATCAGCGATGTCAGTGCGACACTGCACACGACACCCACGAGCAGAGGATACTGCTTCGTCACCAACGATATCGGCGTCAGCACCAGTGAGGTTTGCCACACCACGCCAACGACGATGTTAAAGAGGTCGCGTGGGAGCCGCTTGTTCGGCTCGAAGTCAGCATAGTACCTCCGCACCATCCGCAGGACCGGCCGCCAGTATCCCCATGGCTTGATCTGCATGTAGAACTTCATCAACACTGCATCGGGTTCGGGTTTGGTCAACAGACTGCCGGCGATGCATCCCACCAGCGATACCGCGAAGACGTACGGAAACGCCATCAACGCAGGAATGGAGGGGAATGCAAAAGGAATGACCATGGATGCCGCGATGCCTGCAATCATCCCCCAAAAATACCCGTACCCATTGAATCTCCACCAGTACCATTTGAAGATATTTGATGCGGTGTATCCGCCGTACAGTGCACTCACAATCCAGAGAGTTACCTGATTGATGGATTCCACCACAAAGCCAAACGCGAACCCGATAATGACAAAGGCAATCGTGGTTATATAACTGAGCCGCACATACGTCTGATCGGAAGCGTTCGGGTTAATGAATCGCTTATAGATGTCATTCACCACGTACGCTGGCGCCGCGTTGATCGTCGCCGCGTAGTTAGACATGAACGCAGCAAGCAGGCCCGAGAGGAGCAATCCCACAAGGCCGACAGGAAGGATGTTTCTGATGATGTACGGGAGGATCATTTCAAAATCGATGTTCGC
>PMCM01000022.1 GCA_003154155.1 Ignavibacteriota bacterium | reverse complement strand
ACTATCCTCAAATCGCGAATATTCTTTCCCTTCGATATACTGGCAATGAATGGCGCAAAATCCGTCACTCCCTGCCCCATGGCGAAGGTCATCGATCGGATCAGGAACAGCTTCTCCTGTTGGATATGATCCTGGATTGCCGCATCGTAGTACGAATCCTCTGTCGTTCGAAGGAAGGCCAGCATGATCACGAGGGTGATCGTCAACACTCCGGCGACAATGACCCCAACTCTCTTCGCTACCGACATGTCAACTCCCTGTTAGTATGTTGTATGCAGATCTCGAACGGGACACGCCTTATTCCGCGAACGCATCCTGAATCGATCAATGATGTATCATGCACGGTCGTTGAGGTGTTTTCGGCCCGGACCTTCCCCATCATCGGCCGCTGTGCATTCTCCTACTGGACAATTGTCGTGCGCTCGCCTGTCTGGCAGCACTGCGTCTGCATCGTCGAGATCAACCTCTGCATAAAGATCTTGGCGTGAGAGTATTCGGCTGTTTGTGTCTGGAGCACTGATGCTGCGCGCGACACCACCTGGGACACTTCTGGTATCGACAGGACATCCTTCCTGCATACGGCTGCACATTCTTCAATGAGACGCACAACACGCGACAAGGTTCTCTCGACATGTATCAGAAAGTCAATATCTTCATCCGCCAATCGGATCGCCATGGAGATGTCTGTGTCGTCGGGATGCTGACACACCCCCCCCGGCGCACTGGAGAGGCCTGTGAGAAAACCACGGATATCTCTCTGCCCGCTGCGCAGATTCGATCCCAGGGAATCGAGTGCGGCCGCCACTTCTGCAAAATCGCCTTGGGACTTCCTCTCGGACAAGACCGCAACTGCCCTCCTCAACCGGTCCAGGAAACTCTTCTCAGTCATGCTCCGGAAGAACTCGAGAGTGACGTTCAGTTGCATTGTCGATTTCACACCTCCGGGCAATTCCCCTGAGACACAGAATCGAGGTGGTGTGTTCATTGTTCCTCGCCGCTTTGTGACACTTTCAATCGGGTCCGGTTCGTCCCACGGAGCGCGTAACGACCTTGCTCTATCAGGACACGGTGAAAAACGATCAAATCAGGATCCAACTGCTGTAGGATCAACGCTGATTATTTGTAGGATAAGCCTTACACCGGAAATGAACCGCAAGCTGTAATTCTCTCCCGTTTGTTCGCCTGTGTCGCGGAAACCCGACTAGTATCCGCTCGTTGCCAGGTTCCTTCCGCTCCGTGTTGACGAGAAATATATAAATGAGGGCACCTCCGGCGATGAAGATGCAGCACAATATCAGCCACGTGTTTGGGTGCTACGCTGCATCGGGACAGTCTCCTCTCGGGTGAACCAAGTCTCCCTACGATCCATGACACAGCTCGTTGGTAGGGGACCAGGAGATGGGCGGCCCACCTGCGGATCGATGCCAAGGGGAAGGCGCTGCCGCTGTTCGGAAGATATTGACTTTATTCTCTTTGGTTGCTATTATGTCGCAAGAAAGTCCGCTTCATTCCCGTTCTGCACGTAGGTTGTTTGCCACACGATCGCAAGTAGCAGCATTGCGATTCCGGTCGCACCAATGCATTATGCGTTTTCACGAAACGATGCACACGGGTGTCTTCCGATGACGAACGACCCGGATGCCCGCAGGAATTTATGCCATGCAGTGACACGCGACATCACCGGCGCGCAATCTCCTGCAAAGATTCAGCAGAAAAATGATTAGGCTCCTTACGGAGTTGGTGTCTTCCCCTGAACGAGCCGAGCTGCTCGAACGAACCCCGAAGAAATTACAGCAACCTGAGCATGGCGAGTGAAGTGACAAAAGGTCGCATTGTGATCGTTGAAGATGAGAAACTCATCGCATGCGACCTTAAAGTAAGTCTTACGGAATTCGGCTACCACGTAGTCGATATTTGTTCAACCGGCGAAGAAACGCTCAAACGCCTCGAGCATTCCGGAGCTGATCTGGTCCTCCTGGATATTCACCTTCCGGGGAATATGGATGGCATTGACATAAGCAGGACGGTGCGATCCCGGTGGAACATGCCGACGATATTCCTCACTGCCTTTTCTGACTCCGATCAGGTGCAGAAGGCGGCACAGACCAATCCGGCAGCGTATTTGGTAAAGCCTGTTCGCGAGAGGGAGTTATTTGCTGCAATTGAGGTGGCACTGCATCGTGTCAAAGTGGAGCGGCGCCTGCGGGAAAGCGATGAATGGCTGGCAAAGAGTGCCAGCCCCGAAGTGCTGGGGAGCCTGGTGTTCGACCCCCATGGCATCGTGCAATTCGTGGACCAGCGGGCTGCTGCCCTATTGCAGCGTCCGCGCGAAGAAACCCTTGGCATGGCAATTGGCGAGCTCTTTCATTTCGACGGAGGTGCAGCCATACCTAACCCGCTCCTCCTGAGGCACGATGTCCTCGAAAAAGGACTTACTCCCCGCAAAGGCAGCGGCCTGGTGCTTCCGTGCCATAGCGAAGCCACACGAGTGTCCTATACACTGACTCCATTGTTGGACGCAGAGGGTAAAGCCCTCGGAATCGCGCTGACCCTCAGCGCAGTCGAGGAATCACCCGAGCCACACCCTGTGCCGGTTCAACCAGACTCGCAAGCAGAGTCCAGAACACTCATCGGCCTGGCCGCCGGCGATCCTCTTTTCCGCCGGGGCTTTCTTGAGATTCTGAACTCTTCCTCGCTGGTGACGATTGCGACGGAATTGCGTACTGCGAATGAAATCCGCTCCGAATACCTGAAGCATCTTGTCGATGTTGTCGTTGTCGACTCTGTGTTTCTCGAACAGTGCACCGTTGAACAACTGGCCCTCTTCGACCGGCTTGTCGAGAGCCTCCCGGTCCTCATCCTCACTGCCCGTCATGATATCCCGTCGGTGTTACGTGCAGTCCGGCAAGGATGTTCTTGTCACGTGACCAGCAAGACCGATGTCAATCAGTTGGAGCGGATCATTCACACAGTTGCGTCCGGCAAAACCTATCTCAGCCCGTTGCTTGCACCCTTGCTCGTGGCAAACATCCGCCAAGAAGCCTCACACCACGCGATGGGCCGGCTCAGCGATCGAGAATTGTCCGTTCTCGACGGCATTCAACAGGGGAGAAAGATTAAGGAGATCGCAGCCGAACTCTTCCTGAGTACCAAGACCGTGAGCACGTATCGTCTTAGGCTGCTGACAAAGCTCGGACTCAAGACCAACGCTCAGCTTCTTAAGTTCCCCGGAAAAACCGGACGGGACTAGCTGGCGCGTTTATCTCGGCCTTTGGCCGGGCATCCATTGCTTTCCGATCGAAATAGCCCAAGCAAACGTACTTCATAACCCTCCTTGCATGGCATTCTGGCTTGTGGTCCTCAGTAACCAAGCGCGAGTAACCAAGCGCGCATCGATTACCAAAACGCTGGACGCGGGGGTTTCAGTTCCTCAGGATCCCCCGTTGAAAGNNGTCCTCAGGATTCCGCCTTGAAAGAAGAGCTGCAACGCACTGCTTCCACAACCGCCAGTCGACGATTTCTCTATTGACGATTTCTCTCCAGGGCTCTTGAGTTAGTCAACCTAAAGTTGTAGCTTCTCCCCATACCCCCCCACCACTCACGATCACGCCACAAGGAGAAGACCATGCGATCTCTTCTTGCAGTAGGATTCCTGGCAGCGACACTTTTCGCCAGCGCGGCATCCCAGGTACCCCCGGCATACATAGAACCGGGCTATCATCTCTCGTACCAGCTTTCATGGAAGAACGATTCACTCAACCTTACAGGTCTCTGGGGGGTGGATGATGTCTATGCCGGCCTGGACCTCAACAAGAACGGCAAGAAGGAAATCCTGTTCATCACCGACCCTTCCAACAGCGCCTCTCCAGTGGACCCGGCATTCTTTACAATCTACTTGTACGAAAACGACGGGAACGATAGGTATAAGCAGATCTGGCATGCCACAATCCCGGTTGCATGTAACAGTCTTCCAGCACTCGGCTGGAGCGATTTCGACAACGATGGGAACATGGAGATCATCGCGGCGATCCCGGCAAAGCCGGATCCTTCCGTGAGCCAGCTCCCCAGGCTGTTCTTCTATGAGTATGACTCAACGACGCACACCTTCCCTACGACGCCGACAGTGGCCTGGGACATGGGACTTGGCCCGACGGTGGATTTTCGCCCGACAGTGCTTGTGTCAGGCGATTTCGACGGGGATGGGAAGAACGAAATAGCGTACCTGAACCGCGATCCGGGAACCCGCAAACTGACAATCATCCAGCTCATCGGAGATGAACTCGGCGGCTTTTCGTCATTCAACGTCGAGTATGTCGATTCGTCAACCTCCTTGCAAGGAGGCGGCAACTACGATCTCAAAGTTGTCGATTGGGACGGCGACGGAAAGAAAGAGCTCTGGGCTATCACCTGGAATCTGTTGCGGCTTTCCGTCTACGAGGCGAATGGTCCCGACACCTATGTCTACAAAGCAGGACTCATCAACGTCACCCCCGGAAACGACAACGGATCGCTGAACTCCCTGTACTTTGGAGATTTCGATAATGACGGCCACATGGAGGCGTTCATGGCCGGAACGGGAGGTCAGGTGTTTTTCCTTAAGCAAGACGTGACCGACGTCAGTCAGTTGACCGAGGCGTTGTTTCACGAGGTCTATAATACCGGTGGCGAGGAATTGCGTGGCGGTGCCGGCGGCGATCCAAACCGGAACGGGAAGGTGGACTATTTCTTTAGCAACAACGCTGACGCGGTGTATCACATCGAGTACAAAGGTGCCGGCCCCATGACCGACGCATCGAGCTACACTGCCACAACATTCCTTCGGGACAGTCTCCCGCCGACACGGTACTACTACCTGAGCGTCCCCTCTGGAGACATGGACGGTGACAACAAATTGGAAGTCGTCGTGGGTTCCCTGGAGCAAAATGCCGGTGAAGGGATGTTTATGGTCATTGAAAGCGACGTGGCGACCGGGATCTATCGAGATCCCCTGACGGTTGCCAACAAGTACTCGCTCGAACAGAACTACCCTAATCCTTTTAATCCGTCGACGACTATTTCGTTTTCGATCCCGACTCTGGAGACCGTGAGTCTGACAATCTACAATGATCAGGGTCAGGAGATAAGACGCATGATGGAGAACAAAGGCCTTGGTGGCGCAAGATATACGGTTACCTGGGATGGGAAGGATGCACACGGCAATGTCGTCCCGTCCGGGGCGTACTTCTACACTCTTAAAGCGAAGGACTTCACGCAAACGCGAAAGATGATGCTCGTGAGATAGTATCAACCCTGCGGGCAGTGCAATGCAGCTGCGACCCGGTTGCACTGATCGTGTCATCGCACGGTGGTGGAGAGTTGCCGCGTGGCTCTCGTCCACACGCTCCCGGCATCATGAGCCGCTGCGATGCAGCGCGGTCAGGGGGTGACGTTCAGTGAAGCGGCGTTGCTGGCACCCGAGGCATAGCCGTTGCTGACAATGCAGCGATAGGTCGAACCGTTGTCACCTATAAGAGTCACGGGGGTAGTGTAAGACGAACGTGTTGCACCCGGGATGTTGAGGTTGTTTTTCTGCCACTGGTATGTAGGTTGGCCGCCTGCCACCACGGAGAATGTCGCCGTCTGACCCGCGGCCACCGTTTGAGGTGAAGGGTGGATCATAATTGACGGGGCGAGTGGATTGTAGCATAACCAACCATTCCCGGCCTTGAGAGTGAAGGACGTGTTTGAGACAATTCCTGCGCCCAGACCGTGCGATGTGGAATTGTAGGTGAACCATCCCCCTGCAACGCCGACATCGGTGATCACCCACGGCATTGGACTCCGGTTTACGCACACCACAACTCCGTTGTCATACTGGACTCGGACCATGTTCATGAAGTCTCCTGATGAGGAGTTTGCGTACGAACCGGCATGGGCTTTGATGTAGTCTGTGGCTGTCCTGCCCGGGTTCCCGCCGTACACAATGGAAATGGGGGATGCTTTCGCGTAAGCTCTCTGCATCGGAAGGACATGCGTTTTTTCCCATTGAGCCTGCATGAGAGTGTTTTGTACCAGGCCGGCGGCGACGCCGGAGTCGGCGCTGTACCGGCTCGTAATGAGCCCCCCGTGCCCATAGGCAAGCTCGGTTGCGATGTACGTAAGGATCTGCTGATCGGTCATCAGGTACGGTGACCGAAGCCCCAAAAAGAGGTCGCTGTGCCCAACACCGTGTTCACCGCTCTTCCCATGTATTTTTCTGAGGTCGAAATCCACGAGGAGCGGCACGTCAATCCCTGATCCCGCAGGATCTGCAGTAACAATCCTTCCATCGAAGTCATCAAAATACCCGGCAAAGAGGAAGTGATAACCTCCTTCGCCCGTCACCGGCCCATCCTGGCGGAATTGTCTGCAGAGATTGCGCCAGGCGCGAAGTGTGAATAGGCTCCTTCCCGAGTCGGGGCACGCATCGTCAAAATCGGCAAATGCGAGCGGATTGAATGAGGATTGCACATCCAAATAGGTCCACGTCGGACTGAAGCTTCGTATTTTCCGCGCCCAGTCTTGTGAGACTGCCT
>PMCM01000202.1 GCA_003154155.1 Ignavibacteriota bacterium | reverse complement strand
ATCTTCCAGGATGTGTACAACCCGCAGGATGCTTCAACGTATCTTGCGAAGAGACTCCAGGTGAAAATGCTGATCCTGCCGCACGACGTGGGCGCGACGGATGGAGCCACCGATGTCTTCAGCGTCTTTGATGAAATCGTGAGGAGAATGACCAATGGCTGATATTCTTCTCTCCGCGTTTGTGCTCTCCGTTGTCCTGCTCGGCATCCATTCCTACTTCGGACTGGAGATCATCAGGCGGGGGATTATCTTCACTGACCTCGCCATTGGCCAGATGTCCGCACTTGGTGCGGCGCTGTCCATTCTCTTCCTGGATGGGAAATACGTCTATCCCGTTTCCCTCGCTTTTGCACTCCTTGCAGGATTGGTCATCGCACTCGCATCCAAACGCACCTCGTCACATGAGGCATTCATCGGATTGCTCTATGCCTTCGGCATTTCCGGAGTGTTCATCGTGCTTTCCAAGTCGGCGCACGGCATGGAGATGTTCGATAAACTGATGGCCTCGGATATCCTCTTCACGCCCTGGCCGGACATTATCGAAACAGGTATCGTGTATACCCTGCTCGGCCTGATACTCGTTTTTGTGTATCCGCGCATGAAAGGGTTCTGGAGAGATACGCTGTTCTTTGTGTCGTTTGCGGCCACGGTGACCAGTTCGGTGCGTTTGGCAGGAGTGCTCATTGTGTTCTCCCTGCTTGTCGCGCCGGCATTCATCGCCATACGCCTGAACAAAGGCAAACTCCTTCTCGTGGCATGGATTGTCGGTACTGCGGTCAACCTGCTTTCCATTATGGTCTCATATAACCTTGATTTGCCGACCGGGTATACGCTGGTATTCTGTCATGCATTGCTGGCGTTGATCGTTGCATTCGTGCTTCCGGGGATGAAGAAAAAGGTGCCCGAAGCGGCACACTGACGCCGACGTGCTCTCATGGAACCCCCCTCGGATAGGATACGGGACCTCCGCACAAAAAAATCCCCGGCGTTTCTGCCGGGGATGGAAGGCAATCGGCGCCGACCACAGGCCTATTTGGCCTTGGACGCCTCTTCATTCATCTCGACAACCGGAGACTCCTTCGCTTCCTCCTGCATCGTCTTCCCGGAAAGCTGTGCAGCCAGATCTTTGGCCTTCTGGGAGAGAAATGCAGTGTCCTTCGCTTTCACTTGCGCCGGCTGTGCGGCAGGTGGCGGCGCTTTGGGAGCCGCTTGGGCTGCCGGCTGAACAGGCGCCTGCGGGCTCGTTGGGTTTATCTGCATCGTGTTCCTTTCCTCCTTGAATAGTGGGTTGGTTCAGACTACGGCTTTCCTTACATGGATTATCGGCGAGAATTGCAGGTTCTTTAGTTGTCTATTCGTTGGCCAACGTCCCTCTCGATCTGACCGGCCTGTTCTCCTACGCCCCCACGGACGGGCGGGGGTTCAGAAGAGACAGCCTTGTTGCTCCCGGGGTGCGCGATGCCCGCAGAAGTAATGAATCTGACCTCTTCTCCATCGGGTTGGGCGGACGGTGGGTGCCGCTTCGGGGTGGGGTCTCGCCGTATCTGGGCGTCTCTTTCATTCTGAGCCATCAGGGTGGTTCCCGTTTCCGGCCAGATTCCGCCTCCACACTGGCGGAACCCGTCGGGAACCCCGAAATGCCGGGCGACAGGAGAGACTTTGAACGACGAGGCGGGATGACGAGCTTCGGCGTCGGCCTCAGCGTGGGAAGCGAATTTGTCATCTCATCGCTTCTCCGTCTCGACATGGGTGCCAGCTACACGCTCAGCAGTTCCTTCGCAAGGGGCAACAATGTGAACACGATCGGGTTCTGCGCATCTCTGCTATTCAACCTCTTCTAGGCACGAAGCCGGTGCGGGTGGATCTGCGGCAGCACACGAGGATCAACATAACATGCGGGAGAGCATGACACTCCCGGCCTTCATCTCATTTTCATCTCTTATTCGTATATTGGACGCGGTGTGTCGTACTTTTCCATAGCGCGTACCAGCTACGAGGCCGAAGTGTCTTCTCTTTTGATCTCAGGGCCGGACGGGGCTCCAAACCCCTCCCGGCCCTTCGTGTGTCTCCGCCCGGAACGGAAAACCAAATGACATTCCGGATGTGCCCGTTGTTCATCCTGTTGCCGCTTTGCCTGATCTCCGTTTCGCCCGCCCAGGATGATCTCCATGGAAGCGTCACCGGCCAGGTCATCGACGGGTCGACAAAACGTCCCCTCGAATTTGTCAATGTCCTGCTGCACCGTTGTGCAGACAGCTCTATGGTATCCGGGACGACGACAGACGCAACAGGAAGATTCCTCTTTCCGGATGTGGCGGCAGGGGAGTACTTCTGCAAATTCGGTCTCGTTGGCTATGCCTCCGCCTCAACCCGGCCAATCCCGATTGATCCCCGCCACAAGAATGCAAACCTCGGCAAACAGACCCTCCGCGAAACTTCCGTCAGCCTGCAGGAAATTCTGGTCACGGGCGAGAAGTCAATGCAGAACAATGGCATCGACCGGAAAGTGTATAATGTCGACCAGGATCTGATGTCCAAGGCGGGCTCCGCCAGCGAACTGCTCCAAAATGTGCCGTCTGTGCAGGTCGATATCGACGGCAACGTCAGTCTGCGGGGATCATCGGATGTCCTGATCCTCGTCAACGGGAAGAATTCCCCCCTCATGGGTACGAACCGGGCTGAAGTCCTGCAGCAAATGCCGGCCAGCACGATTGAACGGATCGAGGTTATTACCAACCCCACCGCGAAATATAAACCGGACGGTACGTCGGGGATCATCAATCTTGTCCTGAAGAAAAACACCTCCCGCGGGGCCAATGGAAGCTTTACCGCCAACGCGGGCAACCAGGGACGGTACAACGGCAATGTCCGACTTGCATACAATCCGGGTGCCTTCAACGTCTATGGAAGTTACAGTTTTCGTCAGGACAGCCGGAACAGGGTCAACAGCGACGCGAGAACCCAGATCGATTCCACGGTGTCCTATTACCGGCAGAACCTGGGGTCGTATGCCGATCCGCACTCGCATATGGCGAACCTCGGGTTTGAACTGGAACTGGACCCGACCACGACCACGGGCGCGTCAGGACATTACTTCCATAATGCGTTCACGCGGACGGAGTATGCCGGGAATACATTCCAGGATCTGAACCACCTCCAGACTCAGGCATACGAGAGGGACCGGCTGGACCACGAGTACCAGGAAGAGTATAGCGGCAATGCCTTTGTCGAACATAGCTTCCCCACCGAGGGGCACAAACTTCGCGCGGAGTACTCATTCTCGGGGCATCCCGAAACGGAAGACAACGTGTACACCAATCAGTACTGGTTGCCGTCTGCTCCGACACAGTACGATGCCACGCTCATTCATCCCATGGAAACCGAACACCAGATATCCGTGGACTACACCGATCCTCTCTCCGAAGAAACCACACTCGAAACCGGCTACGCGGGGGAGATCAACCACGGGGACTATCAGTTTACCGTCAGCGACTTCGATCTCTCCCGGAATATGTGGCAGATAGATCCAGGGAAAACCAACCGGTTCGTCGTCGACCGGACCATTCACGCACTCTATGCAACGGTACGGCAATCAATCGGCAATTTCGGGTTTCTTGCGGGAATCAGGACGGAATACGCGCATACAGCCATGGACCAGGTATCGCAGAGCATCGCCCTTGCGAACGACTACTGGAAGCTCTATCCGACACTGCATCTTTCGTACGGCCTCGGCGAGACGACGGAACTGCAAATGAACTACAGCAGGCGGGTCCATCGTCCCGATACGGACGACCTCAACCCCTTCCCTGAATACCAGGATCCGAGGAACCTGCGCACCGGCAACCCGATGCTGATGCCGGAGTTCATCCATTCGGTCGAATGCGGCGTTAAACTGCAGAATGCTCTCTTCTCCATTGTCCCCAGCCTGTACTATCGCTACACGTCGAACAGGTTCACGTCCGTGGTTCAGCAACTCAACGACACGACCCTGCTCACGACCCGGATGAATCTTTCGAACGGCCAGTCGGCCGGCCTCGAGCTTATTGTCTCCTCCAGCCTCGGCGAATGGTTTTCGTCGAATATGAGCCTGAACACCTACTACGATGAGATCGACGCCTCCAACCTCGGCTATAGCACGAAGAAATCCGTGGTCACGTGGTCGGGTGTGCTGACCATGAGCCTGAGTCCGGTCACGGGCACCATGTTTCAGATCAACGGAAGCTTTAATTCCACGCGGCTCACGCCGCAGGGGGAATACAGACCAACATATGTCGTGAATCTCGGAGCACGCCAGGATCTTCTGAACAACACGCTTTCGTTGACCCTGACGGTCGCCGACGTATTCCATACGCTCAAACGGGAATTGAACCTGGATACTCCCATCATGCAACAGAACGTCATCAACAAGCGTGATGCAGGGATTGTGTACCTGGGCCTTACATGGCGATTCGGTACCGAGACCCGCACGACGAAGGGGGATGAGCTGAAGTACGACGACGGGATTTGAAGTGCGGGGAAGCCGTGCTGCCCGGCATGTCTTCTTGTGCCAAACATCGGTATATTAGACTGGTGGGGGGAATGTTTTTGCTTGACGTTCATTCACAACGAAGTTCACCCCCACGATGAGACCAAGAACTGCTACGTATTGCCTTATTGCATGCCTGTTCGTTTTGCAGTCTGTTCATGCGCAGAATTATCCGGATCAATACTTCGTGACCAGGATTGACTCACTGGTCGCCAACAGTGAAGCCAATGATGGATTGACCCTCAGCGGCGACGGCAAATGCCTCATGCTGCAGGCGGACCGGACGGATGGCTCCCTGATCCTGAAGCCCCAGTATGCGCCGTACCCGTTCAATATGGGGCTGCCCTCCTGGAACGGATCGGCACCCGGGGATCACAGCGCATTCAAGGTGCAAATGCGCTTCCCGTCCGGCAGCGGCTGGTCGCCATGGCTTACCGTAGGATTCTGGAAGGCCAACATCTGGAGCTCCTATGGCGCCACCAGTTTCGCCGGCGGAACCATCGACATCGACAATGCGGTATTGTCCCCGTACGTGAGCTCCTGGCAGTT
>PMCM01000262.1:186-5244 GCA_003154155.1 Ignavibacteriota bacterium | reverse complement strand
ACGTCGTAGACGCTGAGGCGCACCCAAGGGGAGCCTGGGATTCTGATTTCTGAATTTGTCCCCCCCGCACCTCCGGATCCCGCTCCTGAAACTGCATACCGAATCCTCGTGGAAGGATTGAACGGATTGGGATAGTTCTGGTGCAAGACATACGCGTCCGGCACTGCTGAAAGAGACGGTGAAACCGATAATGGGGCTTGTCCGACACCGAGATCATCGAAATACACCGACCCGCTTGTGCGGCCTCCCGGCAGTTGCTGGATCACCAGCCCGGCCAGCTGCCTCACGGCAGTTGTGGGCACGGTTGCAAGTGATCCAGCAACAAGCTTCCAACCGGTCCAATCCAGCGTATCCACGCGCACAAAGGTGAGTGGATAGAACCAATATTCCAGAGCGTTGCGGCTGTTGTCTCCGAACACCCAGCATGCAACATACGGTCCGGGATCGACAGTAGGCTTCCCGCTATTGTATTCACGCACGACGCCGCCGCTGGAGCCCGCAAACACATAGGACACTTTTCCGCTCCCCGTGCCCGACTTCTTGATATCCGTGTCAATGGTAAAGGAGGTCGTTGTCGTGCCAACGGTGCTGCCGCTGGTGCCGGGCTGCCACCAGCTTCCCAGTGCGTCGAAGTTATTGATGATCGTTCCGCTGAAGCTTTGCTCCGGCCCGGTGGCAAAGGAGACGGTCCGGGTCGAAGTGATGGTGTTTCCGCCGTAATCCTTCATCGTAGGGAGAACTGACAGCGTATAGTGTGACAGCGGACGCAACGGATTCACCGGTCTGACGGTGATGCGCACTCCGCTTCCGGTGCTCAGGGCAACCGGGGTTGTGAGTGGTACGTCACTCGAACCGTCATTCAGGGCAAAAGATCCGGCCAGGGTGGTGGGGTCCATCGGCTCGCTGACGTCGATTTCGCATTGCACAGACGTGCTGATATCGCCTTGCTGATCGGCGGGGTATGTCCCTGCAATTGTGGGGGGCACGGTATCGTTCGCTGCGGTCCGAACGGTAATCGTATATACCTCGCCTCCTCCGATGCCGTCACCATTGACATCAATGCCGGCCCCAAAGTAATTGTGGGCCCCGGTATCCACGGTGATAGTGTACTGGGTATCGAACGACAAGGGGGACGAAGGCACGAACTGCACTGTCCGGAAATTATCCTTCCAGGCAAACGCCCCCGCGACAGGCGGGGAAACATGGAAATTTTGTTCGACGGCTGCACGCACGAGGCGTTGATTGAACGTCACGGACAGCGGGTCAAATACCTGAACCCTTCCGGCCGGAGGAACAGACACGACACGGGGTGCGGTTGAATCGCCCGTGATCATTTGCATGAAGAACGCCCAGTCCCAATTCGGCCCCGGATCGGTGTGGGAGTTACAGGTGCCAAACTCGGCCGGGTAACCGTGGCTCACCGCCCAGTTCACCCATGCACTGTTCTGGTATTCCCCATGCCCGATGATGTGGTTACGGTCTTTGGGGATCCCGTATTTGTCGCACATGTATTTGACCAGTTTCGCCGAGGCCAGATACATTTCAGGAGTCCACCAGGCTGGATTCGATTCAAATCCTTCATGTTCAATGCCGAGCGAGTATCTGTTCAGACAGATCGCATGCCATGCCCAGTATTGTTCTTCCACCTGCTGGGTGATATCACCCGCGGGGGCGTCCGACTGGGAATCCTGGAGTCCGTTGACATCGTAATGGACACTCGCATCGGTCGAGGCCAGCTGGAAATAGGAGATGGTGCTGAGGTAATACCCTTCCATGTCATGAATGACCACAAAATCGCGCGCATAGCCCGATGTGTACCAGTGGTTCTGATAGGCGGGCACCCAGTGAGCCAAAGGATAGTCAGGCTGTCCTGCTATCTTCCGCAGTTGAGGTTCCTGTGCGGATGCAGCATAGACCTTGGCAGCATTTGCGCGCACACGCTGGAGATCAACCGGGGCGGGGGGCATGTTGATGCCGAACTCGTGATAGCCCGTATTCACGCGTGTCAGAATCTCGCAGGCATGCTGCGCGGCCAGGGCAGGCTGGGGGATGCCGCAGTAGCGCGCGATCGCCGTTTGCCAGCTTTCAAGCGATCCGTCAGACGTTCCCTCCGGACGGGGATTCTGGCCGTACATGCTCCGCAGATACGCTGCAGCTGCACGGATATTCTGCAACATGTCGCGGCGCACCGTTGCGGGTGTTTCACCGATCAATGCCGCACCGGCTTCCAGGCTTCTCCCGAAAAACCAGTCGTCGCGCAGCGCCATGATGCCATATTCCCGTGGCAGACCGGTGCAGCTCACTGAATCCCCTTCCGCCCAGACGAGATGTTGCCAGCGGGTCTCGGCAAAGGCAATGCCTTTCAATACGGGCGACGGTACGCCAAACTCCTGTCCGGCGGCGTCGAACGCACGTCCGATGTCCTGCTGTGCAAGATCCTGTCCCAAGGCGGTTGCCGAACACAACAGCAGCATGAAGAGGTGTTTCATTTTTGTCCATTCCCAATGCATTGTGAACCCCGGAAGTAACCTAGGGAGATCCAATGAGAGAATCAACGAACGGCTATGACACCGGGAATGGGTGGTGACGCACGGCGAAGTGAGGCAAGGCAGGAGATAACGTTGATTTCTCTCGTTCTACGAAAGCACCGTGCACCCTGTGGCCCGCAGTTTCTCAATCTGGGAGACTGGCACCGGGTTTCCCACAAGATTGACGAATTCAAGGTGTTCCAGCTCGAAGAGGGGGGAGACATCGTCGATGTCGTTGAGCGACAGATCGACCACGCGGAGATTCACCAGGCCGCTCAATGCGTCGACGTACCCGATGCTGTTGCCGGCAGCATACAGTTCCGTGACACGAGTCAGTTGCCAGATGTCGCTGATATCGGTCAACGCATTGCCTGAAATATCGATTATTTTTGCGTGAATGCAGTGCGCCATTCCGTCCAACGATCTGATGCCGCAGCCTGCCATGACAATTTCTTCAAAATCCTCCAGGTAATAATACGGCAATTCTATGTCGAGCGTGCCGTAGAACTTCATTTTCATGGCCTGGAAAAAAGTGTGTTCGTACTCCTCCCCTGACACCTCGAATTGTCCGTCTTCAAAAGTCTCCTCCTCGAACTCAGGGGCGCGTCCGGGGTCTTCTTCCCCCATATCCCACACATATTCCCCCGTAAAATCCCCGGGTTCCGAAACAACGGCTGGAGGGGGGATGTGTCCGAAGTCGCCCATGAGCAGGATGTGGGAGAAGCGTCGGAGTCCGGCTGCGTCCCCCGCCGCGTGCGCCGATTCGATTTCACGCCTGTGCCACTCCCCTTTATCGGGATGATACAGCATCACCAATTGTGAAAAGCATTTGCTTATCTGTGAATCATCAACGTGAACAAAGGGCGACACCTTCCGCGCAAGTTCACGGAGCCTCTCGTGTTGCCGTGCTTTGTACAGGTCAACGAGGGCGGCAGTGATCCTGTTCAGGTTCGTGTCCGCGTAGGCATCTCTGAGTCGATGATACAATTCGTTCATTCCAGAAGCCATGAGGTCGCGAAACAGTTGGTGAACGGGTCGTTGTACGCGTTTGCTTCTCTCAGAATTCTTCGGGATGTTGTGAGTAACTGCATCCACCGTTTAAGCCAAGGTAAGAGATTATGGTAACAGAAGCATCCACCTCTTCCGGGAACACACCCCGGGTGCGCGTCGAATCCGTTGATGCATTCCGCGGTCTGACGATCATGGTCATGGTCTTCGTCATTGCTGTGGCCGCAGCGGACTACCGGCCCCTTCCCCAGGTCATGTCCTGGTGCGGAAGCCTCCCTGTTTCCACCTGGAACCACGCGGAGGTCGGCTGGGAGAGATTCGTGGAACAGAAAAAAGCATCCGGTTTGACGGACGAGCAGATCAATCAGCTTCCCGAGGCGAGTCTGAAAAACGTCGGGCTCACCGCCACAGATCTGGTGGCACCGTTCTTCGTGTTCATCGTCGGCATTGCCATACCCCTCAGCAGGAACCGGCGTGGACGGGAATGGTGGAGCCATGTGATGGTCCGGACAATCATGCTCATTCTGGCGGGTGTCGTCTACATCAGCCTTATCCTCGGACTCTCCTGGTGGTGGGGCATTCTTCAGGCGATCGGTGTTGCCTATTTCATGGGCGCCGCAAGCATGAAGCTTTCCCGGGCCGGCCGCTGGCTCGCGATCTTCCTGCTGGCGGCATTCCATATCCTCATGTCCCATTATTTCGTGTGGTGGCTCCGGTTCGGCGATTCACCTGATCCGTTCTGGACAATATCGCAACTTCACGGCAGCTGGGCGAAGCCCCTGACGATTCATTGCCGACCTTGGGTCTCTCTCTCGTACGGGATCATGACAATGATCGGCGTCGTGCTCGGGGAGGTTGTCGGACGTGGTGACCGGAAGGCCATCGTGCGCAGCGCGTTGCTGGTGGGAAGCATATTCACCGCCGCGGGGTTTGCGCTGCATAGCGTCGGCCTCATGACAGGAGCAACTGAGCTCTGTTTCAACAAACCGGATGTCACTGCCTCCTATGCCCTCGCCTCATCCGGGCTGGGCGCATTTGTCTTCCTTGTGCTCTATTATCTGATTGACGTCCGGGGATGGAAACGGTGGGCCACCCCTCTCCGGGTGTTCGGCGCAAACGCCCTCCTCGCATACTTCATGCAGATTATCATGCGGATCTTTTTCCGGGCATTGCACGTGGAAACATTGTTCGCCGCACAGCCGAACGACGCATTGCGGCAGTGGGCAGCCCTATTCCCCTCCCCCGTCTGGAGCTCTTTGTTTCTCGACAGGTCTGGGTACCATGGCGTGCTATGGGGGCTCATCTGGACATTGTGTCTCTGGCTCATTGTGCTCTACTGCAACAAAAGGAACATCTACTGGAAGCTGTAACGTCATGCACAGGGCGTATCATGCCCGAAGCCGGACTTGCGAAGTTCCGGTGATGTCATCAATTACGTCATTGGAGATCACTACATGAAGACGCGAACACTAGGAAAACAGGGGTTGACAGTGTCTGCTCTCGGCCTCGGCTGCATGGGCAT
>PMCM01000262.1:0-149 GCA_003154155.1 Ignavibacteriota bacterium | reverse complement strand
GTGATCGCCACCAAGTTCGGGATCGTCCGGGACAGCACCGAGCCGAACAAGCGCGGAATCAGCGGCAAGCCCGATTATGTGAAGAAGTCATGCGAGGGGAGTCTCAGAAGGCTGCAGGTTGACTGCATCGACCTCTACTACCAGCACCG
>PMCM01000274.1:198-2705 GCA_003154155.1 Ignavibacteriota bacterium | reverse complement strand
TTTGAGCTTTCCAAGGTCGAACATCTGCACATCCGAAAGGCCATGGTCGGCCACCTGCGGCATATCGATGAAGACCTCGCCCGCCGTGTCGCCGCGGGTCTTGCGTTCGACAAAATGCCCGATGCCCCGACGGCCGCAGCGCCCGTGCAGAAAATGAAGCCTTCGCCCGCACTGCAGCTGATCGGCAAGATGAAAGACACGCTTATGGGACGTGTGATTGGCATCCTGATCGCGGATGGTTCAGACGGCGCCATCATCAAGAAGATTAACAAAGCCGCAACCGATGCAGGCGCCGCCGTGAAGATTGTCGCACCCAAAGTGGGTGGCGCAAAGCTTGCCGACGGCTCAATGCTGGCCGTTGACGGACAACTGGCCGGCACACCTTCCGTGCTGTTTGACGCTGTTGCCATCATCCTCTCCGATAAAGGCGCAAAGGCGCTATCGATGGAAAGCGCCGCAATCGATTTTGTGCGCGATGCTTTCGGCCATCTCAAGGCCATCGCCGTAGACAAGGGCGGCCAGGCGCTTTTGAAAATAGCGCATGTCGGACAAGACGCAGGCGTTGTGGATGCAAGCGCCAAAGATGCCTTTATTGCCGCGGCAAAGACGCGTCAATGGGACCGGGAAAAATCCGTTCGAACGTTGGCGTAACCGCCCGTTCCGCAGAGCTTGAAGGGCCAGGGTATGTGGATCTGTTCCTTACTTGCAGTGCGTGTCGGCGCTCGCCAGGGGCGCTTCCGTGACCGGTCGGCCTCGGCCTCGGGCGGATTGAAGACCATGATGGACTCGACTCGGTGGGATAGCGGAACGGGCCGTCCGTCCCGGTGATGAGAGTGCCCACTATATCGCTTTCCGAGAGTCCATCGTTGACTGAGAGGGCCGGGCAGCCGAGCGAGAACGGTCGATCTATTCGGTGAGGTGGAATCCTTGCGCGCCGAACTGCGGGTGTGCTTCTTTCGTACCTACTGAAAAGGCGGGAACATCCCAATGTTGCGCCGGATGATCAAGACCTTGAAGCACCCATCATCCATCGTAGGCTTTCATATAGCGTCCGTACGGTTAGGGGGTTATCAAGCGTCATGAATCTCACTTCGAGTCATCCCTTTTGGTCGGTTAATAATGGCCTCCCGGCGAACTACCCTTCACTACAACGCGATGTTTCTTGTGACGCAGTCGTCATCGGAGGCGGAATAACCGGGGCACTGGTGGCGGTTCATCTGGCTGACGCCGGCGTGAACACTCTGGTCCTTGATAAGCGGGACATCGGAACGGGAAGCACCAGCGCGAGCACCGCTCTGCTCCAATACGAAATCGATGTTCCTCTGCGGGAGTTGATCAAAAAAATCGGCCATGTCGGTGCGACCCGGAGCTACCAGTTGTGTCTCGNNTCAGCGGGAAATACCCGAATTTCGAGAGGAATTCCAACTGCGACGGAAGATGGGCATCGAGTTGGAGTTCTATGACGCGACGGCGGTTCGGGCACGCTTCCCATTCTCACGCCCCGCCGCGCTCTTTTCCAAAGTCGGTGGCCAGGTGGATCCGCACCGCCTGACCCACGGCCTCCTGGCCGCGGGGAAGCGCGCCGGTCTTGAAGTCTACGACCGCACGAAGATGACGCGTTTGGAGGAAACCCGCCGNNGCACAATGGTTGCCGGATCACCGCTCACCGGGCCGTGATTGCGGCGGGGTTCGAGTCGGAAGCCCTCTTGAACGCCGGGGCGGGAACCTTGAAGAGCACGTATGCGCTCATCAGCGAGCCTCTCCCAAAGATTTCGGGATGGCACCGCCAGTGCCTCATTTGGGAAAGCGGCACGCCTTATCTCTATCTGCGGACTACCACCGAAGGACGTGTCATCGTCGGCGGCGAAGACGAGGACTTCGTGAATGCGAAGCGCCGGGATGCGTTGATTTCTCAAAAGGCCCGAACCCTGGTGAAAAAGTTCGGGCGACTGTTTCCGGATCGGCCATTGGAAGTAGCTTACGCATGGGCAGGCACTTTCGGCGAAACGAAAGACGGCCTTCCCTACATCGGTGTCCATCCCCGGTTTCCGCACGTCTGTTTTGCGCTGTGTTATGGTGGGAATGGCATCACCTTCAGCGTCATCGCCGCCGAGATCCTCCGGGACGATTTCATCCGCCGGACAAATCGTGATGCCCACCTGTTCCGTTTCGGCCGATGATGGGGCCCCTTCCTTCTGGAAGGAGCAGGTCGTGGACGGTCCGACCAACAGGAGTGAAACCATGTCAAACACCACAGCTATTCAAGGAATGCTCTACCGAACGCTTGGCAGCACGGGAGAGAAAGTCTCGGCGATCGGGCTAGGGGGCTCGCATATTGGCTTGAACAGGGTGGATGAACAGTTGAGCATCCGCATCATTCGCACCGCTATAGACCGCGGCATCACCTTCATGGATAACTGCTGGGATTACAACGAGGGGGCCAGCGAGATCCGCATGGGCAAAGCGCTCCGCGACGGTTATAGGGACAGGGTATTTCTGATGACGAA
>PMCM01000274.1:0-128 GCA_003154155.1 Ignavibacteriota bacterium | reverse complement strand
CGGGAAGCGGGAAAACTCCGCTATATCGGTTTCACGGGACACAAGGACCCAAGTATCCATCTGTATATGCTGCAAGTTGCGGCGGATTACGGTTTTGCTTTTGATGCGGTCCAGATGCCGCTCAACGT
>PMCM01000182.1 GCA_003154155.1 Ignavibacteriota bacterium | reverse complement strand
ACGCTGCCCCTGAGTGTGTTTGGTGCCGCATTCGGCATATTTGTCACAGGATATCCCTATGGTACTACGGCGTTTATTGGATTGATTGGTCTCATGGGCATTGTCGTCCGGAATGGGGTCATATTCGTTTCGTATGCGGAAGAGCTCCAGCACGAGCATGGACATTCCCTGGAAGAGGCGGCGATCTCGGCAGGCAAGAGAAGGATGCGCCCGATTTTTCTCACTTCCGCTGCCGCCGCCGTCGGCGTTATCCCGATGATCGCAAGCCGTTCTTCGCTGTGGGGTCCCCTCGGCGCTGTCGTCTGCTTCGGCTTGCTGTTTGCCCTTGTGCTGTCGTTGCTCGTGCTGCCCGTGCTCTACTATGTGTTCCACAAAAGTGATTTCGACCAGGTTGAAACACGTGAGACACTATGAAAAGGTTCATGCTTATCTCCCTGATCTGGATGTGCACGTTTCCCGCTGTTGCCCAGCGATCGCTGACATTGGACGAAAGCAAACGGCTTGCCCTGCAAAACAATGCGGCGGTCAAGAACGGTGCGCTGGAGATTGAAGCATCGCGGCAGACACGCAAAGCGGCGCTTACCAGGTACTTTCCTTCCATCAGTGCCAATGGAGCGATGTTTGCCGCCGGCAAGAATATGATGGAATTGTCTACGTCCGGCGGCAATCTGCCTGTCTATGATGGCACGATGGCAAATCTGACAAATGCCACACAATATGCGTACATGCCCGCATCAACGACGGGACTGATGAAATCCGGCACATTCGGGATAGTCACTGCAGTGCAACCGATCTTCGCCGGCGGCAGAATCTGGACCGGCAACCGGCTGGCATCGCTGGGCGAAGATGTCAGCGAAGAAAAAAACAGGATTGCACAAAACGATGTGCTGCGTAAAACCGAAGAGCAGTACTGGTCGGTGGTTTCGCTGAATGCAAAGACACAAACGATACAGCGATACGAGGAATTGCTGACCAGGTTGTTGGCACAGGTGGAAGATGCGTATCGATCCGGACTTGTGTCGAGGAATGACGTACTCAAGGTGAAAGTGAAACGCAGCGAAGTGCTCCTCAACAAATCCAAATTGGACAACGGACGCAAGTTGGCAATGATGGCGTTTTGCCAGCACACAGGGATTTCGTATGATTCGACATTGTCCCTGTGTGACTCGCTGCGTGTGGATGGTTCGCCGGAGGCATTCTGGGTCGATCACGCCGAAGCATTGCACAACCGCTCAGAATACCGCCTGCTGCAAGCGTCCGTCCGCGCGGAAGAGCTCCAAAGCACATTGAAGCTTGGAGAATATCTTCCCCAAGCCGGGATCGGCGTGAGCGGGTTGTATATGAAGCTGGATGAAAACAAGGATCGAACTCTGGGTATGGTGTTCGGCACGGTCTCCATCCCGATTTCCGGATGGTGGGAAGCATCGCATACGCTGCAGGAGCGAAGCATCAAAGAACACATTGCGCAGAATACGATGAAGGACAATGCGGAATTGTTGCTGCTGCAGATGGAAAAAGCGTGGCAGGATTTCAGCGATNNAAAGTGAATCAGGACAGCTACAACAACGGTCTGAGCAATCTTACCGATTTGTTGGAGGCTCAAGCGTTGCAGCAGCAGATGCATGATCAACTTATAGAAGCCAAGGCCGTCTATCGGAACAGCCAGGTCGCCTATTTGCAGGTAACAGGCAGGTAGCCCCACATTGTCGTAGTGAGGGTCTCTTGTTTGCCCGCAGCTGCTCCCACAATACGCCGGGTCGCGGTTCCCCTGAGCCCCCTCACATCCCTCGGGGCAGCGGTGAACGATGGTATAACATTTTCCTGTAATTTTATTACGCCTCCGGCTCCCAGAACCGTATATTGTAGTGTGACAGTCAACGAAAACAGCATTCATATGCATACTAGGGAATGAGCCATGAAAACGCAGAATCTGGTCATCGAATGGGATGAATTGCGGGCATTGCGTCATGAGCGTGAAAAAGGAATTGGGCAAAATCGAGGGTGTTCAGGTGGAGTCGGTGGAGATTGGCAAGGGCCGGATCGTCTACGATGAATCCCGCGTTTCTCCGGCAGATATCGAGAAAGCAATCGAAAATGCAGGGTTCCACCTTGTCTAGCATCAAATCACCGGTCCGCACACTGACCCTGCCAGTCGAAGGGATGACCTGCGCGAGCTGCGTCCTGCGCGTGGAAAACGTCCTCAAGAAGGTCGATGGTGTCTCCGGTGCATCGGTAAACCTCGCATCAGAGAATGCACGGATCGAATTCGACCCGGCGCGGGTTGCCATAGAACAACTGCAGAAAGCAGTGGCCGACGCGGGGTATGCGCTGATCGTTCCAGATGGCTCTCTCGCCGCAGACACCAGTGCCGCAGGCGATACTCCGGAGAGACATGAAGCCCGTACAAAACTCAGGAACGATGTTATCCTGAGCGCCATTCTTACCGTTCCGATCATGGCGCTCAGTATGCTGAGCATGACGGACTGGTACATGAGGGCGTCGCCGCTTTCGATGGACTCGACAAACAGGATACTCTTCCTGCTGACGATCCCCGTGATGTTCATCCCGGGCCGGAGGTTCTTCAAAGGACTCTGGCTCACGGTCCGCCACCTGACCGCCGATATGAACACGCTCGTTGCGGTGGGGACAGGCGCCGCATTTGTCTACAGCACAATCGCCGTCCTCTTTCCAGAACTCCTTGGCGCTGCAGGAAAAACGCCGGATGTCTACTTTGACAGCACCGCGACGATCATCACCCTGATCCTTCTCGGCAAGCTGCTCGAAGCCTCGGCCAAATCCCGGGCCTCCGATGCCATTCGAAAGCTTATCGGTCTGCGGCCGAAAACCGCGCGTGTCCTCAGGGACGGCACGGAGACGGATATTCCCATCGCCGGCGTACTGGTTGGCGATATTCTCCTCGTGCGTCCGGGCGAACGGATTCCGGTGGATGGCGTAATGACGAAAGGTGCTTCCAGCATCGACGAGTCGATGGTTACCGGTGAGAGTCTGCCGGTTGAGAAGAAGTCGGGGGACGGGGTTGTGGGGGGGACAATCAACCTGAACGGGAGCATCGAGTTCCGGGCACGGGCGGTCGGCGAGGGGACCCTGCTCGCCCGTATCGTGAAGCTGGTCGAGGAGGCGCAGGGCTCCAAGGCTCCCATTCAGCATCTTGCCGATACGATCGCTTCCGTGTTCGTTCCCGTCGTGATCGGCATTGCCACCGTGACCTTCATCCTCTGGTTTGCCGTCGCAGGAATCCCGTTCACGCATGCGCTGGTGAATTTCATCGCCGTCCTCATTATCGCATGTCCGTGTGCGCTCGGGCTCGCCACGCCGACAGCCATTATGGTGGGAACCGGCGCAGGTGCGCGTGCAGGTGTGTTGATCAGAAACGCCCAGAGCCTCGAGTCCATCCGGTTGATCACGACTGTGGTATTTGACAAGACAGGCACGATAACACTGGGGAAACCGGAAGTCACGGACGTGCTTCCGCTCGACGGATACACACCGGCGGATTTGCTTGGCCCTGCCTTCTCCCTCGAACGAAAGTCCGAACACCCCCTCGGCGATGCCATCGTGCGGTATGCCCGGCAACAGGGGATCGAGCCGCGCACTACCGATGCATTCCAGTCCTCCACCGGACTCGGGGTCACAGGGACCGTCGACGGCGTTCCCGTCGCGGCCGGCAACCTCCAGCTGATGAAGGAGCGTGCCGTGAACACGGATGCGGTCCAAAGTGCCGTGCAGCGGTTTGCCGGAAAAGGAAAGACGTCGATTGTCGTGGCGCTTGACGGACGGGCAGCCGGCATCATCGCCATAGCAGATACGATCAAGCCGACATCGCCTCCGGCCATCCGTGAGCTTCATGCTATGGGCATCGAAACCGTGATGCTGACGGGGGATAACGAGGAGACAGCCCGGGCAATAGCGGCCGAAGCCGGGATCGACAGGGTGATCGCCGGGGTCCTCCCTGAAGAAAAAGCCGGACACATCAAAGCCCTTCAGGCCGGCGGAAAGATCGTCGCGATGGTGGGTGATGGCATCAACGACGCACCTGCACTCGCCTGCGCCGATATCGGTATCGCCATGGGGACGGGGACGGACATCGCCATGGAAACCGCCGGCATCACGATTATGAACGGCGATCTCGCAGGAGTGCCGCGGGCAATCCGCCTTTCCACCCGAACGCTTCGGACAATCAGGCAGAACCTCTTCTGGGCTTTTGTCTATAATGTCGTCGGCATACCCCTTGCAGCGCTCGGACTTCTGAACCCGATGATCGCCGCCGGAGCGATGGCCATGAGCTCGGTGAGCGTGGTGAGCAATTCGCTCAGGTTGAAGCGATTCCGGGACTAAATGCCGGAAACGTCGCCCCTGCACTTTCTCGCGGAGAACCACCTTGAATGCGACGGCCAGCCAGGGAACGGATGCGGTTTGTATATCGTTAAGAGAATTGTTACCATAGCAGAAGATCGAGTCCAAGTTCTCATTTTTGAGAAAATACAGGATACTGGATAAACAGGTCCGGCAAGTTCTTGCATAAAGGGCTCTGTAGGGACAGGGAGTTGAGTTCACCATGGCACGAGACTTGTAATCTCTTTTGAACATGTTGCGGCTAAACAACCATATCGCGCCGTTCCGCCACTTCATCCTGGCTCTTTTCTTCCTGGCCAATTCCGGGTTCACGGTCGTGCTGTACCATTGCACAGTGACCGTTTGCCCGATGGGACAGGAATTGCCTGCTATGTCGTGCTGCTCCGGCGATCATGGCTGCACCTGCGGAATGTGCGAAGAGGCCGCGCGCCCGCGGACCGCGGGAGAGCACTCTGTAACGCTCAGCCGTCAATGCCAGACCGCAACTGTCGCCGGCGGGAATATCTCCGAACCGACGATTCTGAACAAAACAATCACCGGCCGGGTTTTGGCGAACCCCGATTGCCCGGCTGTCCATTCGCACTCGCCGGCAACCGCACCCCGGTTCGAATTTTCTGTGTTCCACATGAGCATTCCCTCCAATGTCTCCACATCCTCTGTGGAGAAGTACGTCCTTAACGCTGCATTCCTGATTTAGACCGAACACGTACGGCGGCACGTCACCGGACAGGAAGAAAGCTCCTACTCTCCGGCGACGATCCATGCTGTACGGCGATGCGGCGCATCGCCGTTCATGGCGCGTGAAATCGGAAGATCAATAGCGGAGTGCAGTGTATGAACGTCAAGCCCTTGTCTGTTCTCATATCCATTATCCTCGCATGGTATGCTTCCCAGACCGTCGTTGCGCAGGAGGCGCGGGATAGCAGCTCCACCCCCGCCTTCTTTGTCGGGCAGGCACTGCGCGTCAACCCCGGACTTCAGGCCGCACGCAACAGGGCCCGGGGCGTTGAAGCCCGCGTCCGGCAGGCCGGCGCCTGGGAAGACCCGCAAGCCGGCGTGGAATTCTATGCCACGCCAATTACCTCCGCCAATCCATTCAAAGACGGCATGGAGACCGACTACTTCATCCAGCAGATGATCCCGCTGTTCGGCAAGAAAGGGCTCATGAGCGACGCCGCGGAAGCCGGTGCAAAGATGGCCGGGCAAAATGCTTCGGCTGCGGAGCGCAATCTGGTGGCCGAGGTCAGAAAGACGTATGCGATGATCTACTCGGCTCAGCACCGCATTGATGTCAACGCCGAGAATCAGCGCCTCATGGCACAGATCGTCGAGTCAGCCCGCGCAAAATACAGCGTCGGCCAGGCCTCACAGAGCGACCTGCTCAAAGCGCAGGTGGAGCTCGCAAAACTGCAGAACGAGCATACCGCGTTGGACCAGGAGTTGGTGAACGCTACAGCGATGATGAACACCCTGCGCGGTGTTCCGGCCACCACACCGATAGGGCGAGTTGCCGACGTGCCCCTGGCGAAGATCCGGGATGAACTGGAAGATCTGACGGTACGCGCCCTGGAGAACCGGCCGGAGCTACGCGGCATCAAGTATGAACTGGAGATGAACAGCGCCGATCTTGCCGCTGCGGAACGCGACCGCCTGCCGGACCTCATGGTGCGGGGCATGTACAAGCGGATGGTGGAAGGGACCGACCAGTGGGCCGCAATGTTCAGCATCAATATTCCCCTTGCACCATGGTCCAGCGGCAAATACGCGGGAAAGGTCGAGGAAAACGAGCTCGCAGCCCGCACAACGGAACTCTCCCTTGCCGATATGCGGAATATGATCGGGGCGGAAGTGCGGGAGATGTGGACAACCTCCCAGTCGCAATGGCAACAGATCGACCGCTACCGCCAAACGATGCTCCCCCAGGCCGATCAATCGCTCCAGTCGACCCTGGCGGCCTATGAAACCGACCGGGCAGATTTCCTCTCGTTGATCGACAGCTACCGGATGCTGCAGATGCTCAAGATGGAGTACTACATGCTGGCGGGCGAATACCTCACAACGGTGGCCCGGCTCGAACGGGCAGTCGGCAGCGACATCCAGTAGTCCACCCGAGGAGATCATCCATGCACGACACGTATCCGCATCTGCCAAAAGGAATATCAAACATGAAGTCCTTCAGTATCGCATTTGCATTCATCGCAATTTTGGCGATCGCCGCATGCACCAAGCCGGCGCCTGGAAATACGCCGGGTGATGCCGGCCGCGAATCCGCATCCACGGCCACTCCGCCGGAAAAGGAATATTACACCTGCCCGATGCATCCCTCGGTCGTTTCTGACAGACCGGGTGCGTGCCCCATTTGCGGCATGACGCTCGTGAAGCGGTCGTCCGGGGCTATGGCCTCGGAAGCGGATCTGGATCACCTGAAGGCGGTGAGCCTTTCTCCGGCGCAACGTGTGCTTGCGAACGTTGCCACTGCGCCCGCTCGGCGACGGACGCTTTCCCTCACGATCAGCGCCGACGGCGTGATCGACTATGCGGAACCCAACCAGGCGAAGGTCTCGGCCCGGTTCCGGGGCCGCATCGAGAAGCTCCTGGTGAACTTCACCGGCGAGGTGGTCCGGAAAGGGCAACCCCTGTTCGAAATGCACAGCCCGGACCTGGTCTCCACCGAGCACGAATTCATTCTCGCCCTGAACGGCNNGAACGGCTCTTCATGCACTATGGCATGACCGTGGGGCAGATCGATGCCCTCGCCTCGTCGCGGCAATCAGGGTCTACGGTCGTGTTCCTCTCGCCGATTCACGGCACGGTGGTGACCAAGGATGTCCAGGAAGGGCAGTACGTGGACGAGGGAATGTTGCTCTACCAGCTGGCCGACCTGTCGAAGGTCTGGGCCTATCTGGACGTTTATGAAAAGGATCTGCGGTTTATCGCACGCGGACAGACGGTGGTCATCACTACCGATGCTTACCCCGATGGACAATTCACCGGCCGTGTGGCGTTCGTTGATCCCGCGCTCGAACCCCGGACGCGGACAACCCGGATCAGGGTCGAGCTGGATAATGCCGGCGGAAAACTCAGGCCGCAAATGTTCGTGCAGTCAAAGATCCGGATCCCTGTGCCCTCCTCGATCGTCATTCCGTCGTCAGCACTGCTCTCCACCGGGAAGCGCGATGTGGTCTGGATCGAGGTGAAACCCGATCTGTTCGAACCACGGGATGTCGTGACGGGCATACGCGACGGGTCGGATGTACAGATCCTCAGCGGCCTCCACGAGGGAGAGATCGTGGCTGTCCAGGGCGGATTCATGCTGGATTCTGAAAGCCAGCTGCAGCAGCCGGGCAGCGCTGCGAAAGACACGGCAACGAAAAACGGGACCTCACATGATTGAACGAATAATAGACTTCTCCGCCCGCAACAAGTTTCTGGTGATTCTATTCTATCTGATCGTTGTCGGGTGGGGCATCTGGGCGGTGGTACACACGCCCCTGGATGCAATCCCCGATCTGTCCGAAAACCAGGTCATTGTGTTCACGGAGTGGATGGGGCGATCGCCGAAGCTCGTGGAAGACCAGATCACTTTTCCCCTGGTGACGGCGCTCCAGGGGGTGCCGCAGGTCTCGGCTATCCGCGCCCAATCGATGTTCGGGATGTCGTTCATCTATATCATCTTCAATGAGTCCACCGACCTCTACTGGGCACGGAGCCGGGTGCTGGAAAAACTCTCGTCCATTCAGTCGGCTTTGCCGCAGGGCGCCAATATGCAACTGGGGCCCGACGGAACCGGCGTGGGGCATGTGTTCTGGTACACGATCGAGGGGAAACAGGATCTGGGCGCCCTCCGGGCGATACAGGACTGGTACGTGAAGCTCAATCTCCAGGGCGTCGAAGGGGTGGCCGAAGTAGCTTCCATCGGCGGGTACGTGCGCCAGTACCAGGTGGATGTGGATCCAAACAGGATGAAGGGATACGGCATCACGATGGCTGCCATCCAGAATGCCGTGATGCGTTCCAATAACGATGTCGGCGGCAAAATCATTGAGATATCCGATGCGGAGTATTTTGTCAGGGGACAGGGGTACATCCAATCCATCAGCGACATCCAGGATATCGTGGTTGGGACAGGCCCGAACGGAATTCCGGTGTACATCCGGAATATCGGTACGGTGCAGATCGGCGGCGACATCCGCCGTGGATCCATCGACAAGAACGGGGAAGGGCAGGCCGTCGGAGGCATCGTCGTCATGCGCTACGGCGAAAACGCCAAGGCGGTGATTGACCGGGTGAAGGAACGAATCAAGGAGATCACCCCCGGACTGCCGGAAGGGGTCAGGATCGTTCCGGCATATGACCGGAGCGATATCATCACGGCATCAATAGAAACGCTGAAAGGAGCATTGATCGAAGAAGCGATCGTGGTCAGTATCGTGGTCTTCCTTTTTCTGCTCCACGTGCGGAGCGTGATCCGGGTCATCATCGAGATTCCCGTGGCCGTCCTGATCGCGTTCATCTGCATGAAAGCGTTCGGCATCACGTCCACTATCATGTCGCTGGGGGGGATCGCCATTGCCATCGGGGTGATCGTGGACGCATCGATCGTTTTAGTGGAAAACGCCTACCGGAATGTCGCCAGGGCGCAGGAAGAGAAGGGGACGCTCACAAAGGAGGATTTTGCGGAAATCTCCATCCTCTCCGCCAAACAGGTGGGACGGGCGATCTTCTTCGCCGTGGCTATCATGGTGGTGTCGTTCCTCCCCGTGTTTATGCTGGAAGGGCAGGAGGGAAAGCTCTTCCGGCCGCTCGCGTTCACCAAAACATTCGTGCTCGGGGGCTCAGCCATCATCGCCATTACCCTGGTGCCGGTGTTGATGGTCATGCTCACGCGAGGGAAGTTCCGGCGTGACGATCAGAACCCCATCACCCGTTTTCTCCATTGGCTGTATGAACCGGTGATTCGCTGGGTTCTCCGGTGGCGGAAGACCGCCATCGCGTTGAATGTGGCGGCATTGCTCATAACGATACCCATGGTCATGCATATGGGATCGGAGTTCATGCCCCCGCTTGACGAGGGAAGCCTGCTGTTTATGCCTGTCACGCTTCCCTCGGCATCCATCACGGAGGTCAACCGGGTGGTGCAGGAGCAGGATGCGATCATCAAATCGCTTCCGGAGGTTGAGCAGGTGCTCGGCAAAGTCGGCAAGGCGGAAACGTCCACCGACCCGGCCCCGGTCAGCATGATCGAGTCGATCATCCTGCTCAAGCCGAAATCCCAGTGGCGGAAGGATGTGACGAAGAACGACATCATCGCCGAGCTGGATGCGAAGCTGCAGATCCCCGGGGTGCGAAACGGGTGGACACAGCCCATCATCAATCGGATCAACATGCTCTCCACCGGCGTGCGCACCGATCTTGGTGTGAAGATCTTCGGGAAGGACCTCGACACGCTCGAGTCGCTTGCCATCGATGCCGAGCATATCCTGCGGAAGGTGCCGGGCGCAGCCGACCTTTATGCCGAGCGGACACAGGGAGGCCTCTTCTTGGACATCACCATCGATCGCAAAGCCGTGGCGCGCTACGGTATCAACGCGGGCGACGTGCAGGATGTGATCGAAACCGCGATCGGCGGGCAGAATCTCGGAACGGTAATCGACGGGCGTCAGCGTTTTCCCCTTCGCGTCCGGTTTGCCCGGGAATGGAGGGACAATATTGATAAGCTCAAGGATCTGCCGGTGCCGGTCAATACGATGGGTCCCGGCCGGTCGGCCGTTCCCATGCAGGACGCCACAGGATCCGGGATGGGAAGTGCACCGTCAGGCGGTGGTGCCGGAGGCGGAGGGGCCATGAGTCCGAATGCGGGTGTTGGACTCTCCACGATTATTCCCGCCGCGCCGGGATCCTCGGCACGCGCTACTGTGTCCAGTCAGGGATACGTCCCGCTCTCGCAGCTCGCACATGTTGCGGTGGTGCCCGGCCCGCCTATGATCTCCAGCGAGAATGCGCAGCTGCGCTCCATCCTCTATCTCAACGTGCGGGGGCGCGACATGGGCAGTTTTGTGGGAGAAGCAAAGGAAGTCCTCGGGAAAGAGCTGAAGCTCCCCCCGGGCTACACCGTGCAATGGAGCGGCCAGTGGGAAAACCAAATCAGGGCCAAAGAACGCATTCAAGTTCTTATGCCCATCGTCTTTGTGATCATCTTTGTTATGCTCTATCTCACGACGAAAGACATTACCGAAGCGGGGGTCGTGATGCTGTCGGTGCCCTTTGCGCTGATCGGCGGGATTTATCTGATCTACATCCTCGGATATAACTTTTCGGTGGCTGTCTGGGTGGGGTTCATTGCCCTCTATGGTGTGGCTGTGCAGACCGGCGTGGTGATGGTGGTCTATCTGCACGAAGCACTGGACCGGCGGCTGCGCGATCACGAACTGGGGAAGCGCGGGCCGATCACCGTGCAGGATATCTACGACGCCACCATCGAGGGAGCGGTGCTGCGGTTACGGCCGAAGATCATGACCGTGGGAACGGCCCTGATCGGCTTGATCCCCATCATGTGGAGCACCGGCGTGGGGGCGGATGTCATGAAGCCGCTGGCTGCGCCGATGATCGGCGGACTGCTGACCTCCAGCATCCATGTGCTGGTCGTGACTCCGGTGCTCTTCACCTACATGAAACTCCACGCGTTGAAGAAGGGAACGCTCCAGGTGTCGCAGATGGCGCAGTGGATGAAAAAGGGGTAAACGAAGCGAAAAGGACTAATTCCCCTTCCATCCCTTTGGCCGATTGTCTCCGCCGTGCTTCTCTCCGTAGCTTGATCCATGCGGTATGAGTTTTCGGGGTTTCCGGGGATAGGGCCCTGCCTCCGGTTGACATGCGCGTCATGTCGTGCACCGCTGCGATGATGCAGCAGCGTCCTGGAGCCGGCCGGAACCCGGAGTGATCGGGCCTTAACGCAGAAGCACAGTTCAAAAGGCACACATCGTTTCGGAAAGGACGCACCATGAACACGACATCTGTATTCTTCGCATCGGTACTCACCATCGCTCTGACGCTGCCGGTGTTCGGACAAGACACGCAAGATGAAAAAGCCGGGACCACGTTGAAGCCTGCCGGCATGACGGACATGATGGTCAAACCGACATTTGATGCGACGGTCGAAGGGCTTCACAT
>PMCM01000118.1 GCA_003154155.1 Ignavibacteriota bacterium | reverse complement strand
TGTCATGTGCGTATGTTCAAACGGTGGCATTTCGATTCAACCGGAGGCCCGATCCAAAAAAAGGCAATGAAAAGAACATGTTGGTACTCGACACTTATATCTGTGCATCAGGAAAGTGTGAAGATGTCAATCTTCTCCTCAGAAAGTCGGGCCTTAAGAACCGCATCTGACACATCGAAAGTCCGGGAAATGCGCGGGGCTAGGTATTCATATAACTCCTGAGGTGTAATGTTCGGAACCAACTCGAGGGCGGCTTGAATCTTGGATCTCAAAAGAGAAATATGTTGGATAAGGGCAGCGCGCGGCACCAGCAATTGAGCGCCAAATGTTCTGGCTTGCCATTCCGCGCGTCCCCAAATGGACCCAGGCATCTCCTCAAGCATCTCCTGCCATGCGTCAAATGATCCCGTTCGCAGACGCTCAATCACGTTGGCATGGAGCACACGATGACCCAGCTCATGAGCGATTGAGAATCGAATTCGAATATTTGGCTGTGCTGGGTCATAACAGATGGACTTGAGATCGCCGGAGAGGAATGCGTCGGCATTAACCTGTCGCTTCAGGTCATTCACGGGCACAAGATCAAGCCCAAATGCGCGCTCGGCAATGAGATCTACGTCTACAGGAATCGTCGGGCCGAAGTGTTTCTGGCGCAATTCGTCAGCAGCCTTGGCAATACCCTCGGCTTCCCAAAAAGGAATCATGTCCGGTGGGAATAGGACGGTCATGTGTCACTACTTCCGACGCAGCAGTTCGATCAGGTGATTCAGTTCTTGTTTTGTCGGTTTCTTTTCGCCCGAAAGGGTGCGAAAGAATACGGGGAGAGCAGCCAGCACTTCTTCGTCGTTGTAGAGTTCCTCGGGGATTTCCCGCTGCGCCACCGTAGCGAGATCAAAAAACATCTGCCATTCTTCCGAGCCTTTGGCCAGGCCCAACGTAGCGGCGAGCTGTTCCAGACGTTCTCGCGTGAATGCGAGCCTCAATCGACCACGTTCGATTTTGCTCCAATTACTGGGATCCAGATCTGCCAGTTCGCAGAATCGGCGCAGACTCATTGAAGCTTCAAGCCGCTTTTTGCGGACGAAGTCTCCGAAGGTCATATTATTCTTTCATCGTGTGTGGTATTATTGTACCACAATATACAAAACTCCTAACGCGGTTGTCAAGAGGACAAAGAAACTTATTTCACTCACAGTCCTCAATCGTTATATTATATCGTCATGATCTACCGAGTGAACCCGATGGACCTGTCAAAACTCTTCGTTGTAGTGCTCCTGCTAGCCGTAGTAGTCCAGCCTGCAGCATCCAAGGGAGCGTCGTTCCCCGGGGATGATGCCTTTGCACGGTGCGACTATCCTTCCGCCGAGCGGCAATACGATTCCGTTCTGGCTGTTGGTCCTCCCAATGCCGAACTCTTGTGGCATCTGGCGCGTCTCCATATCGCGATGGGAGATGCATCAGAGGAAAATGAGCGGGGGGAACATTACCGCGCGGCGGGGGACTTTGCCAAGAAGTGTATATCCCTCGATTCCACGAGCTCGGAGGGGTTTGCATGGCTGGCGGCCTCTCTTGGCAATGAGGCCATGGAGGCAGGGGGAAAACGCAAGGTGCAATTGGCGAATGAGATCAAGAAGTGCCTTGACCGCTCGGTGGCGCTGGACTCCACCAACGATATTGCATGGTCCATTCTGGGCACGTTTTATCGAGCGCTCGGCGGCGTTAGCTGGATCGAACGGCAACTGGCAAAACTTCTGCTTGGTTCATTGCCGGAGGGAGGCTACACGGAGTCCGAACAGGCCTTTCGTCGTGCAATCGCGATCGCACCACAATCCATGCGGCATCGGTTCGAGCTGGCACTCCTCTACGAGGCGATGGATCGCACAGACGAGGCCAGAGTAGAATACGCGGCGTGTGCCGCACTCCAGCCGCAGATGATCAGCGACCGGCGGCGGCTGGCGAAGGCGGAGAAGTGGCTTCAGGATAATCCGGATCATTCTGCGGACAAGAAGTAGCCGCATGCGCTGCGAAGGGTGTGTGTTGCAGCATTGCGCCTGGATGTCGACATTCTGGCATGCAGAACGAGAGCGGGGATTTCATGCCGCCTGAACAAACCAGGAGTACACCGCGGTGGTGAAGCCGACGGTTCCCCGGGCATATCTTTTTACCATAGGGCTATTTGTTGCGGTGGGGGCAGTGGTGCTTCTCCTGACGGACAAGCGCGCGCTGCATATCACGATCAACGGGTTGTGGACCCCTTCACTGGATGCGCTGGCCCCCTGGGTGACCACGCTTGGCGACGGACTTGTGCCCACCGTAGTAAGTCTTGGACTGCTGCTCTTCCACTCGCCCAGATTCGGCCTGTTGGCCGGAGTGAGCGCGCTTCTGAATCTTGCCGCCACACAGTTGTTGAAGCATACCCTCTTCGCAGATGCTGTGCGGCCGCTTGTGTTCTTCGGGAATTCCTACTCGTTGCACTTCGTTCCCGGTGTGCAGATGTATTCCTACAATGGCTTCCCTTCGGGGCATGCGGCGACGGCAGTCGCGCTCTGTTTTATACTGGCCATGTACACGCGCAGGCAGTGGCTTCAGGTGCTACTGGCCATTCTGGGGCTCCTAGTCGCCTTTTCCCGCGTCTATCTTTCGCAGCATTTCTTCGGCGACGTGTATGCAGGCGGGATTATGGGGCTCATTCTGGCATTGGCAACGGTCTTCGCGTTCGAGAAATGGATCGGGCACGACGTGCTGTGGATGGACCGCCCGCTTCTGCGCTTTGCACGCACGGGGAAGAGCACCGACCACTGAACACAGATCCCCTCCGGTCATCCGATTTCACTTGATGTTGTGCACGTCGTCCAGCGCCACTACATACGCACCGGCGCCGAATCCCACCATCGGCACCGCTCCGTCATAGAAGGCTGTCTTCCGGTCGTAGAGTTCCGGGATCAGGTTGAAGTTGAGGTCGGCCTGGTCGGTGACCCATTTGACCAGGGCCGACGCAGGCTGCTTCTCGCCAAAACGCATCATCGCCGATGCGACACGCAGATCCAGCAGTATCCATTCGGCGGTCTCGTACCAATCTCCTTTGTTGATGCGGGAGAACCCCTCGCCGCCTGGGGTCCGGAGGGCACGTGAGTATTCGCCACAGTGAGAGTCAAAAAGCTGCTTCTCGGCAAAGAGCCCGCCCGTAAACGCCTCGAACGTGCCTCCGTCGAAGAAGTCGTATCCGTTCGGATCGACGGCACCGGTATTCCCCTTGATCAGACGGTTTTCCACAAGCAGATGCTTCCGAATGCCCCCGAGCAGTCTTTGCGAAGCGCGCTGGTAGCGATCCGCATCGGCCTTGTGTGTTGTTGCGGTGAGGGCGGCAAATACCTTCAGCCCGTTCGCGCAGGCAATGGACGTGTAGGCAAACTGTTTGCCGGGAAGATGCCGCTCCCACGGGCCCGAGTCGAGCCGGATCAGGCCGGTCGAATCGATGCAGGCTATGATGGCATCTGCGACGCGGCTCGAGACAAGAGGGAAGTGTTGTACAAAGAAGGCGGTGTCCTTGCTTCGTTCGACATAATCACAGAATGCGTTTAGAAAGAGCCCGAAGCCGTCCAGCTCGACATTGGGACCGATCACTTCGCCGAAATCCGACTCCTCCTTGCCGGTGCCGAAATACCTGCACACGGATATCTGGTACGGCACGCCCACACCATAATCCTTGCCGTCGGTATGTTTGTAGTGCACGTAATGATTGGATGCCGCGTGGAGCATGAACCCCAGCGCGCGGCGGGATTCATCGAACATGCCGAGGCGGTTCAGACCCAGGATTGCGTAGGTGCCATCCCGGACCCAGGAGATGTTCCAGCCCCCGGGGGTGAGTGAAGCCAAAAGCTGACCTCCCGCGAGCGGGAATATTTCGCGATCTGATACCTGCGACATCTTCAAAACGGCGATCGACTGCTCCAGTGTGTTCCGTTCGGCGGGGGAGAGCCCTTCCGGGATCCGGCACCGGGCAATGACGCCCCGCATGAATGCCACTTCCTTTGTTAGCAAGTCGCCGTTGCCCGCGACCAGACGGGCCCGGGCGGCGGTTACCGTGCCGCGGTCCGTATGCAGTGAGTCGGTGAATCCCCAGAGGAAGTATTTTTCGGCCTTCCCTTGGGGTCTCGCGAAGGTGACAGAGTCGACGAGCAATCCGCCTTTGCCCCGTTCCCAGGTAAATGAACAGGCGGCGACATTCTCAGCCGGCCCGGCCACCACGGCATAGAATACTTTTTCCTCCGTGGTGAAGGGGGCGGCATAACTTATTTCGACATTTTTGTATGTGGCCGTGATGACATGTGTCCGGTCACGGTAGGCGACCTTGACCGGCCGTTCCTGAAGAGAGGGCCTGATCCGGTATACGTATGGTTCAACAAACCGTGCGGAATCGTACGCCTGGAAGATATGCGGACGGACGCTTTCGATCAGTCCACGCTGCTCGTGGAACACTGCGGCGATCAGACCGTTCGATGTGACGAGCTGGTGGAACGATTTCTTCGGGCCGGGAGGCGGATCGAATTGCTCTTTATAGGCATCTGCGTCGTAGATCCCCAGGGGACCGAACACGATCCCGCCGGGACCCATCATATCATAGACCCTGACTGCAAGCACGTTTTGGGTCTTCAGCAGTCCGGCGGGGATCTTGTAGAGGCGGAGTTCCGTATAGGCGGTAAGGGAATCGGGGGGGAACCGCCCCATGGATCCGATCCGGACCCCGTTCAGATAGGTGACGTCGGCGTCATCGACTTTTCCGAGTGCCAGTGATAAGGGCTTGCCCGCAAAGTGCGGATCGACGCTGAAGTGCACGCGGTACCACGCGATGCCGTCGTAGCCGTCGAACCCCTGCGGCTCCCAGGGAGAGGGAACGTCCAGGGTCTTCCATCCGCTATCGTCAAATGCGGGATGCGCATAGGAGGAATCGTCTCCTGTTTTGAATTGCCAACGTTCCGGCAGGAGAATTGTCTGGCTGAAAGCCGGCAGGGAGATCAAGAGCAAGGAGCACATGTACCACAGGATGCATGATGACATGGGAAGGGATCCTTTGGATGTTCTTGCTAAAACCTACGGAGAAAACCGCGTCGTAGCCGAACGCACACACGCTCTACATGAACCATTTTTGCTGATTGTGCACCGCATCGCCAAATGAGCGCATGAACTTCATCGTCTCTCCGCAATGCGCCGATCATCTGGAAATCGATGCCGAAGGAAAAGAAGAGGTTGATGCCTTCCTCTGCAGCCATGTGCATGGTGTGCCGGCCGGGAAGGTACGATGCGGAGAGGCCGAGCGGCGCGACGTTGATTCCAGTGTTGCCGAAGGGCCGAACCTGGAATGCCGATGACATGGAACCATACTATTTGATTACAAGAAACTTCTGCGCATATGTTTTTGCCCCCTGGAACAGGAAAAAATATGTGCCAGCGGCGAGGTGCACCGTCGGGTATTGCACTGTGTAGAGGCCCGGACCCCGCACGGCATCTTCGACGTCGCCGATCCTCTGGCCGAGAATGTTGTAGACACCGATGGTGACATGCGTTTGCTGGGTTATGGAATAGGTCAATCGCGCAGTCTGGGCGCTGGGATTGGGAAACACCGGTGAAGTCGATTCGAAGGACGCGGGGACGTATTGAAGACCTAGCGCGTCGAGCCGTTGCACGTTTGCATAGATATCATATCCGAGGTCTGCGTCGTGCGAGCTTTCATAGCCGAATAAGAGCGTGCTTTTATAGGTATCCGCATCAAAGCCATTATGCCACCCACCGAGGGAGTACACAAAGGAATCGAACGTGTGCAGATTCATCGCGGAGTACGTTTGAAAATTGTCGTTATACAGGACGGAATGGATCTCCGTGTATGAGTCCCATGCAACGAGGGCCTGTCTGTCGGCAAACGCGACGATGTCCATGCGCATGTTTTCATTGGCGATAGAGACGGAATCCGCAT
>PMCM01000181.1 GCA_003154155.1 Ignavibacteriota bacterium | reverse complement strand
CGAATGACTCGGGAAAGACCTGGGTGAAGTATGCTCAAAATCCTGTTCTCACGATGGGGTCTTCGGGAAGCTGGGATGAGAGGTGGGTTGAACTGGGAAGCGTGTTTTTCACGAGTTCCTTTCATATGTGGTACGATGGGGCTGCGCCGCCGGAGTATCTCGCCTGGGTCGGCCATGCGACGTCGCCGCTTACCTCGGTCGGAATCACCGAGGGAGAACAGGAAGTCCCGCGATGTGTGATGCTCGCGCAGAACTATCCCAATCCGTGTAACCCTTCGACGACGATACGCTACGGCCTGTCCCTCAGGTCCCATGTTTCACTCACGGTGCACAACACGCTCGGCCAACTGGTGTCACGGCTCGTCAGTGGTGAACAGGAAGCAGGCTATCACGATGTGCGCTTCGATGGTTCGCGTCTTTCCAGCGGGGTGTACTTCTACCGACTGTACGCAGGAGATTTCGTCTCAACGAAGAGCATGCTGGTCTTGAGGTGACAAACGGAGGACCTCATGAAAATCATGATCATCCTGAGTGCCGTCATTGCCGTGGTCCTGGGTGGAGCCGTATGGTATTTTCATGAATCTGCTGCGAGCGCAGAACGAGAACGGGATGACTGACAAAACGGTTGATGCCGGGTGAATCCCTCGCATCAGTAAGGGTAGCCGATGGCAATGTTCAGCACGAGGTTATTCTTTCGCCACGAGGGGCTGCCAAAATCTATCGTGTTGACCACCCACCGCTCACCACTTTGCAGATAGGGAATGCGAAGAGGAAAAGCCAGGTCAAACCGTAGAATGAAGAAGGAGAGGTCCAGCCGCACACCGAAGCCAGTCCCCACCGCTATCTCATCCAGAAACGTGGAGCCCGAGAATGTGCCGCCCGGGCGACTAGCATCGTCCTTCCGTAACCAGATGTTGCCTGCATCCAGGAAGAGCGCCCCGTGGAAGACGCCCGCAATGGGAAACCTGTATTCAATATTTGCTTCCAGCTTGATGTCCCCGGCTTCGTCCACGAAGGATCGGGCCGCGAGACTGTCGGGTGTTTTGTATGAGCCCGGGCCGAGCGCCCGTGCATCGAATGCACGCACGCTGTTGCTTCCGCCAATGTAAAACTGCTTCACGTAGGGCATGGTGGAGGAGTTGCCATGGGCGATCCCGATTCCGGCGATGAACCTGCTTGCGACAGAAGAAGTTTGGGAGTTCGTGTTGTAATACTGACGGATGTCGATGTCGAACCGTGAATACTCGGAATACGCTGTGCCGAACAAGGTATACGGGTGTTCCGGCGTCCCCGTGTCTTTCCGGAAGAGCGATTGCACGAAGTGGACGAGGCTGCCGGAAAGATCGACAGTGCCCTTGAAGTACAGATGGTTTTTCAGGTCCTTCTCAAGCTGATCGGCATACGTGAAGGANNTTCCGCAGAAGCGCATTGGAAGTCAGCAAGCCCTTGAATTCCTCCGTGGTGTTCGTCAGGTGGGCAAACGTCAGGGAAAGCGGATTGAACGAGTGTTCTTTGTTCAACGACTCTTTCCAGATGTACCCAAAAGCGGCATCAAGGGAAAGCATCTGGTAATACCGGATCCGGTGCATCCACGTCAGCCCCAGAACGACATGCGTTTTTGGTACGAACTGGCTTGAACCCCTGTCCAGTCCGAACGGGAGCAGGAATCTGGGCAGGGTAATTTCGGCACGTGAACCGAACTCATAAGAGTTCCCCCCGGATGCCCCTCCCCGGACAGTGGTTTCAAAACCGGCATCGAAGGTCAGGGTGAAGAGTTCGGCTCCGCGGAAGAGGTTTCTGTTCCTGAAACTCGAAACGAAAACCGGGCCGGCGAGGTCATTCGACTTGGAAACGCCCTGTAATTCAAGGCGGATGGTTTTGATGGGAAGCGGCGTAAGATAGATATCTACGTTGAGCAGAGGGGATGCCGCAGAGTCGACCCCGGCAACGCGGATATTGACATATTTGAATACCCCAAGGTTCATCAGCCTGCCGAGCGTTTGATCGTGTGCGTGGCGCGAGTAAGGGGCTCCTCTGGTGAAGAATACGGATTTGACGATAGCCTCGGGTTCAAAAAGTCGGTCCAGGTCGATGTATGTGAAGCCGTTCACCATGACGGTATCTCCCACGGAAACGTTGACGCTGTCACGGTTGAGCACGTACCCGGAGTAGATGGAGACATTCCCGATTGAGTAGATGCGGGTACTTTCGGCCGGGATACGTTTCTTCAGGCGCAGGGAAAGATCCACCTTCCGCGCGCCCAGCGAGCTGTCTGCCTGGAATACAATGAAGTCGGGCGAGAAGTAAAAGAAACCCTTGTCTTTCAGGGCGGCATCGATACGGATGCGTTCCTGCTCGAGCTTGCTCAGGTCGTATGCATCTCCTGGCTTGAGAACGGTTTCGCCCATGGTCGCACGGATGGAATCCATCACGGCTGTACTGTCGCCGATCGCGCTGATACTATTGATGGTGTACGGAGGATCGATGGTGACATTGTACAGTACCTCGGCTGCGGTCTCTTCCTCGAGCACGGCATAACTCACTGCGGCCTGAAAGAATCCTTTGTTTTCCAGGAGTGTGCGCATTCTGGCTGCAACCCGGTCGGGCCGTACGCTCTGCAGCAACACAGGGGGTTCCCCCATGCTTTCCTTGAACAGGCCGATGTTGTACAACCAGAGTTTCATGCGGACCAATCCCAGGAATTTCGTGTTGGGCAGGGGAACGATCAGTTTTTTCAGACGGTCGGAAACGTCGCTTTCATCCGGTATGTCCCCCTTGACGTCGATATGCAATGCAGCTCCGGTGTAAAGTTTCTCTCCGGGGGCAAGGTAGCCGCCGCTGCTGCATCCCTCTGCGCCGGCAACAACACAGAGAGCCAGCCCCGCGGAGAAGCACACGGTCAGCATGCGCTTCCCCGCGCGCACACGGGCTCCGTGTGCCGCCTGGTCCATGTATGGGGGGAGATGCGAAAACATCTACTTGCCTTTCGCCTCTTCGCGCACAGGCGTGAGTGTGAAGCCAAACAGTTTGTTGTAATCAATCGTGAACATGATACCGACGCCGGTTTCGACAATGTCGCCTTCAAGTGCCCCGGTGTACGTGCTGTTCCTGAATGCCTGCAGTTGCCACCGTCCGTCCTCCGTCAACTTGTAGGCCACCTTGATGTCTCCGGCAAAGGAATTGAGAGAGTTGTGCTGGCTGCGCTCTCCTTCCAGATCGACGTTTCCGCCCACCTGCAGGGTCAGGCGTTCGTCAAAGAGCTGTTTGGACAGGGCCAGCTGCAATTGCGTTCTTCCCTCGGGAGCGCCCGTAGAATAGTCGTCATATGACTCCACGCCGACATTGAGGTTGACTCCCGTGTTCGTCGCGCCGGCAAGTCGATTGAGCTGCTGGGTGAGCACCTGGCTCACGCTGGATCGCGCGATGTCGGTGAGCGCGCCTCCATCGCTCGCGGAAGCTAAAGGATTCGTGGGGATGAATCTTCCCATCACCAGCAAGGCAAAGACCTGTTTATTGAGGTCGGATTCCTGTCCGTTGAGTTCGATCAGCTTCGCGTAGATCGCGCCCCCGAGCACGCCCCGCTGTTCCGGCGGAAGGTCAAGGCGGAAATGGATGTTCGGCGCCAGAAGATTCCCGTCAATCACGAGATAGACCTGGATGCGGAGTTCCTGCTTGTATTTGTTCCGCTCCTCCTGGCTGAGCGCGGAAAGTTGGTCCTGCACCAGGTCAAGCGCAGAGGTTTTCGCCGTGTACACCGCCGTGATAGCAACGGTTGCATCCATCACGGATCCCGTCCAGGTGAGGCTGCTTCCTTTTTCAATCGCGAACTCGCGACGGATAAGTTCTCCGAACGAGAGTTGATACGAGCCTTCTACAATCTCATACCGGCCCGTGACGGAGAGTTTTCCGCCGGGGTCCATGCCGACACTGAACGTTGCCTCTCCGCGTATCACGAGCGAATCGCCGGCGACAGGGTCGATCAGGATCCGCAGCCTGGCTTCTTTGTCAACTTCCACGTTGGCAGTGAGATCGATGGCTGAGGGCCGGACACCGGTCGTGTCGCGCGTACTGTCGGAATCGGCTTTCCGGCGCGACAGGATGCTGTTCGGGGGATGCTTCACATCGACAAACCGGACGATGCCCCCGCGCCGCTGCACATCCGTCTCCTCCTCCGGAAGGGCGATGGCCAGATCCGTTCCCTTGTCCAACCGCGCTTGCGCACGCATGACTGGCTTCGACCGGTTTCCCGTAATGAAGATATCACTGTCGAGAATGACCGTGCCGTAGTACATGGCGTCGCGTGTGGCAGGTGTGTTGATCAGAAGGAATTTGTCGGTCCGCAGCCTGCACGCGTACTCGAACTCACGAAAGTCGTTTGTGAGAATATTGCCGCTCAGTGAGGCCGAATGCCCGAGGGTGTCGAGGATCTCGAACGAGCCGAAGTGGACGCCTGTCCCATCGACCGATATCCGGCCATCGCTGATCCTCAGATAGGTTCCCAGGAATCTGGGACGGAATCCGGTATTCGTGAATTCGAGTTGTCCGACGGGGGAGAGTGTGCGGAGCGTGCCGGTGAGATGCATTTCGCCGGAGACGTTTCCCGACAGACGTTCGACGACATCGGACACAAAGGGTTCCATTGCCGCCAGATTCAAACGACGCAGCGAGAGATCGAGGTCCAGAGCGCTGCCACCTTCCATGCTCCGGTAGTGTCCCCGCACGGCGATATCGTTGTCGTTGCCTGACACATTCATGTTCACATCGTACACATCCGCGGCCTGCTTGGTCACGTGCAGCATGACGTCTCCGACCGGGCGGTGCAGGACCATGAGGTCATGAATCCCGAGATCCGAAGAGAAAGCCATATGCTCGCCGGTTGGCCGCAGGACAATGGAGCCGTTCAACACCCCATGGATCAGTCCGCTGTCACGCTCCACCACGCGCGATAAGGTTGAGAGATGAAAGTCGGAAAACGTCATGGTGAGGGGCGGGCGCAGGGCCGCGGAGTCTGTGCTGACAAGAGAGAGGCGTTGGCCGCCGCCGCTGAGAATAACGTCGTGCGCCGAGAAGTAGGTGGAATCGAACGTGATGGCATTGTCGGCCGGGATGTGCCAATGGTCATTCTGGAAGATGATGCCATCGGGCTGAAACCGAAAGCGATACCTTCCGGAGATATGCGTGCAGACCCCGGCGAGGAGCAGTTTCGTGTCACCGTTGTCGTTGAGACTTTGTGCAGACAGAGCGATGCTGTCGTGTGCAACGACTGCACGCAGCTGAAGATGTGTCAGATGGATCATGGAATCGGCAATGGATTTCACCTGCAGGGTGGAGACCAACCGTTGAACATCCGATCTGACTGTGAGACTTACGCTGTCGATATCCATGCCACTGTACGTCACGGAGGCAACATTGGCGTCGAGCACGAGGTTCATGTTCTTGCTGTCATAGGATCCCTCAACAATTGCGGCATTCAAACGCTCAAGTTGAGGAAAGAACACTTCGGTTAACGTGCCGGGATCGGTCAGCACAAGATGGAAGGCAAAGTTCTGGACTGCAGCCCCTTTCGCCTGTGAAGTGTCCTGTGAGGAGAAATACCTGTTGATATGATGTGTGAGGACCGCGGGCAGGTCGCCGGGTGTGATGGTGCCATCAAACGCTGCAGTGAGGAGCGGAGACTGCACACTCATATGCCTGACTCCGTCCTTGTTCACTGACGCAAAGATGAGAGAGTCGATCTGATAGTGCTTTCGGTTTTTGACGATGACGACGTTGCGGACGCCGATCGTGCCGTTCACGTCGTTGATGTCCTTTCCCGTGAGATCTGCCGTCATGACGCCGGCAACACGGATGTCGTCGTCGGTGAAGTGCAGCCTTTGGAGGTCCGCACCCGTGACATTCAGCACAAACCTGTATGCCGGGTTTTCGCCGCCGGAATTGACGGCGCCGTCAAAGGTAAAGGCGAGATTGGAATCCGCCATCTCAGCCTTGCCCGCAAACGTGTGCGGACCGGCACTGCCCTGGATTGAAAGGTGTCTGTAGGGATAGCCGTTCAGTGTGGCTTTGTCAACGAAGACCTCCAGGTGTGCGTCAAAGTCGTCGGTGCGAAGTCCGGTTCCCGTGGCAGAGGCCGTTAGCGATATTGGCCCAATCGTTGCCGGCCGGTGGATGAGCGATCCGACATCACATTCCTCCAGGGTGAGACCGGCTTTCCACCGGCTGCTCTGGGATCCGGGTGTGGGGCCGGATTGCATCATCACGTTGGCGTTCGCTCTTCCCATGCTCGTCGAGAGCTCGGATGAGGCGTAGAAATCATGTATGGTGCCGGTGAAGTGGCCGGTGAGATGGAGACGTTCCGGCAGATGAAGTGTGCGGGGCAGCAGGTTGTCCGGAATAAGCTCCTGGATGTCCTTGCGACCGGTGGCAAAACGGAGCAGATGAACATCATAATATGCCGTTGACGGATTCAGCACGCCGCGTATCGTGCCGTTCAGTTCGAGAGCAGTGGAATCGCCCGTGAAGAGCCGGCACTCCTCGACGCGCAGGTCCCGTACGGGGCCGGAGAATCGTGAAGAGAACCGAATCGCAGCACCGGACGAATTACGGATGGGAAATGATGGCTGAACCAGGAGAAGCTCCGCGATCGAGACATGGGAATCATCGATCGCCACCTTCACGTCGATATCGCCCGGATCGTTTTGGATGGCGGCAAGAGATGTGTAGCGTAGAAGCGCGCTCAGGTGAACCATGCTGCCGGCAGTTGTTACAGCACCGTCCGTCACTTCTGCATGAATGGAGTCACATACGAAGCCGCCGGAGGCGTCGCGCAGGACAAGTCCGGAGTGTTCGCTGAAGGCTGCGTGTGTCATGTGTGCCTTGAAGCTCCCGGCACCGTAACAAATGTTGTCGGCGCGGAGGTTCAGGGTGTCGCAGCTGATGTGGTTGGGATCTACACCGGCAGCACGCTGGGCCCCACGGACGTCGTACTGCGCACCGCTCTGGCTGATCAGGAGGTGATCCAGCAAGATGGTCCAGGGAGGCGCTGGCACGTCGGGGTGGACAGTTGGTGTAGCTGTCGATTGCGCTGTTTCTACCACGAGATGGCAGTTGTCGACTGACATAGTGGCAACATGGACGAGCTGCTTGGCGAGGTCAAATTGATTGAACGAAGCATCGAGAGATCCGAGCTGAGCGGACAGGTTCATGCCGTCCACATCGTCAACGTATGTGCAATGAATGCCCCGAAGGCTCAGCCCTCCCAGACCTATGGTCCATTCCCGGGTTGTGGATGAATCGGAAAGGGCGTGGGCCGATGGAGCCGGACTCAGGGCTGCAATCACAAAATCGAAATTGAAGCTGCTGTCGGGTAACGTGCGTGTCATGTGGGCTGTAAGCGAGTCGATCCGCACATGTGTCAGGGCAATGTCATGGGACAGGAGGCCGAGCAGGTTCACATCTGCCGCCAGCGTCTGAATGAACACCAATGTGTCCTTGTGCTGACTTTCTATGAAGATATCTCGTAGAACGATGGAATGGGCGAATGCAATATTCACAGAGCCGACTTCAATCCGGCTGTGGGTCTTTGACGAGAGCGATGAGACAACCTGACGGGCGATGTATGACTGCACCGGGGGCAATTGGAGTATTGCCACCGTAAGGACGATCAGAGACAGGAGACCGGCAAAGATCCAGAAGAGGATCTTGGTCGTGCGGAGGAGATACGATGTGATCTTTTGGGCCTTCAAAGAGTGCGCCGCTCATGTGTTTGGCCCAGGGGGCCCGGTGATCCTGCTGTGCAATCGCCAGGATGAGAAGACCTGGACATGGCTGTGCAAACGTGACCGGGACGCCCGCAGATAAGCTGGCGTTTGATGGGCCATCGATCATTCATGTATCATGGCATGAACATCGTATGCTCATGTTTGGGGCCTTGACACTGAGCTATCATACCAATAATGAATGGGGAATCACATAAATCCAAGGGATGAGAAGGGATTTAGTCCCTGCAGTGGGGAACAATTGGCATTGGAGTCCGTGGAACGATTTCGACATGAACTTCCCCATACGGGGCTGGAATGAATGCTTGATCACCTATGTCATGTCCGCCTCATCGGCCACGCACCCGATTTCACCCGAAGTGTATTTCAACGGATGGGTCAACAGCACGTCGTACATTAACGACAAGACGTATTACGGGTACAAGCTGCCGCTCGGCTTTGAATATGGAGGCCCGCTGTTCTTTGCCCATTATACGTTCATGGGCATCGACCCTCACGGGTTGAAAGACTGGCACACTGAGTATTGGGAGCAAAACAGGAACCATACGTTGATTAACCGCGCCTGGTGTGTCGAGAATCCCAAGAAATACAAAGGGTATGGTGACAATTGCTGGGGGCTGACTGCCGGAGACAGTTACAAAGGCTATGTGGCACACTGTCCGCAGGAAGACCTCGGCGTGATTCAGCCGACAGCTGCTCTTTCTTCATTTCCGTACACCCCGGAATTTTCCATGCAGGTGCTGAAGCATTTCTATTATGACCTCGGTGACAAATTGTGGGGGGACTATGGGTTCGCTGATGGCTTCAGTGAGACCCGGCAGTGGTATGCCGCCTCCCAGAGGCGTGAACGCGGAATTCCCTTTTGCTTCGCGAGTGTGTACCTTCCCGCATTGGCTTGAAGAGTATGAGGTATATGGTTTCGGAAGCCGTCGAGTCCCGCAGGTTCGCGGAGAGAATTTCCAGCAGTTGGTCCAGGCCGACGACGATATTGAGGGAATTGAAGAACTCCTGGTCCGGGTATGCGGTTGTTGCCGGAGGAGATTTCCGTTGCCAGCGCGCAAGGTTCAAAAAGGCACGCCGATCAGATGAGGGTAATTAGTGAATAGTACGCAATCCACCTGGATTGCGCAACAACCGGAAAGACGCAAGCGGTGCCGTTCGGAGGCGATTTTGCGTATATTATCCCTGTGCTCATTGGACGCAGCGTCGTCTCGACCTGCCCCGGCGTGATGCCGGGACTTGGGCAAGGGGTCACGCCGCAACGACGTGGATGTACGATGCGGCAGTAGTGCAGGGCATCACAAACATGGAGCTTCACCGTGGACAGTAAGATCGCATCATCGTTGAAATTTGCCAAGTATTCTCCAATCGCAGTGCTCCTCACGCAGACAAAACCCGACGATGCGCTCCAGTTCAAGGAAGATCGCTGGGGATGTGTGGCGGCGATGATTGTGGCGGCGTCCAAGGGGCGGACGGCGTTGTTTGACAGAAACACATTCGGCTGTGTCGGCGGAGGCACCGGGCTCGGATTCGGCAACCAGTATGAACAGAGGTCGTTTCCCATCGAATATCTTCTGTCCACGGGGAGCGAATCGGAGCACCGCGACTTGGGACATACCACGCACCTGACAGAAGGGGAGGGATATTTCAAGACCCCCGAGCTCGCCCGTAAATTCGTCAATGCACTTCCCATGAGGGACCTGCCGGCGGAATACGTGGTGTTCAAACCTTTGGCCCAGGTGAACGAGAAGGATGCTCCGGCACTTGCGATATTGCTGGCAAACCCGGATCAGCTCTCCGCCCTGATGGTTCTGGCGAACTACAACCGCGCAGATTCCGATTCCGTTATTGCGCCGTTCGGGGCGGGATGTCAATCCATCCTCTTCGGCTTCGCGGAAGCCGAGCGTGACCATCCACGGGCGGTGATCGGTTTCACGGACATCAGCGTCCGGAAACTCGTAGACAAAGACACCCTGTCGCTAACCGTCCCCTGGAAGATGTTCCTCGACATGGAAGCGAATGTTGAAGGGAGCTTCCTGCACAAGAGCCAGTGGTTGGATCTTGCGGAACGGCTGGAGCCATAACACCGATGTCCCGCCCCGAGCACCCCGGCCTGTCGCACTATTTCGCAGATGCCTGTGAAGTGGCTCGAACAGGGCGTTCCGTTCACTGCACACAACACGGCGACCCGGAAGGAGGGCATCATGGGCACTATCAACGTTCAGCTGCTGAAGTTGGAGGCGATGTGTGTAGCAAGTGCCTATGGGTTCGGCGCGAATCCGGAAGAACAGGCGTGGGAGACCCCGACCGGCCTGTGATGGATCTGTGCTGTCCGATCATTTCTTCACCACTGAACAGGATTTCGCATGCAGAAAAATCGAACTGAGGAAGCCGTACAGAAATTCCGCTCGGGTTCGAACTGCGCCCAATCGGTGCTTTCGACATACCTCCCGGCGTTGGGAATCCCGGCTCCGGTCGCGCATCGTATGGGGGCTGGGCTCGGGGCCGGCGTCGGAAGAAAGCAGCTTCTCTGCGGCGCATTGAATGCAGGAGCAATCGTGTTGTCCACACATTTTGGGAACGAGGAGAACGGCGACACGGCCCGAAAAGAGATGGCTCTGGAGCGTGTCCGCCACCTCGTCGATGAATTCGAAGAGAAGTTCACCTCCGCCCAGTGCATCGATATCATCGGCGTCGACATCAGCACCGCTGAGGGGCGGAAACGCGCTTCTGACAGCGGCGTATTTCGGAAGGTCTGCGACTCCTGCGTCGAGCACGTATGCCGGCGGCTGGAAGAGACGCTGTAGAATTCGTATTCCACGCGGGGCCGGTAACTTCCTATCACGCCGAAAATCAGCCGGTTTGCATAGACGCGATCGCGCCAGACGCCGGAGAAATCCTGATACTTGCTCCGAAATTACGACGCCGGGGATGTCCATACTGCACAAATTCGGGAAAGCCCGGTAGATTTGCAGAGGGGAGGGAAACTCCGGGCGGTCGCTGATGTGCGGACCGCCCGGGTGAAAGGAACCGCTAAGCCACCTCTTTGAGGTGTCCTCCTTCTTCAGACGTGAGGACTTTTTCAAGGTCCAGAAGGATAAGCAGCCTGTCTGGGAGCTTTCCCACGCCCGTGATGTATTCTTCGCGAACCCCTCCGACAATTGACGGCGGGGGTTCGGTCACCTCTCGCGAGATCCTCAACACTTCGCTGACCGCATCAACCACAAATCCCACCACCTGGCCGCTGAGCTCAACGACGACGATGCGGGTATGCTTGTCCCGTTCCTTCCGTGTCATCCCAAAGCGGCGCCGCAGGTTGACGATCGGAATCACCTTGCCCCGGAGGTTAATGACGCCGTCAACATATTCCGGGGCGTTGGGCACGCGGGTGATGTCGAGCATGCGGTTGATCTCCTGCACCTGCAGGATGTCGACGCCGAATTCCTCGTCGCCAATGTTGAAGCTTACGAGTTGCAGCAGGTCATCGGCGGAGCCGACTTTCATCGATTCAGGCTTGTCCATGTTCCGTTTCCTTTCGTGGCAGTTTTCCTGCCTCAGTTTCCGACAAGACTGCCGTTCGCACGCACCGACACACTGGCCTTCTGTTCTTTCCGGGACGTGTGCTTGTCGTCGGCATCTGTGCGTATACGGAAGGTTCCGACCTGCTGCTGGAGGTTCTCGGTCAGCCGGTTCAGATCTTCTGCCGCACGGGCGATTTGCTGGGTCCCCTGTGCGGTTTCCGATGTCACCTTCGAAATGCCCTCGACGTTCTTGGAGATTTGTTCGCTGGCGCTGGACTGCTGTTCGCTTGCCGCGGCGATCTGCGTCACCATGTCCGTCACTTTTTGACTGATCTCCACGATTTCCTGGAGCGACCTGCCGGCTTTGTCTGCCAGGTCGATTCCTACCTGGACTTCCTTCGTGCCTTGCTGCATCGATTCGACGGCACCGCCCGTATCGGATTGGATTTTCTTGATCATCCCGGCGATTTCTTTCGTCGCTTTGGTCGTTCGTTCGGCGAGCTTCCGCACTTCGTCGGCCACAACGGCAAAACCGCGGCCCTGTTCTCCGGCGCGTGCGGCTTCGATCGCAGCATTCAGGGCCAGGAGGTTTGTCTGATCGGCGATGTCATCGATGACGCTGATGATTTCTCCGATCTGATCGCTCGACTTGCCCAGCTCTTTCACCGTGACCGCGCTCTTGTTCACCACTTCGGCGATCCGTTTCATGCCTTCCACGGTCTCGCCCACGACTTTGCCGCCCTGTTCCGCGCTCTGCCGGGCCTGTTTGGCCGTCTCTGCTGCCGTTCCGGCATTGCGGGAGTTTTCCAGGATCGTCTTGGCCATCTCCTCAACTGCACTTGCCACTTCGCCTGCCTGGCTCGTTTGTTCCTGGGCGCCTGCGGCCATCTCTTCAGTACTGGAGCTGATCTGGCTGGATGCGCTTGCCGTTGCCGACACAGCCTCCGAGACATTCCGAAGGGCCTTTTCGAGGGACTCCGCAACCTGGTTGATGCTGGTCTTGATGATCTCGTGGTCGCCCCGGTATTCCCCGTCCATCCGGATCGTCATGTCGCCCTTCGCCATTTCGCGCAGCACGGCAGATCCGTCCTGCACCGGCTTGATGGCTGCATTCAGTGTATCATTGACGCCCGCAACGATTTTGCGGAAGTCTCCCTGATGCTTGGCGGCGTCGGCACGGATATCCAGTTTACCTTCCACAGCCGCGTTGGAGAGCATGCTTACGTCGACAATCATCTGATTGACGGCGCTAAAGGCCTTATTGAAACCTTGCTTGACGCGAATGTACTCTCCCTTGTAATCCCTGGTGATCTGCTCATCGACCTTGCCGTCGGCGAGGTGTTCCAGGTGTTCAATCGTGCGGTTCAGGACGCCCGCGAACACTTCCGACGTCGTATTCATCCCTTCGACGATCTTCCGGAAATCTCCATTGTGTTTCGCGACGTCGGCCCGGAAACTCAGCTGACCGCCTTCCGCGGCGGTGGAGAGCGAGAGACCGTCCTTCACCAGCGCAGTGATTGCGGTAATGCACGTGTTCAGGTTGTTCTTGATTTCGTTGAAATCACCGCGATATGTTTCGGCGATGGGTTCGGGAATGTCTCCTTTGGAGATGCGATCGACATACTCGGCCGCCACATTGAGGGGACCGATGACTGCATCCAACGTTGCATTCACGCCTTCGATGATCCTCCGGAAATCGCCTTGATGGGTTGAGGCATCCGCACGCGCGGACAATTTGCCCTCGACCGCCGCCCGCGAAAGCATGTCGGCATCGCTGACCATTGCGCGCACTGCCGAAATGCACTGATTGAGGTTCCGCTTGATTTCGTTGAAATCGCCATTGTAGGTGTCTGTGATCGCAGGAGGAATATCGCCCTTGCTGATCCGGTCGACATACTCGGCAGCCACATTCAACGGACCGATCACTGCGTCGAGCGTATCGTTCACGCCTTTCACTATTTGCTGGTATCCGCCTTCGAACTTTGAAGCGTTGCCGCGTGTAGAGAGCTTTCCTGCGACAGCCTCCCGCACCAGCATCCCCGTTTCCTCCACCAGATTGCGCAGCGTGGCCACGACATTTCCCATCGCCTTGCCAAGGACGTCTTTTTCTGATTTCGGCTGGATGCTTACGTTGAGGTCGCCCGAGGCGATCTGGCCTGCGGCTTTTGCCTGATGTTGGATATTCTCCACCATGGCCTTGAAGGACGATGCCAGCTGGCCGACCTCGTCGTTGGATTTCGATTCGATGGAAACTTCGACATCGCCGACGGCCAGCTTGTCTGCGGCCGCAACCAGGGCTTGTACGGGTTTGCCGATGAGACGGGCGATGAAGAGCCCCAGGCCCAGCGCAACCAGCACACCGGCGCCGGCCATGATGAGCATCGTCATGATCGCGGCGTTCCCTTTGGCGGCAGATTCGTCGTTTGCGGCTTTTGCTCCGGAAACATTCAACTCGGTCAGTTTGTCGATCGCCGCTTGTTCTGCGAGCGCGTGAGTTCGCGCAGTGGTGAGCATGATCTCGATGGACTTTGCCGTTTTACCCGCTTTGGCCAACTCGATCATGTCGGTGAGGTCCTTGCGAAAATCTACACGAGCGGTCTTGAATGCCTTGTATGTTTCGAGTTCATCCGGGGTAACAAATTGTTTTTCCAGAGACTCCAGAACAGTCGAAATCTCTGTCGAAAGGGCAGGTATGTTGCCGGCGTACTTGTCGCGGAGGGCCGGGTCGGTAGCATAATTCATATCACGAAGGTTGATCCGGACAAGCTGGAAATCCCGCGTGATGATGCCCAGTTGGGAAATGGGAACTGTGGACGATTCATACAGATGGGCGCTGTTTTCATTAGCAGCGCGCAAATTGATAATGCCCACGTATCCGATCATCCCGGCGAGAAGGGCAACCGTAGCAAAGCCAATGATCAACTTGGTACGAATGGTGCGATTTAGGAACCAGGTCATGAAGTGCCTCCGTTGCGCAAAATTATGAACTCTTCCAACTCATCACACCGACCATTCACATCCTTTGATGATCGGCCCGTAACCCATCATTGAGGTTTGCGGCTCCTCGCGGTCCCCACCCCTGTGACCACTCCCTTTTGGTCAAAATGTATGCCATGCGATAGGGCATGCCTGCGAAGGGGGATGTGCCGTTTGGAGTCCCTATTGTCTAATTTCTTATGACACCGTCGAAATTGGAAGTCCGGCTTGGGACAAGTGGTCATTATTGTACACCATTTTGTCATAGAACTTCTGTCATATGTGTCCAAGGAATTCCTACAGACCAGAAAGAGAGCGTGGAACTCCTGGCGGCGCAAGTTGTTTGAGAAAATGAACGGAAAATGCATGAATGTCGTCCAAAGCCCGAAGCAGGAGGATAAATGTCCATTCGACCCGTAAAAAGTATCGTGCAGGCACAACCAACAATCGAAGGAGCCGGTGTGCGATTGCGCCGGGCGTTCGGATTCGGGGCAACGAGTGAGTTCGATCCGTTTCTTTTGCTCGATGACTTCCGGAATGAACGTCCAGAGGACTACGTCGCCGGCTTTCCGTGGCATCCTCACCGGGGAATTGAGACCATCACATACGTCCTTGCAGGATCGGTGAGCCATGGAGACAGCCTTGGAAACCGGGGCACGCTCGGGGCAGGCGATGTGCAATGGATGACCGCCGGGAGCGGCATACTCCACCAGGAGATGCCGAAGGGGGATCCGAAGGGAAGGATGCACGGATTCCAGCTCTGGGCAAATCTTCCGTCGTCGCTCAAGATGACGTCCCCCCGTTACCAGGATGTCACTTCTCCGGAAATCCCGCAGGTCGTTGATGATGACGGCACTACAGTGCGCATCATCTGCGGAGAGTTTCGGGGGAAGAAGGGTCCGGTGCTGGGCATCGCTGCCGACCCGCGTTACCTCGACGTGTGGGTCCCGCCCGGGCGGCGCAAAGTCCTTCCCGTCGAAACGTCGCGCCATGCCTTTGCCTATGTGTTTGAGGGGAGCGGGACGTTCCGGGATGCCTCCAGGCCGCAGCCGGTGAAAACCGACATCGTGGGAGGGGGCACTGCATCGGCAATCGGCGAGACCGGCAACCGCTCGCTCGTGCTTTTCGAGAACGGTGATGAAGTTGTCGTGCAGGCAGGAGATGCCGGCATCAGGTTCCTGCTGGTTTCCGGACGCCCGCTCCAGGAACCCGTGGCCTGGCAGGGTCCCATTGTCATGAACACCGACGAAGAGCTACGCCAGGCATTCGCCGAACTCCGGAACGGCACGTTCATCAGAGAACGGTAGATCAGGCACACGTCTTCCGCTACAGCGCCGGGAGCACGTTGCTATTCCCGGGGAATCGTTTTAGATTGAGCGGTATGACCACCCGGACATACCGGACACCGCTTTTCCCCCAATGACGGATGCCCATCATGCTGGATCAGATCCCGCGCGTTTCGCTTGCCGCACTTCCAACGCCTCTCATCGAAGCCCCTCGCCTGGCTGAGGATCTTGGCGTCAGGAAACTTTTGCTGAAACGGGACGACCTCACCGGGTTCGCCGCGGGCGGAACGAAGGTGCGCAAGCTGGAGTACGATTTCGCCGAAGTTCTGGCTCAGCAGTGTGACGTCGTTCTGACCGCCGGGGGCGTTCAGTCAAATCACGCACGACTTACTGCAGCAGCTGCGCGGAAATTCGGACTCGACATCAAGCTGGTCCTGGGTGGTCCACCTTTTTCCTCGTTCGAAGGAAACCTCCTGCTTGACGTCATGTTCGGCGCCGAGATCAGATTCCTGCCCGACGATGATGAAAACGATCACCTGACCTCCGCGATGGGGGCCTGGGCAAGAGAACTGGAGCAGGAAGGGCGCACGGCCTATCAGTCGCCGATAGGCGGCAGCACCGGTCTGAGTGCGCTCGGGTGTGTTGCGGAAATGCGGGAATTGGCCGCCCAGCTTGACACGGACGAGCCGCTGCAAATTATCCTGCCCGTCGGTTCATGTGGGACGTACGCGGGAATTGTGTTGGGCGCGCGCATGTTTCTCCCGGGCGCGCGCATCGTTGGCATCAGCGTGTCGAGAACGTCTGCGGCGATACGGCACCGGACGCGGGAGATCATAGGAGAGAGCTGTGCCCTGTTGGGGCTGCCGGACCGTATAGATGAGGCGGCCTTGGAAACCTACGATGAGTATTGCCATGTGTATGGTATACCGACCGAGGAATGCCGCGATGCAATCATTCGTTGCGCACGCGCAGAGGGTCTCCTGCTCGACCCCATTTATACCGGGAAGGCGATGGCCGGGTTGATCGATCTTGTGGCCAGGAAGAAGCTGGATCAAGATCTTCCTATTGTTTTCCTCCACACGGGCGGGCTGCCAGTGCTTTTTTCGTTCGAGAGTGAGTTTGCCAATCTAGCGCGCTGCACCATCGTTTCATGAGCTACGCACAGCCGCAGATTGCCGGCGGCAAAACAGCGTGAGGAGACCCATGGCGTCACGATTCAGACGAACAACTGTGTGCGTCTTCTTGATTTCCATTGTCACCACCGCCGCGCAAGGCCGGCCTACGGGGAGTGATATGGACAGTCTGATCTCCATCCTGGGGGACAGGCATGCGGCGCTTCCGGCGCGGGAGCGGGCTGCAGTGCGCCTCGGTGAAATCAGGGGGACGAACGATGCCGCAATTGCCGCCCTGGTCGGGTGTTTCGCGGAACATGATCCTTTTCTCTGCGGCAAAGCTGCCACGTCGCTCGGGCGGATTGGCGCGGCAGCAATTCCCCGGCTTCTCATCGCGATGCAGAAGGTCGATGACACCGTCCGCTGGTGCTCCGCCATAGCCCTCGGGAAGATGAGCGGGGACCGCAGTGCTGCGCTGCCCGCGTTGACCGCCGCATTGCATGACCGCTCCAGCGACGTCCGGTGGTGCGCCGCAGCTGCCCTGGGGAACATGGGCCGCGCCGCCGCCTCCGCTCTCCCTGCTCTCCGTGCGGTTCTTGAGAGGGGATCCGAAGACGAAGAGGTGAAGTGGGCCGCCTATGCTGCTATCGTCGACATCGGCAGCGGGGATTTCGGCGGGCCGACGAGCCTGCAGGCTGCGACCGCTGCGATCGACAGCATGCTTCCAGCGCTCATGCACGAGTATCACGTGCCGGGTGTCTCCGTGGTTCTCGTGAGCGACCGGAAGATTGCCTGGTCAAAAAGCTACGGGCTGCACGACAGCCGGACCGGCGAAAAGGTGACGCCACAGACGCTCTTCGAAGCATGCTCCATGAGCAAGCCAGTGCTGGCATATCTGACCATGAAACTGGTCGACCGCAGGATGCTGGACCTGGACACACCCCTGTCGGTGTATTTGCCGGAGCATTTCTTCAGCGCCGGCAACTTTGCAGACAAGGTGACTGCACGGATGGTGCTGTCGCACACCGCGGGATTCCCGAACTGGCGGAAGGGGGAAGAGGAGCACGAGGGGCCGCTCCCGATCTTCTTCTTACCCGGAGTCAGGTTCAGCTATTCCGGCGAAGGGTACTATTATTTGCAGCGCGTTGTCGAGAAGCTGACGCATGAGCCTCTGGAGGTGTATGCCGAAAGCGAGCTCTTTGGGCCGCTGCAGATGTCACACGCTTCATTTGTGTGGAGGAAGGATCTGGGGCCGTTGATTGCGACGGGTCACGACACGGCGGGGATGGTTCTGGACAGGACGCATTACAGTCATGCCAATGCCGCGTATTCACTCTACATATCTGCCGAAGACTACGCCCGCATGCTCTGCTGCCTTCTTGCTCCCGAAGGGAGTGGCGATGTCGCGCTCTCCAAGGGCGCGCGTGAAGCGATGTTCAGCAGGCAGGTTGAAGTGCAGGTCCGGTCGGCGGTGTCGCGGCCCGGCACCGCTATGGGACTGTCGGTCTTTTGGGGGTTGGGATGGGCGATTGACTCCACGATCACGGGGAACATCGTCTATCATAGCGGTGCCAACCGGTCGGGATTCAGGTGCTACGCCCAGTTCAGGATGGATGCCGGGACCGGAATCGTGATCATGACCAACGGTCTCAACGGCAGTGACATGTGGCGCCGGGTCATTCAGCAGGTTGGAGATTTCTAGACAGTCAGTCTGTTCCCTACCACAACTCTGGGAGAGGGCGTCCGGTCTCAAGAAGCGACTTCAAACTGGACATCACCTTCGGCCACCCTTTGGCGATGGCAGGGTACATTGCCGGATTTCCCTCGAATTTGTCGTGGGTGACAGTCATCCGTGTCACATCGTGCACTGTTTCAAGATCGATCGTCACCCTCGAATGCTTTTTGTCGTGCGTTCGGTCGACCGGGTATGCCCAGGTAAGGACCATGCGCCGCGGAGGGAAGAATTCCACGACTTTGCCTGCCATATGGACCGTCTTCTCTTTGTCAAGGCCCCTGTGTTCCCACATCGACCCCGGTGTCCAGTCGGAGACATTTTCGTGCTGCCAGTATTTCGCCGTCATTTTGGGGTCGATCAGGGCATTCCATACGATCTCCGTGGATGACGAGATGTACATAACATAGACGTATTGCAGGCTCTCCATGACCTCCTCCTCGGTTTGTGAACTGGTCCTCCCCCCGGACACGGCTTTTCGCGGTCGTTTTGCGAGCCGCGTCGGTGCACAGGAACAGAACAGTGGAACAACGCGCTGAGTTCGTTGCCCGCTGCGCCGCAAGAACCGGGAAGGGCGGAACGGTATGGCGCAGCCGGATGTTTTTATGATGAGACAGTTGCAGGGGAGGGGCATATCCGTTAACACATTCTGCGGGAGTACATGAAGAGATCAATTGTCATCTTCGGCGCATCCGGTGATCTCACATCACGAAAACTCATTCCAGCACTCTACAGCAACTTCCGCAAAAAGCGGCTTCCCGAAGGGACCAGCATCATCGGTTTTTCGCGTCATCCCTTTACCGATGACGCATTTCGTGAAAAGATGCGGCAGGCAGTTCTGGAATACCGTCCAGCGGAATTTGCGGTCGACGACTGGAACGCGTTTGCGCACGCCCTGAGCTATCACCCCGGAAGCGTGGAGAAGATCAACGACTATCTTGATCTTGCCCCGAAGGTCAACACCATGGATGGAGGGACCGCCGACTGTCTCTTCTACCTTGCCATCGCGCCTTCCCTGTATCCCGTCGTTGTGAACAATTTGAACGAAGCCCGTCTTCTTGAGGCGATGGGAAACAACGGGTACCGCCGCATTATCGTAGAGAAGCCGTTCGGGCATGACCTGGCATCCGCCCAGGCGTTGAATGCCGACCTTCTGAATGTGGTACACGAAGATCAGGTGTACCGGATCGACCACTATCTTGGCAAAGAGACGGTACAGAATCTCCTGGTCTTGCGCTTCGGCAACGCCATTTTCGAGCCGCTCTGGAACCGGAACTACATCGATCACGTACAGATTACGGTGGCGGAAACGGTGGGGGTGGAGCACCGGGCGGGGTACTACGACCAGACGGGTGTCCTGCGCGACATGTTTCAGAACCATCTCCTCCAGCTGCTCACCCTTGTGGCCATGGAGCCGCCGGTGGCTGTGGATGCCGGTGCGTTGCGTGATGAAAAAGTCAAAGTGCTCAGGAGCATTCGCGACATACCGGAGGAGATGTCGGCGCGTTACACCGTGCGCGGACAATATGCCGGATACAGGGCGGAACCGGGTGTGGCCCCTTCCTCCTGCACGGAGACCTTTGCAGCCGTTCAGTTGTACCTGGACAACTGGCGATGGCAGGGGGTGCCGTTCTATCTCCGGTCCGGCAAGATGCTCGGCGAAAAACTCTCGGAGATCGTCATCCGTTTCCGGCGTCCGCCCCACCAGATGTTCGATGTGCTTTCAGGTTCGACGGAGCTGTCGACGAATCACCTGACCATTGCCATTCAACCCGACGAGGGGATTCACCTGCGGTTTCTCACGAAAGTCCCGGACGGAGGGATGGCGATGCGTCCGGCGGACATGGATTTTCATTTTCGCGACGCGTTTCAGTCGATACCGATCCCGGAATCGTACGAACGGTTGATTCTTGACGCGCTGCATGGAGACCCGTCACTTTTTGCCCGTGATGACGAGATTGCGCTTGCCTGGCGGCTTGTCGACTCAATCCGCCGCGGGTGGGAGGGGGAAGCGGCGCCGCTGCTGAGCACGTACAGTCCGGGATCATGGGGTCCGATGGATTCCGACAGGCTGCTCTGGAAGGAGGGCCGGTGGTGGATGCAGGACTCGATTTCTCAGAATTCAGGACAGGATGAGGAGAAGGTAGTGGCCTCATGACAGGACCTCCAGGTGTTACCATACTTGCGAATCCGGAAGCACTCGCCTTGTGTGTGGCGGAATCGGTGAGCGGGCTCATCAGGAGGTCGATTCATATGCGTGGCGCCGTCTTTGTCGCCCTGGCAGGAGGCGACACTCCCCGCAGGATATATGAGATCCTTGCCGGCGAACCGTACAAGAGCGGGATCGACTGGGAGGCCGTCCACTTGTTCTTTGGCGACGAGCGGATGGTGCCTCCGGAGGATCCTGCGAGCAACTACGGCATGATCTCACGCGAGCTGACGAGCCGGGTTCCGATTCCGGCGCAGAACATTCACCGCATACGCGGTGAAATCGAAGTGCACGACGCTGCAAAGGAGTATGAGGGGGAAGTCCGGCGATGGTTCAAGGGGGCCCGTCCGCGGTTTGATCTTGTCTTGCTTGGTGTGGGAGAGGATGGACACACCGCATCGCTTTTCCCTGACACGGAGGCGCTACGGGAAGGGGAAAAAAACGTCCTGGGGTATTTCGTACCGCAACTTCATTCGTGGCGGGTCACGCTCACGCTCCCCGTCCTGTTGAATGCACGGGAGATTCTGTTTGTTGTTGCCGGGAGGCGCAAGGCCCTCGCCCTTGAGGGGATTTTCCATCAACCTGCTCCGTCACCTCTGCTCCCCGCATCGATGATAAAGCCGACGGATGGAGGGCTGCAGTGGTTTATCGATCAGGATGCCGCTTCATTGATCATGGATGCGCCGGCATGACACAGGTGCGTTGGAGCAAGGGCATGCAACACGACACATATGGCGCCTTTTCTCCTGATAAGGCGACGTGCATGTCGTATATTCTGCGGGCGCGGGAGCGGTTGAACCGGAACGATTGTTAGACCGGTCGTGTTATCAGGTGACGAATCGGGCTCATATCGGCGGCCGATACTTTGCCGCCATGCTCTCTTGCCGTACCTGTTCTTTCAATACCGTGTGATAACCGATAGAGCGGAGCTGCTTCGCAGCCTTTCACGATGTGTCTCAGACAAACGCATCCGGATCCCATGACGCATGCTCGCAGGATAATCAGTGTAGTGGCGATGCTCGTCGGCGCCGTCATCACCGGCTCCGCACAACTCCAACCCTCCAATCCCGACAGTGCTCTCGTCACCATTCTCGCCCAACTACAAGGGACCCCACTCAGCCTCAAGCAGGCGATTCAATACTCCATGGCATCGGCCCCAACGCTCCGATCGGCCGAAGCGGCTCTCGATGCCGCCCGGGGTATCGTCCGGCGCGAAAGCGGCGCCTTTGATCCGTCTTTCTCCGTGATGTGGGATTACGCCGACCAGAAGATTCCCTCGGCATCCTTTTTTGACGGGGCCCCGGTACTCCGGACGCTGCAGGCGACCGGGCAAGCCGGGTTGCGGTGGGATCTGCCCACCGGCACAAGTATCGGGGCTTCGTTGAATGCCGTGCGCTTGAATACGAATTCCTCCTTTGCTTTTCTGATCCCCCAATACACCACATTCGGCGAGATCAGTATACGCCAGCCGTTGTTGCGGGGCTTCACGCTCTCGGCCCGGAAAGCGCTCACGGGTGCGGAGCAGGATATGGATGCTGCGCGGGCCCGGTACGATCAGGAAACCCTGGCACTGAGCACCCAGGTGGAGCATCTGTACTGGGACCTGTACGCGGGTGAGCGCGATTATGCCGTGCAGAAGCTCACACGCGATCGGGCTGCCGCGTTCCTCAAAGACACGGAGCTGCGCGCCCAGACCGGACTGATCGGCCCGAACCAGGTGGCAAATGCCCGGACCTTTCTTGCCGAGCAGGAAATCCTGTTGCTCGATAGGGAAGAACAGCTGGACGGACTCTCCGACCAGATTGTTGCCGCCATCGGGGCGAGGCCGGACGGCGGGCAGCCGCGGTTCAAGGCCGTGGATCAACCCAGCGATGATTTCGTGATTGAAGAGACGGACGCGCTTGTGCAGAAAGCGATCGAACGCAATCTTGAGCTCCGTGCTGCGAAGGCATTCATCGAGTCCAGGCGCACGATGGCACGTGCCGCATCATGGGAGGCGCTGCCGCAGGTGGATTTTGTCGGCTCCATCGGAGGCAACGGGCTGGCCGGCACTGCGCACGAAGTGATCTTCGGGGCCGACACCCTGCGTACGACGGTGGGGGGAGCATTCGGCGACGCGCTCAGGCAGGCGGTGGTCCGGGACTTCCCCACGTGGCACGTCGGCCTCGAAGTGAACATCCCCATCGGATTCAGGAACGGTCTGGGTGAGCAGGACAGGCTGGATGCCGAGCTGGTGATTGCGGAGCAGCGCTATACGCAGGAGCTGCGGATCCTGGAGGCGGAGGTCAGGGTGAGTTGCCGGGAGCTGGAGCACGGGAAACGCCGGCTGAACGCCGCCCGCGAGGGGGTGATGGCGGCGCAGGAGCAGGTCCGCATCGGGCTGATCGAGTTTCAGAATGGCAGGTCGACCGCATTCGAGCTGGTGCGGCTGGGTGCGGATTTCGCGGTTGCGCAGCAGCGGTATTCCCAGGCTCTGGTGCGCAGTGCGAAGGCGGCGGCTTCCCTGAAGCAATTGACGTCGGGCGCATACAGTGCCCGGTAGAGTTCGGCAGTAACCGGCGCGTCTCACAACAAAGGAATGTGCATATGTCAGATCGATCCGTCACGCCAGCGTGGCTTGCGTTGCTCGCCGCTGCGGGAGTACTAGTGCCGATGCTGCAGGGATGCGGAGCCGGAGGCGAGCGCCGGGGATTCGCGATGCCGCCGATGCCGGTGGAAGTCAGCAATGTCGTGGTGCAGAACGTGGAAGACAAATTCGAGGCAGTCGGCACGATTGAAGCGATTGAAGCCATTACGGTTGTCGGCGAAATCGATGCGTCGGTGAAGAGCCTCCCGTTCCGTGAAGGCGGGTTCATCAACCGGCACGAACTCATCGCGCAGCTTGACGATGCGCAGCTCGCGGCAGAAACCGCACGTGCCGAGGCCCTGAAGGCACAGAGCAAGTCGACGTACGACCGTGTGAAGAAGGTCGTCGATCAGGGTGCCGGGGCGCCGCAGGATCTGGATGATGCGGCCGCCGCGTTGAAAGTCGCCGAGGCGAACCTCGATGTGGCACAGGCCCGCCTCTCGAAGACCCGCGTGATCGCACCGTTTGAGGGAATTATCGGTGCGCGGAAAGTGAGTGTCGGGACGTTTCTGCGCTCGGGTCAGGCGATAACGGAGCTGGCGAACATTGACGATATCCGTGTGACCTTCTCGGCGCCCGAGCGGTTCCTGGACCGCCTGTCGCAGGGCGCGACTGTCGCCGTGTCGAGTCCCGCATTCCCCGGCACAACATTCACGGGTCAAATTGCGGTCATCGAGCCGATGATCGATGCCACGACCCGGAGCGCGCGTGTCGTTGCCCGGGTGCACAATTTCGGGCGGAAATTCCGGCCGGGGATGTCGGCGAATATCTCGGCCGTCCTGAGTGAACGGCTGAATGCCCTGACCATTCCCAATGAGGCGGTGTTCGGGAGCGGCAACCAGTCGTTTGTCTTCATCGTGAAACCTGACAGCACGGTCAGCCGGGTCGTCTTGAGACTCGGCACGCGCACCTCGGACAACGTGGAAGTGCTGGAGGGATTGAAACCCGGAATGATGGTCGTCCGGGCGGGTCATCAGAAGTTGTTTGAGGGAGGGAAGGTTTTTCCGATACTCAGCCAGCAACAACCGGCGCCAGGCACGGGAACGAACGGAGGGTCGTAACCATGAAGATCAGCACAAACTCCATCAAGCGTCCGGTGTTTGCTACCGTGATGAGTTTCGGCATCCTGCTGTTCGGGGTCATCTCGTTCACACGCCTGCCGGTGCGGGAGTACCCCGACATTGATCCGCCGATCATTTCCGTCGTCACGTTTTACCGGGGCGCGAGTCCGAGCGTTGTCGAAACCGAGATCACCAATGTGCTTGAGGAGCAATTCGCAACCCTGGAAGGGGTCAAGACGATGACCTCCTCCAGCAGGGAGCAGGGCTCGGTGATCACGATCGAATTCGAGCTGAACCGGAAAGTTGACGAGGCGGCGAACGATGTGCGCGACCGCGTATCCCGGGTGCGGGGGAATCTGCCCCGTGAGATCGACGACCCGGTCATATCCAAGGTCGATGCCAATGCGCAGCCGATTTTCTGGCTTGCGCTTTCGAGTGACAATCACAACGGGCTTGAGCTGACGGATATCGCCGATAGGGTCTTAAAGGAGCGCATACAGAGGCTCCCCGGTGTCGGATCCGTCATCATCGCGGGCGAACGCCGTTATGCCATGCGCGTCTGGCTCGATCCCATGAGGATGGCGGGACACGGGTTGACCGTGCAGGATGTTGAGGCGGCGGTCAGACGGGAGAATGCCGAAATTCCGGGCGGTCGTGTGGAAGGGGCCCAACGGGAGTTCTCCGTGCAGACGCGGGGCGAGCTTGCCACGCCGGAAGAATTCGGCGCCATCATCGTCTCCCAGACAAAGGACGACATCGTGCGCCTGCGCGATGTCGCCGATGTGAACGTCGGTGCCGAGGATGAGCGCACGGTCGCCCGCTACAACGGCAAGCCCGCCGTGGGCCTGGGGATCGTCAAGCAGTCGAAGGCCAGCACCGTGGATGTCTCGGCCGAGGTCCGCAAGGCTCTCCAGGATCTCACCGGCCTCCTGCCTGCGGGTATGCGGTTGGACATCGCCTTTGATTCGTCCACCTTCATCAAAGAGTCCATCAACGAGGTCGCCGAATCGCTGATCATCGCCGTCTGCCTTGTCGTGCTCGTGGTTCTCGCCTTCCTGAAGAGCTTCCGGGCGACCACCATACCCACGATAGCGATCCCGATCTCCATTATCGGTGCGCTGACGGTGGTGTATTTCGCGGGGTTCACCATCAACATCCTCTCGCTGCTGGCGCTGGTGCTGGCGATCGGGCTGGTGGTGGACGACGCGATCGTCGTGCTGGAGAACGTCTTCCGTCATATGGAGATGGGGAAGGACCGGCGCAGGGCCGCATTTGACGGCAGCGGGGAGATCGGCTTTGCGGTCGTGGCGACCACCATTACGCTCGTGGCCGTGTTCGTCCCCCTGGCATTTCTGACCGGCTCGGTAGGGAGGTTGTTTAACGAATTCGGGATTACCCTTGCCGTGGCCGTGCTGATTTCCGGATTTGTGGCACTGACGCTGACGCCGATGCTCTCCTCGAAGATCCTCCGGCCGCTGCACGGCACGTCGGCAGGCTGGGCCTCGCGGTCGTTCGATGAGTTCTTCGACTGGCTGAACGACACCTACAGACGGACTGTGCATTTCGCCCTGCGGCACCGCGTGATCATGGTCTCCGCCGCCGGTCTCACTGTGGTCCTGAGCATCCTGCTGTTCAAACTCATCCCGAGCGAACTTGTGCCGGTGGAGGACCGCGGCGTCGGCTTCGGCATCGTGATCGCCCCCGAAGGGGCAACGCTTGACTACACGGACAGATACCAGCGGGAGGCCGAGCAGAAAATCATGGCGTTGCCCGAACGAAGCGGATTGTTCAGCGCGATCGGACTGGGGTTCGGCGGTCCCGGCCGGGTGACAAACGGCTTCATGTTCCTCGCGCTGAAACCGCAGAGCGAGCGGAAGAAGTCGCAGCAGCAGATTGTGCAGGAGCTGTTTCCGCAGCTCCTGGCGATCCCCGGCGTCCTTGCCTTCGTCATCAACCCGCCGAGCCTCGGCGGATCGTTCGCGTCGAGCCCGGTGGAATATGTTTTGCAGGCCGATAATTACGAGGAACTGAACAAGGGGGTGGGCATCCTGATGGGCGAAGCGTCAAAGCTGGGGTATATGCTCAACCTCGACACCGATTTGCGGTTGAACAAGCCGCAGCTGGATCTGACGATTGACCGTGAACGCGCCGCCGGCCTCGGCGTCTCGGTGACGGAAATCGGCACGACCCTGGAGACATTCCTCGGTGGACGGGCCGTCACGAATTTCAAGCGCGGGACGAAACAGTATGACGTCATTCTGCAGATGAAGTCTTCGGCCCGGGCAACGCCCGACGCCATCCGGGAGATCTATATCCGCGGCGGGGGCGGCCTTGTGCAGCTGGCAAACGTCGTCCGCGTTGACGAAACGCTCGCACCCAAGGAGCTCAATCATTACAACCGTGTGCGTTCCGCGACCGTCACCGCGCAGCTCGCGCCGGGTGTGAGTCTCGGCCGGGCGCTGGATGACCTG
>PMCM01000135.1 GCA_003154155.1 Ignavibacteriota bacterium | reverse complement strand
CCGGCATAGCCCATCTTCTTGATGACCGCGATCTCATGCTGCAGGCGCTGGAGCATGTCATCGCTGGGAGAGGGATACCGTCCCGCAAACCCCTCGCGGGCTAGTTGCTCGAAATACTGATCCAGATCTGCCACGCCGGCATCTGCGGGGATCGGGAACTGCGGCATGCAGTTCCCTTTCAGCGCGATCTCCAAATTGCATTTCTCGGCGATCTCCAGAGNNATCGGCAGGTATCGGGAACTGGGGCATGCGGTTGCCTTTGAGTGACAGCTGAAGGTCGCATTTTTCGTTTATCTCAAGTGTCGAGGATATGGCCTCAGGAAAATCTCTGAAGAGTTCGGTCATCTCCTTGGTGGACTTGAAGTAAGCCTGGTCTGTCTGATATCTGAGTTTGGTATAATCCTGGGTTCCGCTGTTGGTAGAGTCGGGGATGAGCAGGAGGATGTTATGGGCAATGGCATGCTCGTGGCGCAGGTAATGGATATCGTTTGTTGCCACCAGCTTGAGCCCCAGTTCGCGCGCCAGCTTCGGGGCCTTCCGGCGGATGATCGCCTCCCGGTCGATCCCGTGATCCTGGATCTCGATGTAGAAGTCTTGGCCAAAAATGTCCTTGTAGATCTCCGCCGCTTCATACGCTTCCCGGTCGTTGCCGTTGGCAAGGTGCGCTGAGACGACGCCACCGGCACACGCGGAGGTGGCTAGAAGCCCTTCCCGGTATTGCCGGAGCACTTCGGTGTCAATGCGCGGTTTGTAGTAGAACCCCTCCAGATGGGCGATCGAGCAGAGCTTCAGGAGGTTCTTGTAGCCGGTGTAGTCCTTCGCAAGGAGCACCAGGTGATGGTATGCCCCCCGTTTCCCCCCCGACTCCGTCTGCTGCGTGGTTTTTTCCTGCCGGTTCCCCTTCGTCAGGATATACGCTTCCATGCCGATAATCGGCTTGATGCCAGCGTTCCGGGCCTTCTTGTAGAATTCGATGGCTCCGAAAAGGACGCCGTGATCGGTCAGCGCAATTGCGGGCATCTTCTCCGCAACGGCTTCCGAGATCAGGTCGTCGATGCGGGTTGCAGCATCAAGCAGACTGTAGTGGGAATGATTATGTAAGTGGACGAATTGGTTCATACGCTCTTTAGTGGGAACGACTCCTCATCATAGGCCAACTTAGTTCCCGTCACGGCCGAAGTCAAGCGGGGCCGGGAGGAACTTTTCCACAATCTTTGCAGAGAGCTTTGTGGACAGGATAAGCAACCCTCGAAGATTGCCGAAGTACAGCCAGGTAGTGTCTTGTTCAGGCGGGACTTACTACAAGGAGCTTAAGCTCCATCATCTCTTCAATCGCATAACGGATGCCTTCCCTCCCAAACCCCGAGTCTTTCACGCCGCCATAGGGCATATGGTCGATGCGGTAAGTGGGAACATCATTCAGTACGACGCCACCCACTTCAAGGTCTTCAAAGGCATGTAAAGCATGACCAAGGTCATTCGTAAAGAGCCCCGCCTGGAGGCCAAAGGAGGATGCGTTCACTCGTCGGACCGCCTCCGCGAATTCGGAATACCGCTCCAGCGTGATGAGCGGTGCAAAGGCTTCCATGCAGCTCACTTTCATATCAGGCTGGACGTTCTCCAGAATCGTGGGCGCCATCAACGCACCCCTGCGCGTCCCCCCGCATGCAAGCCGTGCTCCGGCATTCACCGCTTCTCTAATCCATCCTTCAATCTTGATCGCCGCCTGCTCAGTGATCATTGGGCCAACAAGGGTCTTTTCATCAAAGGGATCCCCCACAACCAGTGCGGCCGTCGCATCCAGGATCTCCTTCCGGGCATGCTCCCATATAGATTCGTGGAGGAATACGCGCTGGACCGAAATGCACGATTGTCCGGCCCCGGAAAAACCGGCCATGACGATCTTTTGTGCAGCGCTCTTGAGATCGACTCCGGGCTCCACAATAACACCCGCGTTGCCGCCAAGTTCAAGCACAACCCGTTTCTTCCCCGCGGCGGATTTGAGCGGCCAGCCGACTGCCGGACTCCCCGTGAAACTCAGGGCCTTAATCCGTTCATCTGAAACAAGTTGACTGCTTTCATCTGCGCGGCAGGGTATCACACTGAACGCGCCTTTGGGAAGATCAGTCTTGTCGATCACTTCTGCGAGGAGCAAGGAGACAAGGGGGGAATTCGATGACGGTTTCAGTACAACCGGATTCCCGGCAGCTATTGCCGGTGCCACCTTGTGTGCGACGAGGTTCAACGGGTAATTAAAGGGGGTGATCGCCCCCACCGGGCCCAGGGCGAACCGCTTCACCAGGCCGAACCGCCCGACGGATTGAGCGTTCAGATCCAGCGGGAGCACGGTCCCTTCAATGTGCCGCGATTCCTCCGCCGCGATGGAGAAGGTGAAGACCGTCCGATCAGCTTCCACGCGGGAGAGCCGGATCGGTTTCCCGGTTTCGAGAGTGATCATCCGGGCGAATTCTTCTTTCCTGGCCTCTACCCCTGCCGCGATTGCGGTCAGAATCCGGTGCTTCTCCATGGAACTCAAGCGCCGCGTGTATGCGAACGCCTCATGAGCCGCCGTGATCGCGGCGGTGATGTCCGCAGGGCTTGCCTGGCAGACTTCCCCCGCCACACGTCCATCGAACGGGTTGTTCACCGTCCGCACCGTTTCCGAGTGCTTCCACTTCCCGCCGAGATAGAAAGCCTTGCCGTTCATCGTCGATCCCCTGTTTCCTCGTGCACCGTTGGTCAGGCCTCTGCCAGTTGACGCAGATGCTCCAGAAGCTCTTCCTTGGGAACAAATGTCCGCTCTCCGCTTCGCCGCTCCTTGATTTCCACCTTTCCCTGTGCGAGATTTTTCTCGCCGACGATCACCTGGTACGGCATGCCGAGGAGGTCCGCATCTTTGAATTTAAATCCCGGGCTGACGTCACCCCGGTCGTCGAACAGCACCTCAAGTCGTGCCGCCCCCATCTGTGCATAGATAGCTTCCGCCGCCTCCGCAACCGCTTTGCTCTTTGTGCCCACGGCGATCAGATGAAACATGAACGGTGCGAGCGCCTTGTCCCAGATAATCCCCTGCTCGTCATGGTTTTGTTCGATGTGGCAGGCAATGATGCGCTCGACGCCGATCCCGTAGCTCCCCATGATGATCGGCTGTTCTTTGCCGTGTTCATCAAGGAACTTTGCGCCCATCGCATCCGCGTACTTTGTGCCCAGCTTGAAGATATGGCCGAGCTCCACGCCTTTCACGACGCGGAGAGGGCCGGTTCCGTTCGGACTCTCCTCACCCGGCTGGATGGTACGGAGGTCGAAGTACCCATCGATCCGGCAGTCCCGTTCGAGATCGATGTTCATAAGATGATAGTCGTTCCTGTTGGCGCCGCTTGTCAGATTGTTCGCGCCTTTCAGGCGGTTGTCGGCGATGATTTTGAACGCTGCGGACGCCGGAGTGCGTTCGCGCAGGCCGACGGGTCCGATGGAACCGCCGTCGGCCCCGGTAAGCTGCAAGAGTTTCTCCGGCTCGATGGGCCGGACTTCGGCGCCCATCGCCGTCATCAGCTTGGCTTCGTTGAGCTCGTCGTTCCCCAACAGGAGGGCAAGGACAGGAGTCTCCCCCGCCCACCAGACGACGGATTTTGCCAACCGTGCATGATCGATCTTGAGAAATGCGGCCACCTGATCGATGGTCTTGATATCGGGCGTATGCACTTCCTTCAACGGCGCGCTGACGGCCTCACGGAGGGCCGGGGCCATGCGGGAAGTCGCCACCTCGACGTTGGCGGCGTAGCTGTTGTCAGCCGACACGGCGATCACATCCTCGCCGGCGTTCGATTCCATCATAAATTCCTGGGAGCCCGTTCCGCCCATTGCGCCGCTCGACGCTCCCACCACGAAGAACTTCAACCCGCACCGGGAAAAAATCTTCTTGTACGCTGCGGCGTGCAAATCGTAGCTCTTGTCGAGCCCTTCCCACGTTGCGTCCAGGCTGTAGCTGTCCTTCATGGTGAACTGCCTGCCGCGAAGCACGCCGGACCGGGGGCGCGGCTCATTCCGGAATTTGGTCTGGATCTGATACCAGATCTGCGGCATTTCCTTGTACGACGAGACGTGGTTCTTCGCCAGCCAGCAGATGACCTCTTCGTGCGTGGGAGCCAGGACCAGCGGGCGGTTCTTCACGTGGAAGAGGATGTCGCCGAATGCCTTCACACGGCCCGTCTCCTCCCAGAGCTCAATCGGGCTGAGCGCGGGCAGGTGAAGCTCCTGTGCACCGATCGCGTCCATTTCCTCACGGATGATCTCCATTGCCTTCTTCATCGACCGGTAACAGAGGGGCAGATAGGTGTAGATGCCGGCTGCGAGGGCACGGATCATGCCTGCCCGGATCATGAGCTGGTGGCTCGGGATAACGGCATCTGCGGGAGTTTCTTTGACTGTAGGGACAAAGCCGGAGCTGAGACGCATACTGGTTCTTTAGATGTGGGACGGTCGTGTAAGATACGGAAATGCGTCTGGCGATGCAAGGAACCCGAGCGTGTGTGCGCACTGTGCCGGGCGGGACCCGGGAAAAAAATACGGAAGGCCGGGATCGAACACCGGCCTTCTGTCAATGCATGCACGACTCTGTGCTGAAAAATCACGGCTGCGCTCTGCGTCGCACCACGACGTTCAGAGTGCCGTCACGCTCACTTCATCAGAACAAGTTTGTTGACGGCGGTGAATTGCCCCGCTCCGCCTTTGGAGTCGCGCCCGATGGCGGAGTCCGGAGGGCGGACTTGGATGCGGCAGAAATAGACACCGCTGGCAAATCCCTGCGCATTCCAGGTGACGGAGTGGCTCCCCGGTTCCATCTTGTTGTTCACGAGGACTGCCACCTCGCGGCCGATGATGTCATACACGGCAATCCGCACGCTGCCCGCTGCGGGAAGATCGTAATTGATCTGCGTCGCCGGGTTGAACGGGTTGGGGTAGTTCTGATAGAGTTTGTACGTGCCTGGTGACACCGGTGATGATTCTGCCACACCGGTTGTCCCCGCTTGGTATTTCACGAAGATCGCAGCCTGCGGTGCCGGGGAACTGTTGTAGGTAATATAGAGCATCCCAAAGGTCTTGTTACCCAATGCTGCGATGCCGTACGGCCAGTAGTGCGGGGAGTAGTCCGTCACGGCAACAGGCGTGGACCACGCTCCGGGCCCCTGATAGCCCCTGTAGACGAAGCGTCCTTCGCGTGCCGTGGTGTAGAACCGGTAGAATATGCCCATGCCCTGCCCACGCTCCAGCATCGCTGCCGGGGATTCGTGGGTCTGTGTGGTATCCTCCGGGAAGCCGTAGTTCCAGTTCTTCCCGGCGTCATAGGTGATCACATACCGGAAATGCGCAGTTCCGCCCCGGTAGTAATCGAAGGCGCAAAGGGCCGTGTCACCGTATCCGCTCATTGATGTCAATCCGTCCGCGCCACCGTAGCTAAACGCACGCATGAACCGTGACCCGCCCTGGTCGATGGTGTCGATGCACATGTTGGCAAGCGTGTCCGCATAGGACATGAAGAAATGGTGATGGTTGGGGGGGGTCATGCAGTACGCGATCGAAATGCCGCCTTTGACCTTTGTCGCTGCGCTGTCGGAGACTTCACTCCAGACAGAATCCCGTGTCGGATCACTCCACACGAACCGGGCTTTGTGGGATGACGTTGAGAACCCAAAATAGGGCCTATTGTTGAAGGTGAGGTAGTTCGACGAGGCGGCGAGCGAGGTGATGGTGTCGGTTCCCGTGAGCGTCGCGGCCGCCAGATAACCCAGCCCGTTGGTCAAGGGCGCATACGCGCCATCGGGAATCGTGAAGCGCCGGATCCGGAGTGTCTGGCCGCCGGGCGGGACGTAGCCGACGTAGACGTATCCATGGGTTGGCGCCGCGCCGATTTTCGGCGCATTGCCGATAAGGCTGATCGTCGTCGGGTTTGTCCACGTCGATCCACCGTCTGTGGACATGAACACGTGCCAGGAACCGCCATAGCCGTCGCCACTCTGCGACAAAATCGCAAAGAGCCTGGTATTGGCAGAATCCGTCGTGAGCGCAACCGCACGCACGCTGTCGATCGTGCCGACGCGTGTATTGAGTGCGAGCAGATTCGCTCCCGTGACAGGACGCGGGGTCTTCCACTGGATTGAGAGTTCCACCTGTTTCATGTCAACGAGGGTCACGAGACCTGCGAGTTTCGTCATGGCGCCTTCATAGTCGCCGCTGCGCCATGTGCTTTCCACGTCGCGGCACAGCGTGACGGCTGCGGCGGGCGCACTGGGACCCGGTTCAATGGCGATCACTGCATTCGCCCTTTCTTCCAATGTCATGCGTTCAAGCACCTGCACAGGCACTGTTCGTGCCACCAGAGGAAGCGGAGCCTGCACATCGGGGGAAAACCACGGAGCATACTGGGGGACAGCAGAGGGAGTGACCGGGGCGGGAAATTCCTGCCCCATAGCACCACATACACCAACGAGCAACATCAAAGCAAACATCGATGCACGCATCATGGTGACCTCTCGTAGGATCTCCAAAACCGGCTGAACACCTCCTGGATCTTGTCCTGAGCCGTACCGGCATCCGGTATCAGGGATGCGAATATATCCTTCCTTTCGGTCAGAGTCAAGGCCTTCCGCCATCCGATCCAACAATCCGATCCAACGTCAGACGAGTCGCATGCATCCGAGCCACGAGCATGGAGCATGATCGGAAGACATTCTGTGACACCATCGATGCCCATACAAGAGGCACCAGACGCGTAAGCGATGCGCAATCAATCGAATAGCAGCGTGCTACACCTTGCCACTTCAAGCCCTTGCAAAGGCATGCAGGGCGTTGCGTCTCATGGGGGAAATATGCATGATCCACTATGACTACACTTCGTGTCCACCGCAGAGCATTCGCTGTCGCAGCGATGTCGATCGTCATCGCCACCTCGCTTCCCGCTGCGTATCCGCCGGGGCGGCAGCATACACAACCGTACTATGATATCGTGATTGCGGGAGGACGGGTTCTTGACCCGGACCGCGGGACCGACACGGTTATGAGTATCGGGATTTCCGCCGGATCCATCGGGACGATCTCCGCACAACCGCTCGCGGGGCGGTACGTCATCCATGCGGAAGGGTTGGTCGTCGCTCCGGGCTTCATCGATCTGCTCTCGTACAACCCGGTCGAGCCCGGGGTCTGGACGAAAATCGCCGATGGGGTGACCACCGCACTCGCGATGCATGGCGGCACGGAAGACCCGGAGAAGTGGTATGGCATGTTCAAGAAACAGCGGGTCCCGCTGCATTACGGCGCATCATTCTTCTACAGTGAAGCGAGGGTTCGTCACGTGCGCGACCGGTACCAGAAGGCCTCGCCCGAGGCACGCGCGAAGATACTGGCTGCGGAGGAAGAAGCGCTCCGCCGCGGCGCCCTGGGCGTCTCCTTCGCTCTCGAATACGTCCCGGGTGTTTCCCGCGAGGAAATCGTGCCTGCGATGACCCTGGCGGCACGCTACGGCGTGCCGGTCTTCTTTCATGCGCGCTACTCCGATATGCAGGAACCGGGAACCAATATCGATGCGCTCAGGGAGATTATCGACGACGCGCGCATGACACATGCATCGGTCCATATCGATCACCTCAACAGCACCGGCGGCACATTCTCGATGGAGCAGTCGCTCGGCATGATCGATTCCGCACGCGCCGCAGGCCTGGATATCACCGCATGCATGTATCCGTACACCTACTGGGGAACGTATCTCAATTCCGCGCGGTTTGACGCGGGGTGGCAGGACCG
>PMCM01000131.1 GCA_003154155.1 Ignavibacteriota bacterium | reverse complement strand
GGCAACCTCAACGAATACCAGGACGCACACATCGATGTCCTGAACGGCAACGTCAACGTCGACATCCCCGGGGTGCTCACCGGGAATGCATGGATCGGTGAAGGCTCGCGCATCGATCCGGCGTCGGTGCAGATCAGTGGCAGGGTGGTGATCGGCCGGAACTGCACGATCGGGGAGGGCGTCAAGCTCTCCAACACCGTGATCGGGGACAACTGCGTACTTGGTCCGGGCGCGATGATCAGCAATTCGGTTGTCTGGAGCGACGTGGTGATCGGCCACAGCAGCGAGCTGTCCACCGACGTGATCTGTTCCAAGTGTTCCGTCGGGGAGAAGACTGTCGTAGCGGAAAACGTGTTCGTGGGGGACGGATGCTGGATCGGGCGCGGTGCGCGGCTGACGGCCAACATCAAATTATGGCCGGAGAAAGTCGTGGAAGAGGGCGCGGTGTTGACCCGCAGCCTTGTCTGGGAAGACAAATGGTTGCGCGAGCTGTTCACCGACTCGCGCGTCACCGGCCTGTCGAACATCGAAATGAACCCGGAATTCGGGGCGAAACTGGGGGCGGCGTACGGGGCCTTCATCGGGGCCGGGAAGACCGTGGTCACCTGCCGTGACTCGGACAATGTCTCCCGCATGATGAACCGCGCGCTCCTGTGCGGACTCGTGTCAGCGGGCGTGAACACGTATGATCTCCGGGCGCTGTCGATCCCCCTGCTCCGTCATGAGCTGAGCAGCGGCAAGGAGGCAGGGGGGATCCATGTACGGCGGAATCCGACGGATAAAAACCTCACGGACATCATCTTCTTCGATGCCAACGGCAAGGATCTNNGCACGGGCGCCCCGGGAAAAGGTCGGTTCCATTTCCTTCCCGGAACGAACCACCGAGGCGTACAAGGACAAGTTTCTCACATCACTGGACGTGGAGGCGATCAACCGGAAGAAGTTCAAGCTGGTGATCGACTATTCCAACGGTGTCGCCTCGACGATTTTTCCCGTGATCCTCGGTTCGTTCGATTGCCAGGTTGTCGCACTGAACGCGCACCTGGATGCCAAGAAGCTGACCCGGGACAAATACGAGTTCGAATACTCGATGAAGCAGCTCTCGCACATTGTGACGTCGTTGAAGTACGATATCGGATGCCTGATTGACGGCGGCGGCGAGCGGCTTTTCCTGGTGAACGAAAACGGTGCGATGGTGGAGAGCGATCGTCTCCTCACGGTGGTGTCCGACATGTTCCTGCAGACGCACCAGCATGTCGACTCCATTGCCGTACCGATCACCTCGTCCGGTGAAATCGACATGATCGCCCAGCGGCGGGGTGTCAAGGTCGTGAAGACCCGCAACAGCCATCTGGCGATGATGGAAGCAGCGTCCAACAAGAACGTCCGGTTTATCGGCGGCACGAAGGGCGGGTTCATCTTCACGGATTTCTTTTTTGCCACCGATGCCATGTACAGTCTGGCGAAGGTGCTGGAAATGATGGCGAAGGCCGACAAGCGGATCGGGGCATTCGACGCAGAAATCCCGCGGCTGCATTACGCGCGCCGGGCGGTCAACTGCTCCTGGGAACACAAGGGGAAGGTGATGCGCCATATCATGGCATTTACCGAAGGGAAGCGCCGGGATCTTGTCGATGGCATTAAGGTCTACTTCGATGACCGCACGGAAGGGCTTTCCGTCCTCCTGATTCCCGACAAGGAACGTCCCCTGTTTCATGTCAGCGCGGAGGCCGAGGATCAACAGACAGCGGACCGTCTGGTCCACCAGTATGAACAAAGGGTCATCGCCTGGCGCGATGAAGCATAGGAGAACCGCCGTCCCATGAAAATCAGCGACATCCTCACCGAAGACCTGGTCATCTCCCGGATGAAGGGTACGACTAAGCAGGAGATCATCGATGCGATGGTGGATCTCGTTGCCACGTCGCCGAAAGTGCTCGACAAGGCGAAAGTCCGCAGCGCCATCTTTGAGCGCGAGAAGATCATGTCGACGGGCGTGGGGAACGGGTTTGCCATCCCCCACGGCAAAACCGATGCGGTGACCGACATTGTCGCCGGTTTTGCGGTCACGGAACGCGAGATCGACTACGATTCCCTCGACGAGAAACCTGTCCGGCTTGTCTTCCTTCTTGTCGGCAAGGACAATCTTGTCGGCCCGCACATCAAGCTGCTCAGCCGGATCTCCCGGTTGATGAACAAAGAAGAGTTCCGCACTCAATTGCTTGCCACCACCAGCGCAAAAGAAATCCTGGACCTTTTCCATCGCGAAGAAGACACATATTTCGACCTCTGAGCCGCGCGCAACCCGGCGCACGGCCGCACCCGAGAAGAAGGATCCGGAGTACCGCCTTCTCGTCACCCCGCATCTTGCCGAGCGCACGCAGCAGATTGTCACGCGCATCGTCCTGGAAACCACCAAGACGTTTGCGACATTCCGCTACGAGCTTTCCGTCGGCGAGAACATCGGGCCAGGGCTGATCCAGCTTTCGGTGCTCGGGTTCAAGACGCCCCATCTGACGCTCCCCCAGTCGGGAACGGCCCGGTATCAACACGACTATGAAGGGCTCAAGGGGTTGTATTCGCTCGTGATCGGAGGCATCGACGGCCGCGTCAACACCTTCACCATCCGCATTTCCGCAAAAAAGATTGAAATCGTCAAGTCGCCGCGCAGTCCGTTCGTCGAGCTGACGACCGAAGCGGCACGCTGGACATCGTCAACAACCTGAGTCGCCTGCATGATTCCCGTCCTCTTCACCATCGGTCCGTTGCATGTCTACAGTTACGGTCTGATGCTGGGCATCTCGTTCCTGCTCGGCAGCTATATCCTTGCCCTGCATCTGAAACGGAGCGCGATCGACCCCGGCGTGGCAAACACCATCACATTTCTTGCCGTCATTTTCGGCATCGGCGGAGCCAAGATCCTCTACCTCATCGAGGAGTGGGATTCGTTCGTGCGGGATCCCTTCGGCATGGCGTTCTCCGCCGGCGGCCTCACCTGGTACGGCGGATTTCTTCTCGCCCTCCTGGCGGTCTCCGTGTTCATCCGGTCCAAACGCATACCGTTTTTGAAAGTCTGGGACGGGCTGGGCATGGCGCTTATTCTTGCGTACGGAGTCGGCCGGATCGGCTGCCACCTTGCAGGAGACGGTGACTATGGCGCGCCGACGCATCTGCCCTGGGGGACGATCTATGCCCAGGGTGTGGCGAAGCCGTCGCGGGCCCTCCAGGAATATTTCCAATATCATCCCGAACAGCGTGCCGAGTGGAAGTACGATTCCCTGCGTGTGCTTGTCGCGGGCAAGGACCGGATGGGCAACTTTTATACCCGTTTTGACGAAAGCACCCCTCTCCATCCGACGCCCTTGTATGAATTCGTGCTCGGCTGCGCCGGCTTCGGGCTGCTGTTCTGGTTGCGCAACCGTCTCACCGTCGATGGCACGTTGTTCATGTGCTACGTCATGCTGGCAAGCGTATTCCGTTTCTTTGTCGAATTCCTCCGGCTGAACCCGCGCCTGCTCGGCGGGCTTTCGGAAGCGCAACTCTTCAGCATTGTCCTGTTTGTCATTGCGCTGGGGGGGTTCGTCTACCTCCAGCGGCGCGGCACTCCACCTACAAAGAGCACGGGATAGTCCCCCGCACGACGCCATGGCACAGATGCTGACCGGGCGGAAGCCCATCATTGAAGCCCTCAAATCGGGAAAGCCGATCGAGCGGATCGGCATTCTTCAGGGCATCCGGGGCGGAATCATCGACGAGATCCGCCGCCTCGCCGAAGAACGGGGTGTCACGCTGACGGAAATCGACCGCCAGACATTCCGCCAGCTGGCGGTGGACGCCACAACACAGGGCGTCATCGCCTTCATCCCGGTCCGCCCCACCGCCGACCTCGATCAGATCCTGGTCGTGCTCGGCGAACGGAACGCCACCGGTTTCCTGCTCATCCTGGATCAGATCGAAGATCCCCAGAATCTCGGCGCACTCGTCCGCACGGCGGAATGTGCCGGCGTCCAGTGTGTCATCATCCCCAAACATCATGCCGCCAGCATCACCGGATCGGTAGTGAAAGCCTCCGCGGGGGCAACGGAACATATCCCGATCACCGAAGTAACGAACATCGTCACGACCATTCAACGGCTCAAGGAAGCGGGGTTCTGGATTGTGGGGCTGGCGGCCGAAGGAGAGAAGATGTACGACGAACCGGACTACCGTGTGCCGGTCGTACTGGTGGTGGGGAATGAAGGTCACGGGATCAGGCGCCTGGTCAAAGAACACTGCGACCATTTGATCCGCATACCGCTGTTCGGCAAGGTCGGTTCGCTCAACGTCTCGGTGGCAGGGGCTCTCGGGATGTACGAAGTGGTCAGGCAGCGGGAACATCAGCCACGGGGGGACGGGCGATCATAGCCGTTCCAGGCCATATTTCTTCATCTTGCTGTACAGATGACTGCGTTGGATTTGCAAGGCCTCCGCAGTCTTGCTCACATTCCATCCCGACGCTTCGAGCTGTTTCCTGATAAACGCTGCTTCGGCCCGGTCTTTGAATTCCTGGAACGTCAGGCCTTCCACCAGCAGGTCATCCTCCTCTCCCCGCCGCGCCGACGGTGATGCGGCGATGTCGGACTCTTCGATGGTGGCACGCGGCGTCATGATCACCAGCCGCTCAATGGTATTGCGCAGTTCACGGACGTTTCCGCTCCAATCCATTGCCTGCAATCGGCTCAGTGCGTTGGGAGAGATCGTCTTCACCGCCATGCCGTTCTGCGTGCAGACGTCATCCACGAACACGCGGGCAAGCAGCGGGATGTCTTCGCGGCGTTCACGCAGGCTGGGTACGTTGATCGGGATGACGTTCAGCCGGTGGTAGAGGTCTTCGCGGAACGCACCCGTCCTGACTGCTTCCAGGAGGTTCTTATTCGTCGCCGCGATCACGCGCACATCGACGGGAATCTGCCGTGAACCGCCGACCCGCTCGATCTTCCCTTCCTCCAGTGCCCGGAGAACCTTTGCCTGGGCATTGAGACTCATGTCGCCGATCTCATCCAGAAAGATCGTGCCATGGTCGGCGAGCTCAAACTTGCCGACCCGCTGGCTGGAAGCGCCGGTGAACGATCCTTTTTCGTGTCCGAACAGTTCCGATTCGATCAGTTCATTCGGGATCGCGGCGCAGTTCACTTCGATCAGCTGCTCGACTGATCGTTTGCTCAGCCGGTGGATGGCCTGCGCAACCAGTTCCTTGCCGGAACCGTTGTCGCCCGTGATCAGTACGCGCGCTTCTGTCGGGGCCACGCGTTCGATCAGCACCAGCAGATCCTTCATCACTTGCGTTTCGCCGATGATGCGGGTTTTGCGTTCCACCTGTTCGCGCAGGTGTTTGTATTCGGTGGCGTTGCGTACGACAATGATCAACCGCTCGCGGTCTATCGGTTTGGGAAGAAAATCGTACGCACCGAGTCGCGTCGCCTCCACGGCGGTTTCGATGGTCCCGTGCCCGGAGATCATCACCACGGGGAGTGCCGGTGAGGCCTCGCGGAGGACCTGGAGCACCCGCATGCCGTCAATGCCGGGCATTTTGATATCGAGGAGCACAAGATCGATGCCTCCCGCCTGTGCGCGGGCGATCGCCGCGGGGCCGTCTTCGGCGAACACGACGCTGAATTTTTCATATTCGAGGATCATGCGGATCGAGTCGCGCACGGATCGTTCGTCATCCACCACCAGAACGGTTTTCATAGGGATTGTCTCACCGGTTCCTTCTTGATGCGCAGCGGTGCACGCGCTACGGCGCAGCGGGATCGGGGGAAAGTGGTGTGTTCATCTCCGCCGACGGGAGCGCCGCATGGTCGTCCCGCAGCCGTTCTGCAAAGCGGCGGCCGCGATGGTTCGCCTCCAGGTCTCGGATGTCGTATGACCCTTCGATGACAAAAGCATCTTCTCCCCACTCGATGAAATCGCCCACGCGTTCTGCGGGGTCGGAACCGCCGAAGACGTAATCCAGAAACGCCGAACCGAAGAAATGCTGCAGTTTGTCCTTGTCGCCGTAGTCATCCGCGGGGGAGTCCGGAAACATGTGCGCGGGCAGGAGCGCCACGCGCGCCTGGAATTCATCGGTAAATTCCCCGCTGAGGGGGAGCCAGATCAGGGGGCCCAGCAGGGGAAGGCGGAACCCAACTCGCCGGTGTTCGATGGTCGCCAGGAATGCCACGAAGAGCGCCATCGCCCTGTTGTTCCAGCAGAGCTGTTCCGACCAACGGAACACAACATCGACCGCGTACCGGTCGCCCCACTCCCTTCTGATCCGGGCAAACTCGTCATCGCAGATCTTTCTCTTGAGCTCCTGGACGTTGTTGAAGATCAGCGGGATCAGCAGGGGGAACACCGCTTCCTGCAGCGGGTTCACATCTTCCAGCACGGGCGGGACCGGAAGAGAGGTCGCCGCCGTATCCTGGCCCCGGCACGTTGCTGCCCGGCACATGAGCATCAGTGCCACGGCCGTCAGCAGGATGTCTCTCGTCAATGCCGGAAGAACTCCACCGTGCGCCGCAGACCTTCCTTCAGCGTGACCTCCGGCGCCCACCCCAAATCGCGCCCGATGCACCGGCAATCCAACACGCTCCGTCGCTGTTCCCCTTTCTTCGCTTCCCCATGGGTTTCGGGGCACGTGCTCCCCGTCGCCTCCCGGAGCACCTTAAAGATGGTGTTGACATCCGTCTCGACGCCCGTGCCGACGTTGTATGCGCGGAAGCCCCGCGCCTTGAGCGCAAGGCGGTTGGCGCGCACAACGTCGGCGACGAACACGTAGTCGCGGGTCTGACCGCCGTCGCCGTTGATCACCGGTGCACCCCCCTTGAGCATCCTGGTGGCAAATATCGCCACGACTCCGGCTTCTCCTTCGGGATTCTGCCGCGGGCCGTAAACATTTGCATACCGCAGCGCAACCGGTTCCACGCCGTAGACTGTCGCATAATAGAACAAGTACTGCTCCGTCGTTAGTTTCGCAACACCGTACGGGGAAATCGGCCTTGTAGGATGGCTTTCGGATGCGGGAAACGTCTCCTGTTCTCCATAGACGGCACCGCCGCTGGAGGCAAAAACAACGCGCCGTACGCCTGCCCGGACGCAGTGTTCCATGAGTGTCAGCATGCCCAGGATATTCACCGAAGCGTCGTAGACGGGATCGGCGACCGATCGCCGGATGTCCATTTGCGCCGCATGATGATTGACCACGTCAAAGGTATGGCCCGCCATCACGGCGCCCAGCGCCGCAGCGTCGCGGAGGTCGACCTCGCAAAATCTGGCTCCGGGGTTGAGGTTTGCGCGTTTCCCCGTCGAGAGATTATCCACAACGGTCACCTGGTGGCCGTCCGCGAGATACGCATCGACGATATGTGATCCGATGAAACCGGCTCCGCCTGTCACGAGTATGTTCATGGGGTTACCTTGTGTTCGTCCTGGTTGCCACGGGCATGGTCAATGGCACGGCGCCCGATATCGTGCCGGTAGTGCATCCCTTCGAAGGAGATCAACGCCACCGCGCTGTATGCATCGCGGATGGCGTCGGCGATCGTTCCCGCCGGACGGACCGCTGTTACTCCCAGCACACGGCCGCCGGAGGTCACGAGTGCATCTCCCTGCACACGTGTTCCCGCATGGAAGGCAACGATGCCGGGAAGCGCGTCAACGCGATCGACTCCGCTGATAATCTTTCCTGATGCATAGGCATCAGGATACCCGCCGGATGCCAGAACAACACAGACCGCGGTTCCTGACGTGCGGGGTGACCAGCTCATATCCCGGAAGGCATCCACGCCTCCGGCCGCAGATGCATACAGCAGGCCGGCCAGATCGCCTGCAAACAGCGGCAGCACCACCTGGGTCTCGGGATCGCCGAACCGTGAATTATACTCAATCACTTTGGGTCCGTCGGGGGTCATCATCAATCCTACGTACAGACATCCCCGATAGGTCCTTCCTTCCGCGGCCATGCCGTCCAGTGTGGGGCGGATAATATCCTGTTCCACCTGCTGCAGGAGCCCCGGGGTCATGACCGGGGCGGGGGCATAGGCGCCCATGCCGCCGGTATTCTTCCCCGCATCGTTGTCCAGCGCGCGTTTGTGGTCCTGCGCGGGCGCCAGGAGAACATAGTCCTTGCCGTCGGTTACGGCGAACACCGAAGCCTCTTCGCCGGTGAGGAATTCCTCCACGACAACGCGGGTGCCAGCCGCACCGAAGCTTGTGCCGGCGAGCATGCCGGCGAGCTCCCGTTCCGCCTCGTCGCGCGTCGCACAGATAAGCACCCCTTTGCCCGCGGCCAGTCCGTCGGCCTTGAGCACCACCGGAAGCCGCACATCGCGGAGGTATGCGGCTGCCTCGTGTTCCTGTCCCCGACTGAACGTGACGCTTGTTGCGGTCGGGATCCGGTGACGCTGCATGAACTCCTTCGCGAAGGCCTTGCTCCATTCGAGTTCGGCCGCACGCCGGGCGGGACCGAATACACGCAATCCCCGTTCGGCAAAGTCATCTACGATGCCGTCGGCGAGCGGCTGTTCCGGGCCGACGACGGTCAGGTCAATGCGTTCATTGACAACCCAGTCAGCTACCGCGCGGCGGTCGGACAGCGGAAGGGAGACCAGCGCGGCGTGCCGTGCGATGCCCGGATTCCCCGGGGCGCAGAACACCCGGTGTCTCCCGGGGCTTTTCGCGAGCCCCCACGTGAGTGCATGTTCGCGGCCGCCGGGGCCGAGTACGAGAATGTTCATTTCAGGCCTCGGACAGGAGTGACTCAAAGATCTTCACGAGCGATCGTGTGAGGATCACGCGGTCATAGCGTTCGATCACCTCGGGGGCGGGCCCGCGGAGTTCGTGCCGTTCCCAACGGGTGTACAGGCTCATGAGTGCTTCCTTGATTGCGGGGACGTCGTTGGGTGCGGTCACGATGCCGCCGGCTTCGAGCACGGCGTTCTTGATGAAGCCTTCCGGCGCGCATGCGAGGATAGGTTTCCCCGCGCCGATATATTCGTACGTTTTCCCGGGGGAGCCCAGTTCGTCGCCGACGATCATCCAGAGCGCATCGGAGGCGAGGAGTTCGCGGATGCAGTCGATGTGGGGCAAATACCCCGTTTCGGTCACGGCATCGTGCAGACCGAGGCGGGCAACGAGTTTCTTGTTTTCTTCTCGGAAGTTGCCGACAAAGCGGGCTTCGATGCGGCCCCGCAGGCGGGGTTGCTCCTTCATCAGGTCGGCGAGCGCCCGGAGGAAGAAGTCCGGCTTGCGGTCTTCCCAGAAGACCCCGGCGTAGGTCATGCGCATAGCCTGACGTTGCGGCGCGTCGAGCGGCGACGAACGCGCGATCCGGAAGTCTTCGGGGTCGAAGCCCTGGGAGATGATGTCGATATCGTGGTAACCGAGGAACCGGTGCCGCCGCAAGATGAGTTCTTTGACTTTGCGGTTGGTGGTGACTACGTGGCTGCTGGCGCGGAGTGCCCGGCGTTCGAGGATGACGTTCAACAACTTGTGCAGCGGCGTCGGATAGAACTTAAACGGATAGTCCACCCAGGGGTCCCGGTAGTCCAGCACCAGCGGGACATTGAGTTTCCGTTTCAGTGCGCGTCCGATCAGAAAATCGGTGAACGGCGGAGCGGTTGCGAAGATCATATCGAAGGGGGTTTCGCGCGCGAGCGCCGCGGCCCGTGACACAGCCTTGCGCATCCAGCCGATTTTGTTGTCGGGGATGAACAACGTGTCGCTCAGGCGGCTGAGCAGTTTTCTGCTCCACTCGGAGGGAAACCTGACCGTTTCCTTCCTGGAGAGGAGCTTCCCGGGGCCTGAGGCGGACGTGCGGACGACGGTGACGTTGTGCCCCTTCAGGTCTTCCAGCAGCGAATCATCCTGGGCGAGGTAGCCGCGCGGCTGCACCGTCAGCACCGTCGGGTGCCAGCCGAACTGTGCGAAGTACTTCACGAATTTCAACGTGCGCTGGACTCCGCTGAGGCCCATCGGCGGGAAGTAGTAAGCGATCACCAGAACACGGCGGGGAGAGTCGGATTGGGGAACCATAGTCAGAGAGTGAGTAGCTCCTTCGGTGCGCTGGTGAGCACTGTGCATCCCGAGGAGGTCAGCACGATGTCATCCTCGATCCGCACGCCGCAGCGCTCGGGAATATAGATGCCTGGTTCTATCGTCACCACGCTCCCCACCACCAGGCGGTCGGTGCTGAGAGGGGAAATGCGCGGGCGTTCATGGATACGCAGGCCGAGTCCGTGGCCGAGTGAATGGGTGAAGTACTTCGCGTAGCCGTCCGCCGCGATGCGCATACGGGCTATGGCGTCGAGCTCACGTGCCGGCATTCCGGCCCGTGCGGCGTCGAGGGCTTCCCGTTGCGCCGCGAGCACGGTGGCATACACGCGGCGTTGAGCCGGCGTGGTCCGTCCCACCGCAACAGTTCTCGTGAGATCAGCGCAATAGCCGTCTACGGTACAGCCAAAATCCATCGTGACAAATTCGCCGGGGGCGATTGGCTTCCCCGATGCCCGGGCATGGGGCAATGCGCCGCGCGCGCCGCTCGCGACAATCGGCTCGAAAGCATCGCCGTCCGCCCCGTAGCGCCTGTGGCGATAGGAGATTTCGGCCGCGATATCGCGTTCCGCAACTCCGGACCGCACGAAGGAGAGCAGCTCCCCGAAGACGCGGTCGGTGATGGCAATCGCGCGCCCGATGCTCGCAAGTTCTTCCGGTTCTTTCGGAATCGCCAGCGTTTCGACCATATTCCGCGTCGGGACCAGGGTGATGCGGCGGAGGGCGGCGCGAAACCGGGTGTATTGGGCGTATGTCACCGATTCCGATTCGAATGCCAGCCTCTTGCAGTTCCTGGGCAGGTCGAGGCCGGCGATAGTCTCGAGCAGGTCATGGGCGGTGACGATTCTCCGGAACCCCCGGACCTCGTGTGCGGCTTGAAGCCGGTACCGGGAGTCGGTGAGGAACCAGGCATGTGCGGCAGAGACCAAGGCCATGCCGTGGGATCCGGTGAATCCCGTCAGGTAGCGGACATTGGGGAGCAGGGAGACCACCAGTGCATCGACCTGCTCCTCTCGCAATCGTGCCCGCAGGCGTGCAAGTCTGGTCAGGCGCGCCGGTCGCCGGCGGCCGTCAGCGAAGGTGGTAATTCGGTGCCTCTTTGGTAATGGTAATATCGTGGGGATGGCTTTCGCGCAGACCCGCCTCTGTCATGCGCACAAACCGTCCCTTGACCTGCAGCTCGCGGATCGTTCGCGCACCGCTGTAGCCCATGGCGGCCCGCAATCCACCCACCATCTGATAGATTGTCTCACCCAGGGCGCCTTTGAAGGGCACGCGTCCTTCGATGCCTTCCGGCACCAGTTTCTGGAGGTCATCTTCGGCGTCCTGGAAATAACGGTCTCTGCTCCCGGCTTTCATCGCCTCCATCGAGCCCATGCCGCGGTAGATCTTGTAGCTCCGGCCCTCGTACAGCACTTTTTCTCCGGGGCTTTCGTCGACGCCGGCGAACAGCCCGCCGATCATCACGCTGTCGGCTCCCGCCGCAATCGCTTTGGCGATATCCCCGGTTTGCTTGATCCCCCCGTCGGCGATGACGGGCACGCCGGCCTTTGCCGCAACGCCCGCGCATTCCATGATGGCGGTGATTTGAGGAACGCCGATGCCGGCGACGATGCGCGTGGTGCAGATGGATCCCGGGCCTATGCCGACCTTCACCGCGTCGACGCCGGCGCGGATCAGCGCGCGCGTTCCTTCCGCCGTTCCCACATTTCCGGCCACGAGATTCAGGGCGGGATATTTCTTCCGCACTGCTTTGACCGTATCGATGACCCCCTGCGAGTGGCCGTGTGCGGTGTCGACGATCACCAGATCGACCCCCGCTTTGACCAGGGCGCCGACGCGTTCGGCGGTATCGGCGGTTACGCCGACGGCGGCGCCCACGCGCAACCGGCCGTGTTCATCCTTGCAGGCATGCGGATGGCGGATTTTTTTCAGGATGTCCTTGAAGGTGATCAGGCCTTTCAGCACTCCCGTCTTGTCGACCACGGGGAGTTTTTCGATCTTGTACTTCATCAGCAGCCGCTTGGCCTGTTCCAGGCCGGTGCCGACCGGAGCGGTGATGAGATGCTCGCGGGTCATGATGTCCGACACCATCTGGTCTTCATCAGGTTCGAAGCGGAGATCCCGGTTGGTAATGATGCCGATCAGTCGGAGGTGGTCATCCACGACGGGGATGCCGGAGATCTTATACTTGTTCATCAGCAGGAGCACATCCCGCACTTTTTGAGTTGCCTTCACGGTCACGGGCTGGAGGATCATCCCGCTTTCCGATCGTTTCACGCGATCGACTTCTTCGGCCTGCCGGGAGACCGACATGTTTTTGTGCAGGATGCCGACCCCCCCTTCGCGGGCCATGGCGATGGCCATGGCCGATTCCGTTACGGTATCCATCGCGGCGCTCATCAGCGGGATATTCATGGCGATGCCGCGCGTCAAGCGCGTCCGGACATCGACATCGCGGGGCAGGACGGTGGAGTGGTTGGGCACGAGGAGGACGTCGTCGTACGTAAGGGCTTCGCCGATAATCTTGTGTGATTTCACGACAGGGGTCCGGGGCGCATTGAATGCTTCAGTGATTTACTCTCAGGTGTATGCGGGAATGCCCGTCAGGTCTTCGCCCACGATGAGCGTATGCATTTCGTGCGTTCCTTCGTACGTCAGCACCGATTCGAGGTTTGCGGCATGCCGCATGACGGGGTATTCATCCAGGATGCCATTTGCGCCGAGGATGGTACGGGCTTCGCGGGCGATCTTCAGGGCCTGGTGCACGTTGTTGCGTTTTGCGAGGGAGATTTGCTGGAAGCGCACCTGGCCGCTGTCTTTCAGCCGTCCGAGCTGCAGGCAGAGCAACTGTGCCTTGGTAATTTCGGACACCATATCCACCAGCTTGGCCTGGGTGAGCTGGAACGCGCCGATGGGTTTCCCGAACTGGATGCGGCTGCCGGCATAGTCGAGTGCGGCATGGTAGCAGGCCATGGCCGATCCGATCGCCCCCCAGGCGATGCCGTAGCGTGCCTGGCTGAGGCACGCCAGCGGTGCGCGCAGCCCTTCGCCGAGGGGCAGGAGGTGATCTGCGGGGATGTGGACATCCTGAAAGACGAGTTCCGAGGTCACCGACGCCCGCAGCGAATGTTTTCCCTTCATTTCCGGTGCCGTGAAACCGGGTGTCCCCTTCTCCAGGAGGAAGCCCCGGATGACATTGTCGAGTTTTGCCCAGACCACGGCGACGTCGGCCACGGTGCCGTTCGTGATCCACATTTTCGCGCCGTTGATGAGGAAGCCGTCCGAGGTGTGCTCGGCCCGGGTCAGCATGCCGCCCGGGTTCGAACCAAAGTCCGGTTCGGTGAGTCCGAAGCACCCGATACTTTTGCCGGACGCCAGGCGGGGGAGCCAGGTGCGCTTCTGGTCTTCGGTGCCGTAGGCGAAGATCGGGTACATGACGAGGCTGCTTTGCACCGACGCAAAGCTTCGGATCGCGCTGTCGCCCCGTTCCAGCTCCTGCATTGCGAGACCGTACGCGACGTTGTTCATGCCTGCGCAACCGTACGCAGGCGGGAGCGTCGCACCGAACAGGCCGAGATCCGCCATGGCCGGGATCGCAGCGGACGGGAATGTTCCCTTGCGGTAATGGTCTTCGATATCCGGCAGAATCCGTTCATCGACGAACTGTCGGACGGTCGACCGGACGAGGAGTTCCTCTTCGTCAAAGAGTCCGTCGAGACCGAAGTAATCGACACCGTGGAATTTTGACATGCGTGGCACCGGAGCGGGTAAGTTGAACAAGATACCAAAATGGGGGCGTGAAAAGCAAGGTACCCGCGCCCCGACGCACCGCGGTGAACGCGTAACGCAGGGACATCATTCGGGAACGACGAGACCGTACCGTTTAATCTTGAGATACAGGGTCTTCTTGCTGATGCCGAGCTGTTCCGCCGTGCGTGCACGGTTATAACGATTTTCCCCGAGCACGCGTTCAATATGCCGGCGTTCGAGATCTTCCAGTGAGCCGGACTCCGGCAGCGGGTACGTCGGCGGTGCGGCAGGGCGTTGGACGTACAGCTGCAGATCGCTGTCTTCGATCAGGTCCCCCGACGAGAGCAGAATCGCCCCCTCGATCACATGTTCGAGTTCCCGGATGTTGCCGGGCCAGGGATATGTTGTGAGCAGCCGCTGGGCGCCGGGAGAGAGTTGTTTGACGTTTTTCGATTTCGCCTTGATCTTCAGAAAGTATTCCACGAGGAGCGGAATATCTTCCGCGCGTTCCCGGAGGGACGGCATCTGCAGGGTGATGACATTCAGCCGGTAGAGCAGATCTTCACGAAAACGTCCGGCGGCGACTTCTTCGCGGAGATTTTTGTTCGTCGCGCTCACCACGCGCACATCCACGCGCAGGAGGTTAGTCCCGCCGACTCTGCGGAACTCGCCGGTTTCGAGAAAACGCAGGAGTTTCGGCTGGATTGCGGGGCTGATATCGCCGACTTCGTCGAGGAACAGCGTTCCGCCGTTCGCGACTTCTACGAGTCCCTGCTTCGCGGCGAACGCATTCGTGAACGCGCCTTTTTCGTGGCCGAAGAGCTCGCTTTCGAGGAGTGCATCGGGGATGGACGCGCAGTTTACCGCAACAAACGGCCGGTTGTTCCGTGCGCTGCGCCGGTGGATCAGGTTGGCGATCAGCTCTTTGCCGGTGCCGCTCGCACCCTGAATCAGGATAAACGATTCGCTCTCGGCGAACCGTGTCGCATTATCCACGAGGCGCACGAAGGGCGGGCTCTGTCCCACCAGTTCGTTGGTCCCCGCTCTGCGTGTGAGTTCGCTCTTCATCAGCTTGTTGTCGATGAAGAGCTGCCGGCGTTCGATGGCACGGTGAATCGTATTGAAGATTTCTTCGATGTCGTACGGCTTCGCCAGAAAATCGTATGCGCCCAGTTTGATGGTCTGGATCGCCGTCTTGATATCGGCGTAATTGGTGAGAATAATGACTTGGGTTGTGGGGGAGTATTCCTGGACGAACTTCAGCACGTCGATGCCGCTGACGCGCGGCATGCGGATATCGAGGAGGATGACGTCATAGACCTGGGCCTGAATGCGGTTGATGGCTTCCCCGCCGTCGGCGGCCACGTCCACGGAGAACTCTTCGGCATCGCCCAGCTCCGCTTCGAGCAGCTGCCGCAGAGGCTCTTCGTCGTCTACTACAAGCAGGTTGTACTTCTTTGCCATAAAAGGACCATGCACCAGGCCCGCACCCCGGCCGGTGCCGGCGCCTATTCGCTAAGCACGCGTTCGATGGTCGTGAGCAGATCCACCAGGTCATAGGGTTTGCTGACGAAATCATCGGCGCCGAGCTTCTTCGACTCGATGGCGTTCTTCAGATCGGCAAAGCCCGTGAGCATGACGACCTTCGTTGTCCCGTGCTGCTCTTTGATATGTTTCAGGACTTCAAATCCGTTCATCCGGGGCATTTTGATGTCGAGAAGCACGAGGTCGAACGGCGTTTTGCCCATTTCTTGGATGGCATCATCACCGTCGGGAGCCGTACGCACATCATATCCCTCGTTGATCAGCTCGCTGCTAAGGACGGTGCGCAGTGAATCTTCGTCGTCAACGACTAGGATCGTACGTTTCTTGGCCATCAGAGCGCTCTCCAGCGTAGTAATAAGGGATTCCGGCCCTGCGCCCCGCTAGCTCCGCCATCTAGTGGACCGGCCATGCGCAAAAGTATACCCAAAGAACTGCAGAAAGTCAAGAAGTTGCAACTCTCCCTCGTTTGTGCTATACTGGATGAGCATGGATCCCAGCCTACCGATCAGACTGCTGTTCGTCGACGATGACGTGGCATATATGGCAGTAGCCCGGCATCTCCTGTCGAAATACCAGGGAGCCCGCTTTCAGGTGACCTGGAAACAGGAGGGTGCGGCCTGCCTTGACTTCCTCGCCTCTTCCCCCGCGATTGACCTGATTGTTGTCGATTACTTTCTCCCGGACATGAACGGACTTCAGCTGACGCGTCAGATTCGCGAGCAGCACGTCGATTTACCTATCATTTTCCTCACTTCCAACCGTGATTTCAGGCTGGCGATCGAAGTCATGAAATACGGCGTCGAGCACTACCTGATCAAGGATGAAACAGTCGATTCGGTTCTCCCCCGGACTATCCTGAATATCATCGAGCGGATCCATTTGAAGCGGCGGATCGCCGAGGAAAGGAAGTCGGATCTGATTGCGCGCAAGCGCACCGATGCGATCAAAGAGCTTGTCGTCACCGTGTGTCACGAGTTCAACAATCCACTGGCGGCCATCAAGATCAGCACCGATATTCTTGCCCGTCAGGCGCTGAGCGATGAGGAGAGCAGGCTGGTGCATGCGATTGATGAGAATATTTCGCTTGTGGAGAGGGAGATTTCCCGTTTGCGCGACCTGAATTTTGAACGACCTGATTTTCCGCGTGAATAACGCTGCAAAGTGGTCTTGATTCTGAATGCGCTGTTGACTATATTATAGGTCCTGAGTTTGCCTTCGGCCATCGATCGCCGGTTTTTCGATAAAGTGTTGTATCACGTGAACCAGTGAAACAAACGCCCTATACCGACCGGAAGCTGTCTTCACACGAGCACACAACCACTGAATCCCGCCCCACGGCGGGATTCTTTTTTCCGCGAAGAGGTCTGACGTGATGCGCGTGCGGGACATTCAACAGGTCATTGAGGAATGGGCTCCGCGAACGGTGGCGTGGGAGCATGACAACATCGGGATTCAATGCGGCGATCCCGGCATGACCGTGCAGGGCATACTCATCTGCCTTGACGTGACGGAAGGCGTTGTGCGCGACGCCCTCCGCCGTCGTGCCAATCTGATTGTCAGCCATCATCCCCTCTTGTTCACGCCACTCTCCTCTGTCACGCCGGCCACACATGCCGGCCGCACGGTCACAGCCCTGATGCGGAAGGCCATTGCCTCCATCGCCGCCCACACGAATCTGGATGCGGCACCGGACGGCACGAGTTATGCGTTGGCCAAGGTGCTGGGGGTACGGGTGCCGGCCACGCTGGAACGTTCCCTGCGTCTGCATGTGAAGCTGGTAACGTTTGTCCCGGCGGCCGAAGCCGATCGTGTGGCGCGGGCCATGGCGGACGCCGGCGCGGGCGTCATCGGCAACTACACCGCGTGTGCATTCCGTTCCGCCGGTGTCGGTACGTTTCGTGGCAACGCCTCCGCTTCCCCCTCGGTAGGAGAACGCGGGCGCCTGGAACAGGTAGACGAAGTGCGGGTGGAGACGCCCGTCGAGCGCCGCCGTCTCCCGGCGGTCATTGACGCCCTGCGTGCGGCGCATCCGTATGAAGAAGTGGCTTACGACGTTTATCCGCTGGACAACGTCCACGCGGCGTTCGGCATGGGTGCGATCGGCGAACTCCGCCGGCCCGTCGCACTCGCCGCATTTCTGCGCACGGTGCGGAGGGTGCTGGGCACAGGCGTGCTCCGGTACACGGGAGATCCGCATGCGATGGTGTCGCGCGTTGCCGTCTGCGGGGGAAGCGGCAGCGGGCTCGTGGAGCAGGCCATTGCCGCGGGAGCGGATGTTTTTGTGACGGCGGATATTTCCTTTCACCGCTTTCAGGACGCGGCGGGGCGCATTGCGCTCGTTGACGCGGGACATCACGANNCACAAATCCAGTTGCCTATGTCTAGCATCGTATGAGGAGCCATCGTTGAAAACAAAGCTACAGCAGCTCTACGCCCTTCAACAAGTCGATTCACATCTCGATGAGCTTCAGGAGCTCAAAGGCGATCTGCCCGGGGAAGTGCAATCGCTCGAAGAACAACTCTCCCTCCTCGGCGCCGAGCGGTCTGGTTTTGAGCAACACATGAAGCAGTCATTCGTACAACGAGACGACGCGGACACGCAGATTCTGTCGCTGAAGGAACGCCTTGAAAAGTACAAGAAGCAACAGTTCGCGGTCCGCACGAACCGGGAGTACGACGCGTTGACCCGCGAGATGGACACGGCAGCCGAGACGATCACCCGGCTGGAGAAAGAGATGGAGCAGCTTGAGGCCGCGGCGACCGTCGCGCGCACCAAGATGCAGGAGACGGCCGAGAAGATCGAGGAACTCGAGAAAGTTCTGGTGGAAAAGAGGGCGGCTCTTGCCGAGGTCTCAAAAACGACCGAAGACGAGGAGCTGCAGTACACGCACGAACGCGAGAAGCTTGTTGCACGGATCACCAAACCCGACCTCGTTACCTACGAGCGGATCCGCAAGGCGAAGCGCGGCACGGCGGTGGTCCCGGTGCGGCGCCAGGCCTGTGGCGGATGTCATAATCGCGTCCCGCCGCAGAAGCTCCTGGAATTGAGGAAAAACGACCGTATCTACACCTGCGAGCGTTGCGGCCGGATCATCGTCTCCGATGAGATCGCACAAACCAGCACCAATGCCGTATGACGTTGTACGCCGCCACTGACGGAGCATCGCGAGGCAATCCGGGCGAGAGTGGGGTGGGAGTGGTTGTGTGGAATGAGGCGGGGGAGCAACTCCTGCGTATTGCGGGATATCTGGGCGTCGCGACAAACAACATGGCGGAGTATTCCGCCCTGGTGGTGTTGCTGCAGCGGATGCAGGGCGTCGCGTGCACGCGTCTGGTGGTGCAATCAGACAGTGAGTTGCTGGTGCGCCAGGTAAACGGCGTCTACCGTGTCAAGGATCCGCATCTGAAACGGAAATTTGAGGAGGTGCAACGCCTTCGTGCGGCGGCACCGTTCATCTTAGAACTGAACTATGTTCCCCGCGAACAGAACGCCGAGGCCGATAGTCTGGCCAACCGGGGAATTGACGAAAAAACAAGTTTGTATTAACTCACATATACCAATCACGCAGCAGGTCGGGCAGCCGCGTTCCGCTTCAGCGGGATGAGGAAAGTCCGAACTCCGTAGAGCAGGGTGCCCCGTGAACAGCAGGGGTCCCGGCCGCGCAAGCGGACGGGAACGGAAAGTGTCACAGAAAATATACCGTCTCGCACGCCTCCGGCAGCTTTTGCGGGAGGAGTGAGGGATAAGGGTGAAATGGCGAGGTAAGAGCTCACCGCCCCGGGAGTAATCCCGGGGGCACGACAAACCCCACCCGGAGCAAGGCCAAATAAGAGAGGAGAGGCTGCTCGTCTCACTTCCCGTTTCGGCGGGGAATTACTCTCGGGTAGGCCGCTAGAGCCAAGGAGCAATCCGCGGCCCAGAGAAATGGCTGCCTCCTTCGCGTTCACGCGCGGAGCAGACAGAATTCGGCTTACAGACCTGCTCTGCTGTTGGCCTGTGGTGACACGGGCTGGCGGCAGTTCATCGTACCGGAGCACCATGTGCACCAGATCGTAAAGCAGCACCGGTGGATCATCGCTGATCCGCCGGATGCGGGCATTGTTGCGACCCTGGCCAAAGACATTAATGTCCCCGAAAGCATCGCCAAGATCCTGGTCTATCGCGGGATCATGGACTATGACAAGGCGAAGGAGTATTTTCGTCCTTCGCTCTCCCAGCTCCACGATCCGTTTACGCTTGATGGCATGGAAGTGGCCGTTGAGCGTATTCTCAACGCGATTGAGAAGAAGGAGCGGATGTTCGTCTTCGGCGACTATGATGTCGATGGCACCAACGGGGCAGCAATGCTCTACCTCTTCCTCCGCGAACGCGGCGGATCAGTCGAGTACTATATCCCGGATCGGTTGCGGGAAGGGTACGGTATTTCTCATCAGGGAATTGACCGGGCCGTGGAGCTCGGCGTCTCCCTCTTCCTGGCCGTGGATTGCGGCATTACCGCGGTCGACCAGATCGCCTATGCCAGTCAGCAGGGCCTGGACGTCATCATCTGCGATCACCACGAGGCCGGGCAAACCCTTCCTCTGGCGCTTGCGGTGCTTGATCCGATCAAGCCCGGGGAAGCGTATCCGTTCAAATTTCTCAGCGGATGCGGCGTCGGCTTCAAGCTGATCCAGGGACTGGCGAAGCGGCTCGGCGACGAATCGCTCGTGACCCCGTATCTGGATTTTGTGACGTTGGCGAGCACGGCGGACATCGTCCCGCTGACGGGCGAGAACCGCATTCTCGTGAAGATCGGTCTGGAATCGATCAACACCGCGCCGCGCCCCGGCATCAAGGCGCTGATCGAGAGCGCAGGCCTCCGTCCCGGCCACATCACGACGGGGCAGATCGTGTTTGCCCTTGCACCGCGGATCAATGCCGTAGGGCGGCTGGGAGACGCGACCCGTGCGGTCCGTTTGCTCACCTCCGAAGATCCCGAAGAGGCCCGTGCCCTGGCACAGGTGCTGGAGGAGGAAAACCGCAACCGGCGGCGGATCGACGAAGACACGTTCGCCGATGCGCAGCAACTCGCAGAGGAATTCCTGGACCTTGACGCCGATCCGGCGATCGTGCTGCATCAGGAACACTGGCATCCCGGGGTCGTCGGCATTGTCGCCTCGCGCATGGTGGAACGCTACTACAAGCCCGCGATCATGATGGCCACCGTGGACGGGGTCGCCAAGGGGTCGGCGCGGAGCGTTTCCGGTTTTGACATCTATGAAGCGCTCAAGCGGTGCGAAGACAAACTGTTGCAGTTCGGCGGGCATAAGTACGCTGCCGGGGTCACGGTGGAGCTCACCCGGCTCGACGAATTCCGCGATGCGTTCAACGCCGCCGTCAAGGATCTGATGAAGGAAGAGCTCAAGACCCCCGAGATCCGGATCGATCTGGAGATCACCCTCGCGGATATCACACCGTGGTTCATCAAATTGCTGCGCGAGTTCGCACCTTTCGGACCAAACAACACGCGTCCGACATTTCTCTCGCGCAACCTGGAAGTCGCGGGAAACCCGCGCATTGTCGGCCGGAACCATCTCCGGTTCCGGGTTCGCCAGAACGGCGTCGTATTTGACGCCATCGGGTTCGGGCTGGGCGAGATGTTGCCCCGGATTCCGGTGGGACGCCGCGACCTGGAGTGCGTGTACACTGTTGAAGAAAATGAATGGAATGCACCAACGGGATCGCGATCGGGCGACCCCGTCCCGCAGTTGAAGATCAAGGACCTACGTTAAGATAAGGAGACAGCTACCATGTCAGGCCATTCGAAGTGGGCAACGATCAAGCGGAAAAAAGCAGCGACGGATTCTGCCCGGGGCCGCCTGTTCACCCGCCTGATCAAGGAAATCAGCATCGCTGCCCGGCAGGGCGGCGGCAACGCGGAAGGCAATCCGCGGCTCCGCCTCGCCATCCAGACGGCCAAGCAGGCGAACATGCCCGCGGACAATATCAAGCGCGCCGTCCAGAAAGGCACCGGCGAGCTTCCTGGCGTGGCGTATGAGGAAGTCACCTACGAAGGATACGGCCCGGGCGGGGTCGCGATCCTTGTAGAAACCGTGACCGACAATGCCAACAGAACGGTCTCGGAAATGCGCCACACGTTTTCCCGCAGCAACGGCAATCTTGGCCAGAGCGGAAGCGTCGGCTGGATGTTTCAGCGGAAGGGGTCGATCGTGATCCCCAAAACCGGACAAAAGCTGGCCTTCACGGAAGATGACCTGCTGGGCATCATTCTGGATGCCGGTGCAGATGACATGCAGACGGAGCCTGACCTGTACGCAATCACCACGGCCCCCCATTCGTTCGACGCGGTGAAGAAGGCCATTGAGGACAAGGGCATCCTGGTCGAAAGCGCCGCACTGCAGATGGTGCCGCAAAATACGGTGAAGATCACCGGCAAAGATGCCGAGAACATGATGAAGTTGATGGAAGCGCTCGAAGAGCATGACGACGTGCAAAACGTGTATGCCAACTTCGACATCGACGACAAGGAACTTGCGACGCTCAGCAACTAACGCCGGACGCCCCCCCTTTCCGGCCACGGTGGTTCTCGGGATCGATCCGGGCACCCTCGTGACCGGATTCGGTGTCGTTGCCAGGCGGGGATCCGCGCTTCGGCTTGTGGCCTCCGGGGCGATCACCAATCCTTCAGGCAGCAGCCTTCCTGAACGCCTGCACACGATCCACACCCGCCTGCTGGAGGTGATCGCCGAGCACGCGCCCGACCAATGTGCTATTGAGAGCGCGTTCTACGGCAAAAATGCACAGTCAGCGCTGAAACTGGGCCACGCACGCGGGGTCTGCCTGCTTGCAGCCATGCAACACGGTCTGACGCCTGCCGAGTACACCCCAAGGGAAGTCAAGAAATCGGTTGTGGGAAACGGGAATGCCTCCAAAGACCAGGTCCAGTACATGGTCAAGGCGCTTCTCGGCCTGGATCCGTCGCGGATGCGGTCGGACACCTCCGATGCGATCGCCATCGCCCTGTGCCATCTCCACAGGCGTGCTTCTCCCGGAGCGCATCACCGCGACTGGCGAGCGTACGTCACGGCACACCCCGAAAAGGTGAAATCATGATCTCCCGTCTCCGCGGCACGCTGATCGGCAAGTCTCCCACCGACGTGGTGGTTGACGTGCAGGGGGTAGGGTTCGGCGTACACATTCCCCTTTCGACCTATGAACGGCTCGGTGCGTTGCAGTCAACGGTGGAGCTGTTCACGCATCTCCATGTGCGGGAGGACCAGTTGCAGCTCTATGGCTTTGCGAGCGAGGAAGAGCGATCCTTGTTCCGCCTGTTGCTGTCGGTGACGGGGATCGGCCCGAAGATGGCGCAGGGGATCCTTTCCGGTATTTCTTCCTCCGACCTGAAGGGGCACATTGCGACCGGCAACACGCACGCATTGACGGCTATTCCCGGCGTCGGCCGGAAACTTGCCGACCGCCTGGTTGTTGAACTCCGGGAGAAAATGGGCAAACTGGAGACGACCCTCCCGGGGTCGGCCTTCCCTGCCGATGCGCAGGGGGCATTGCGCACAGAGGCGCTGCTGGCCCTGACGTCGCTCGGCTACAATCGCACAACGGCCGATCGCGCGTTGCGCGCTGCGCTCGAAGAGATGCGCGACGCATCCCCCTCGGTCGAGTCGCTGATCAAGGCTGCGCTGCGTCACGCGGCGGGGTGAGTGCGCGGCGCGTTGCTATTCTCTCGACCTTCGTGTACCTTTTATCTGACACTGCCCAGAGCACTTCCCTTTCGTGAAACGCAAGACAGATCATACCAACCCGGAACGCATCGAGAACGACGCGGAGCTTGACCAGGCCCTGCGGCCGCTGACGTTCGGTGATTTCCACGGCCAGAAGAAGATCGTGGACAATTTGCGCGTCTTCATCACGGCGGCCCGGCAGCGGGGAGAATCGCTCGACCATGTGCTCCTGACCGGCCCTCCCGGTCTGGGCAAGACCACGCTCGCCCATATCATCGCCAACGAGATGGGCACGGCGCTCAAGTCGACGTCAGGACCCGTGCTGGACAAGCCCGGCGATCTCGCCGGACTGTTGACGAATCTCCAGGAGGGCGACGTTCTTTTCATTGACGAGATTCACCGTCTGAACCCCGTGGTGGAGGAGTATCTCTATTCCGCCATGGAAGACTTCCGTCTTGACATCATGATCGATTCCGGACCCAATGCCCGGAGCATCCAGCTTTCGCTCCCCCGCTACACCCTGATCGGGGCCACCACCCGGGCGGGCCTCCTCACGGCTCCGCTGCGGGCACGTTTCGGCGTCACCAACCGGCTGGACTATTACACCAGCGACACGCTTGCCGTGATCATCCGCCGTTCCGCGCGCATTCTCAACGTCCGGATTGACGACGACGGTATCCAGGAGATTGCGCGCCGGTCGCGCGGCACACCGCGGATTGCCAACCGTCTCCTCCGGCGTTGCCGCGATTTCGCGCAGGCCGACCCGGCCCTCGCCCACCATCACGGCGTGATCGCCCGTGCGGTCGCCAACCACGCGCTTCTTGCACTGGAGGTGGACGATCACGGACTGGACGAAATGGACAAGCGGATTCTGCTGTGCATGCTCGAGAAGTACAACGGCGGTCCCGTCGGCATCAACACCCTTGCCGTGGCGGTCGGCGAGGAGCCCGGCACGATCGAAGAGGTGTACGAACCGTATCTCATCCAGGAAGGATTCCTCAAGCGCACGCCGCGCGGGCGGGAAGCCACGGCACTCGCATACAAGCATTTCGGACTCGGGCCGCCCGCTTCGGCCCAGGAATCACTGTTCAGGTGACGCCATGGCTCTCGACAACGATCTTCAGTCCATGCAGGAAGTTCGCACCGCCCTCCACGCCGTGAAGCAGGCGCAGTTGGAATTCCGCGGCTATACGCAGGAGCAGGTGGACCGCATTGTGCGGGCGATGGCGGATGCCGGTTTTGCCGCCGCCGGACGCCTGGGGCGTCTGGCATGCGAGGAGACCGGATTCGGAAAGGCCGAAGACAAACAGACGAAGAACGAATTCGCGACGCGGCGCGTGTGGGAGTCGATCGCATCCCTGAAGACCGTCGGGATCATCGACGAGGACCGCGAACGTAAGGTTATCCGGATCGCCGAGCCGATGGGCATTGTGGCAGCGCTGATCCCCTCGACCAATCCGACCTCCACCGTGATGTTCAAGGCGATCATTTCCGTCAAAGCACGCAACGGCATCGTCGCCAGTCCGCACCCCAATGCCACACGGTGCACGGTGGAGGCCATGAATATTCTGCGCGACGCCGCAGAACAGGCGGGAGCGCCGCGGAACCTCATGGTCTGCCTTTCCGCCGTGACCGCAGAGGGGACAGAGGAACTCATGCGGCACAAGCTCACGTCGGTTATCCTCGCAACGGGCAGCCACGCCATGGTCAAAGCGGCGTACAGTGCGGGAAAGCCGGCGTACGGCGTGGGTGCGGGCAACGTGCCGGCATTCATCGAACGAACCGCCAACGTGTCCAAAGCGGTCGCCGACATCATCTCGGGCAAAGTGTTCGACTATGGTGTGCTCTGCTCGACGGAATCGGCTCTGGTTTGTGACGCGCCGGTCAAGCGCGCGGTGGTGGAGGAGTGCTTGCGGCGCGGCGCCCATTTCGTCGCCGGTGAGGAGAAAGAGCGGCTCTCCCGCTTGCTGTTCGACGACCGCGGCGCCCTCAATCCCGGGGTGGTAGGCAAATCCGCGCTGCAGATTGCGCAGCGGGCCGGGATCACCGCGCCGGCACACACGACCGTGCTCGTCGCTGAACTGGACGCTGTCGGACGCGCAGTGCCCCTGTCGCGCGAGAAGCTCTCCCCCGTCCTCTCGTTTTACACCGTCGACGGATGGCGCGAAGCATGCCACCGTTGCATCGAGCTGCTGGAGTTCGGCGGCATCGGACATTCGATGGTCATCCATTCGGCCGACCGGGACATCATCATGAAGTTTGCCATGGAAAAACCGGCGTTCAGAATCATGGTGAACACGCAATCGGCGCTCGGCGCCGTAGGCTACACCACCGGTCTTGATCCCTCCATGACCCTTGGTCCGGGCACCTGGGGAGGTTCCATCGTCTCCGACAACGTGTCCGCACGTCATCTGATGAATATCAAGCGCCTGGCGTTTGAAACACATCCGGTGAATCCCGGCGAGACGGACGTTCCTCCGTCTGTGCCCGGGTGGATCGGGCAGATCGAAGGGCGTACGGTTGCTGTGAACGCGCCTGCGGGCGTTCAGGGAGCAGCCACAGAAGGGGAGCACCGGCACGCGTACGGCACCGGCCTTTCGGAATCGGACCTCGACGCACTCATCGCGCGGTACGCGAAGGATCTCGGGGCGCCTCTTCCGGGACGTTGATCCGGCATCGTAGGAGAAGGGGGCATGGGCGGGCGGATTTTTGGGGAACCTTTCACACCCGGCATATGTTTTGATGTCACCAGGGATGCAATAGTCCTGCTTCACCTATGGCATATCGCCTATCTCCCTGCCCCGCTCGTCATTTCGCGGGACACCTGACACACACGCGGCAGCAGCTTCCAGGGTACAGTCGTTTTGGGCGACGGTGTCGTCGTCGTGTGTTTCGGCGGACCACTACATCCACATCAAGGAGTCAACCATGAAATCCAAAAACCGTCTCACTGCCCTGCTGGTCGTGGGGGTCATGCTTTCTTCCGGGGCCGTGTCACAACTTCGGGAACAGGGCATGAGCATGGGCATTGGCGTCGGCGCAACGCTCGGCGTAACGGATGTCACAAGCAACTCTTCGCAGTTCATGACCCGCGGATTTCTTCGTTACCCGCTGAGCAAAGCTCTCCTCGGAGAAATCGGCTTTGGGGTAAGCCGCATGGGCGGCGACGACTACCTCACCGAAGTCATTCCTATCGACTACCGCTTCGTGGTCAGTCCGTTCGCATTCGAGGCATGGAATCCGTATGTGTACGCAGGCGGAGGTGCCATCCACTATGACGTCAAGCAACCCCCGGCGAATCCCACGGCGACATCGCTGAAAGGATGGACGGGGTTCATACCGGCCGGCATCGGCGTACAGGTCAAGCTCAGTGATGGTATTGTCCTCGAGGCGAGCGGCGGATACAACTACACATTTTCCAAGAACCTCAACGGTATCCTCGCCACAAAGAATGACGCATATTTGAGCGGACTGGTCGGGCTCACGATCTACGGCGAGAGTCCGAATGCCGATCCTGACCGTGACGGTCTGACCAATGCCGAAGAAAAACAGCTCGGCACGAACCCGAGGGTTGCCGACACGGACGGCGACGGTCTCAGTGACGGCGATGAGGTATTCAAGTACAAGACCAACCCTCTCAAGGCGGACAGCGACGGCGATGGGCTGAGCGACGGCGACGAGGTGCTGAAATACCATACCGATCCCAACAAGGCCGATACCGACGGCGATGGTCTGAATGACGGCGATGAGGTCATGAAATACCACACGGATCCGTTGAAGGCGGACACGGACGGTGATGGCCTGAGTGACGGGGATGAAGTACTGAAATACCACACCGATCCGTTGAAAGCGGACACGGACGGCGACGGCCTGAAGGACGGGGACGAGGTCATGAAGTACCATACGGATCCGTTGAAAGCGGATACGGATGGCGGCTCTGTCAACGACGGCACCGAAGTGGCAAACGGGACGAACCCTCTCGATCCTTCCGACGATGTTCCGAAGCCCAAGAAAGAAGAGCTGAAGATCGAAGCGGGGAAGGCCATTGTTCTCGAAGGTGTGGTTTTTGAAACGGGGAAGTCGGTGATCACCCCTTCCTCCGAGACCGTTCTGGAGCAGGCCTACAACACGCTGGCACAGAACCCGGAAGTCGGCGTCGAGATTCGCGGATACACCGACAACGCCGGCAAGGCCTCTACCAACGTGAAGCTGTCGCAGTCGCGCGCGGAGTCTGTCATGGCCTGGTTGATCGCCAAGGGTATTTCCGCAGACCGTGTCACTGCAAAAGGGTACGGCCCTGCCGACCCCGTGGCGCCCAACACAACGCCTGAGGGCAAGGCGAAGAACCGCCGTATCGAATTCTTTCGTACCAAATAAACATACAGTCATCGGCGTGCGCCCGCAGTTCTCCGGGCGCGCGCCGTCTTGTCTTTCACTCTGAAGGAGCACGACCATGTCCATGATCCAGGAATTCAAATCGTTCGCCATGAAGGGGAACGTCGTTGATATGGCGGTCGGTATCATCATCGGTGCCGCGTTCGGAAAGATCGTTACGTCGCTTGTCACAGACGTCGTCATGCCGCCCCTCGGCCTCTTGATCGGCGGGGTGGATTTCAGCGCGCTTGGCGTGACGATCCGGCAGGCCGCCGCCGATTCGCCGGCGGTGGTTCTGAAGTACGGCGTCTTCATTAACACCATTGTGGATTTCATTATCGTGGCCCTGGCCATCTTCCTCCTCGTGCGCGGCATGAATGCTCTGCGCAAGAAGCAGGCTGAAGCGCCGGCAGCCCCGCCGGCACCGAGCAAGCAGGAAGTCCTGCTCGGCGAAATCCGCGATCTTCTCAAGGCCGGCAAGCACTAATCACGAATGTGGAAGGAGCACCGATGCGTTCGTTCACTGTTGCAGTTCTTCTGACTCTCATGCTCGCCGCGGTCATGCCGCTCGAAGCCCAGCAGGATACGGCAAAGACCCCGAAGTACGGCTGGAAACACACCAGTGTCGGCAGCCTCACCCTCACCCAGGTAGCATTCACCGATTGGACCCAGGGCGGCGACAACGCCCTTTCGTGGGCAGTCGGCATGGATGGGAAGTCCGTCCTCGAAGAGGAACGCACGAACTGGGAGACAAGCTACAGATTTGGGTTCGGACAGGCGCGGCTGGGAGATCAGACCCTCCGGAAGACCGATGACAAGATCGATCTTTCAACCACCCTGACGTACAAGGTCGGGGCGATCCTCAATCCGTACGGCTCCGCCACGCTAAAGACTCAATTCGCGCGCGGGTATAAGTATGATGCGGCCGGCACAGGCACCGCCGTGTCGGCTTTCTTCGATCCTGCGTACATGACCCAGACTGCCGGGGTCATCTATCAGCCGATCCCCCAGCTGAAGACGCGAATCGGCACGGGTCTCAGGGAGATCCTGACCTCTAACTTCCCGGTCTACGCCGACGATCCGACGACGCCCGGCATTGAGAAAACCAAGGTCGATGGAGGGCTCGAGTCCGTCACCGAACTGGGGTTGAAGATCGATGATAACGTCACGCTGAATTCCAAGCTCGAGTTGTTCGATGCCTTCAACAAGCTCGATCAGGTGATTCTCCGGAACGACAACACCGTAACGGCAAAGATCAACAAGTACCTTGCCGTCATGCTGAACGTCCAGTTGATCAATGAACGGGCGGCAAGTCCACGCACGCAGGTGAAAGAAGTGCTGGCCTTCGGATTCACGTATACGTTTATTTGAAAGCGTTCCGCGGGCCGCCCTTGGCGGCCCGCGGAGCCGTTTTACGGGATCCACGCCTCCATGCCCCATCGACGACTCCCCCGCTCATTTTATCTGCAGCCCGCACTGGATGTCGCGAGGCAACTTCTCGGCTTGTATCTGGTACGCAAGACCGGCCGCGCCGTCCTGGCGGGCAGGATTGTCGAAGTCGAAGCGTACCTGGGCCCCGACGATCCCGCCAGCCATGCGTACCGTGGCCGGACGCCGCGCAACGAAGTCATGTTCATGAAAGGGGGCCACCTCTACGTCTATTTCACCTACGGCATGCACTTCTGCGGTAATGTCGTGACCGGTCCGGCCGGGACCCCGCACGCGGTGTTGCTGCGCGCCCTGGAACCGGTGGACGGCCTGACGGTACTTGCAGAGAACAGAACGTTGCCGGTGATGAAGCTCGAAGCCCTTTGCAGCGGCCCGGCGAAACTCTGCCAGGCCTTCGGGATCGCACGAAAAGAGAACGGGACCGACCTCTGCCGCGGCGAGATATGGATCGAACGCCGGGACGCGCCGTTGGTGGATGACATGATTGCACGTTCACCCCGGGTGGGAATCTCGAAGGCACGAGAGCAGCAGTGGAGGTTTTTTGTGAAGGGGAGCAGGTTCGTGTCGGGGAAGACCGGTAGACAATAGTCAATAGATTAT
>PMCM01000256.1 GCA_003154155.1 Ignavibacteriota bacterium | reverse complement strand
CCGAACCTCAAGTCCAATGATGAGGCCATCGAAGTCATCCTGGAAGCCATCACGAAGGCCAACTACACTCCGGGGAAAGACGTCTACATTGCACTCGATTTCGCGGCAAGCGAGATGATGGACAACGGCAAGTATCTCTTTTATAAGTCCGACAAATCCACCAAGACCTCCGACCAGATGGTAAAGTTTTACGAGCAGTGGGTGAACCAGTATCCGATCATCTCCATCGAAGACGGCATGGCGGAAGGCGATTGGGACGGCTGGAAGATACTCACCGATGCCCTGGGCAAGAAGATTCAGATTGTCGGCGACGATGTGTTCGTGACGAACACCACATTCCTGAAGAAGGGGATTGAGATGGGCGTGGCGAATTCGATTCTGGTGAAACTGAACCAGATTGGCACACTCACGGAAACGCTGGATGCCATCGAGATGGCAAAGCGTGCCGGCTACACCACCGTGATCAGCCATCGCTCGGGTGAAACGGAAGACGCAACGATCGCAGACTTTGCGGTGGCCACCAATGCCGGACAGATCAAGACTGGTTCCGCGAGCCGCACCGATCGCATCGCGAAATACAACCAATTGATCCGGATCGAGGAAGAGCTGGGCGACACCGCCATCTATCCCGGTCTGAGCGCATTCACCAAACACTAGTCTCCATGCCCCAGGCCATCACATTCGGCACCGACGGTTGGCGTGCGGTCATTGCCGACGATTACACCTTTGCCAACCTGGAACGGGTCGCACTGGCCACTGCGCACTACTTCCGCCGCCACAAGAAGATCAAGAACGGGCTCGTCATCGGTTACGATGCCCGTTTCATGTCGCGCGAGTTCGCCGAGAAATCCGCGGAAGTCATCGCCAATGCGGGCATCAGGGTGAAACTTGCCGACAGCATTGTGACGACGCCGATGATTTCCCTGTTGACCACGCTCGAGCACGCGGCGGGGGGAGTGGTGATCACCGCAAGTCACAACCCGCCGAAATGGAACGGGTTCAAGATCAAGGGTGATTTCGGCGGACCCGCACATCCGGAGATGATCGCCCGGGTGGAACAGGAACTCGCGCGGGTGATGAAGCGGAAGACGCTGCCGGCCGGTGCGCAGACGTTTGACAAGCTCGTGGCGAAGCACCGGATTGTGCCGATCAGCATGCGGCAGCGGTATTTCGAGGATCTGGCGACAAAAATCGACATCGGGAGAATCAAGGCCGCGCGAACACGCATTCTCTACGATGTTATGCACGGCGCCGCGCAGAACGCCATCCTGAGCCTGTTGCCCGATGTCACGCTTATGCACGAAGCGTTCAATCCCTCGTTCGGCGGCGTCAATCCGGAGCCGCTTGCCCAGAACCTCGGCGAGCTGATGGGCCGCATGGCTGCCGGTGGATATGACATTGGCATTGCCACGGACGGCGATGCCGACAGGATCGGCGCCGTTGATGAACGGGGCACATTCGTCGACTCACACCGGATTTTCTCGCTGCTCCTCAAGTATTTTGTGGAACAGAAGGGGATGAGCGGGGAGGTCGTGAAGTCGTTCTCCGTCACGCAGATGGTCGACCGGCAGTGCGCCAAATACGGTCTGACCATGCACGAGACGGCGATCGGTTTCAAACATATTTGCCGCCTGATGACCGAGCGGGATGTGCTTATCGGCGGGGAAGAAAGCGGCGGACTGGGTGTGAAGGGGCATCTCCCTGAACGGGACGGCATCTTCCTCGGGCTGTTGCTTGCGGAAGTGATGGCGGTGCGCGGGAAACCGCTCAGCGCACTTGTCCAGGAGCTGATGGATGAATTCGGCCCGCACGAGTTCCAGCGGGTCGACGTGCATGTGACAGAACGCGAAAAGGCTGCGATCATCAAAAAATACCGGCGCGGCGTACACTCTATCGGCGGCTTCGCCGTTACCGGACGGAAAGACACCGACGGATTCAAGTTCTTTGTAGACAACGGATGGGTGCTTGTGCGCGCTTCGGGCACGGAACCCCTGATCCGGTTCTATGCGGAAGCCGACAGCAAAGACACCGTGCAGGCGCTGCTTGCTGCTGCCACCGGCCGCTGACGTGCACCAGGATGACCTGATGTTGTGAAGGAACGCGTATGGCATCAACAATGATGTATTATACGATCATGCCCGACGGCACGGTCAAGCAGTTGAATCCTTTCACCGGCACGGAAGTATGGGCTGTTGCGGGGCGCAGGAGCAGGCCGATTACCACCGAGACCCCGGTCACCGCCAAACCGCTGGAAATCCACAGTCCCGAAGACTATTGCAGCTTCTGCCCGCCGCGGTATTTCGAGACGGCACCGGAAAAATCGCGCCTGATTCATGCCAACGGCGTGTGGCAGCGCATCGACCTCCTGCCGCCCGACCGCTATTTCGAAACCACGGCGGAGTTCCGGCGCACCGGCAACATGTTTGAAATCGTCACGCTGGACTACTGGCGCAAGAACTACGCCTATAAAATTCCGCCGATGCGCCTCAAATGGCGCGAGGACTACCTGGCCAACTCCGCCGGACTGAACCACATCACCGATATCGTGCACTACAAGCTGCACCGTGAAGGGAAAACCGACGAGCAGATCGGCAAAATGCCGCTGGCGGAACAGCTCTCCATGGCCGACGCATTTTTCGGCGGCTGCCATGAAATGATCATCGCGAAAAAACATTACAAAGACGGGGCAGTATTCGACACGGACCTGTATTCGTCCGGCGAAATGACGGAAGACGAACATTACTGGTACTTCAAGCTCACGATTGATGCCATTCGCGATATCGCGATCAACAACCGGTACGTCCGGTATATCAGCGTGTATCAGAACTGGCTTCGCCCTGCGGGCGCATCGTTCGATCACCTGCACAAACAGCTGGTGTCGCTGGACGAGTGGGGCGCCTCAATACAGAACCAGGTGAAAATGCTCCGGGAAGATGCCAACGTCTTCAACGATTACGGGGTGAACTTCGCCGCGCACCACAACCTGGTCTTTGCGGAGAACGACTTTGCCATCGCCTATGCGGGCATCGGTCACCGGTATCCGACGATTGAGATTTATTCCCGCTCGCAGGCGGGACGTCCTTCGGAACATACGGACGAAGAGATCCGCGGCATGAGCAATCTCGTCCACGCCGTCCACGCGGCGATGGGCAGCCAGATCTCCTGCAATGAAGAATGGTTCTATACGCCCATCGATGCGATCTACAAGATGCCGTGGCACGTCCTGATCAAGTGGCGTGTGACCGTGACGGCGGGTTTTGAAGGCGGCACCAGCATCTTCATCAATCCGATGACGCCGATTGAACTCCGCGACAAAATGGTACCCCGTTTGTACAAGCTGCGTGACGAAGGAAAGATCGGCTGGTTGCGGATTGCCGAGGAATGCCGCGTTGACCCGAATCCGCTGAAATATTATCTGAAGTAACAGCATCATCCCGCGGGGGGCCCGCCGCCCCAGCTTGTCTCCTCCCGCCAGGCGAGAACCAGCTCAGTGCTCTCTGCTGTCGACATATCGCTGCAGTTCGCCGACCGTACACTGCTCGACGGCGTCACGTTCCATATCGGCCCGACCGATCGGATCGGACTCGTAGGTGCGAACGGTTCCGGGAAATCCACGCTTCTGCGGATCCTTCTGGGGGAAACCACGCCGGACTCNNGCCGACATCGTCCGCACTCGCGATCAGCTGGAACAACTGCAGGTGGCCATGACCACCACGCCGCACGAGAGCGAGGCATTCGCGGAAATGCTCGAGATCTTCGGCGAACTGCAACACCGCCTGGAAGCGGCGGACGGATTCCGCCTCTCCTCGGCGATTGAAAAAGTCCTGCTCGGCCTCGGGTTCACAACCCGGGATTTCGCCCGGCAGACCGACGAGTTCAGCGGGGGATGGCAAATGCGCATCGCCCTCGCCAAACTCCTCCTGCTGCAGCCCTCGCTGCTCCTCCTCGATGAACCGACCAATCATCTGGACCTGGATTCGCTGCAGTGGCTTGAAGAGTACCTCCAGTCGTACCGGGGAGCCGTGGTGCTGGTCTCGCACGACCGGAGGTTTCTGGACACNNGAGCGCCGCACACACCAGCGTGCCGCACAGAAGAATCAACAACAGCAGATCAAACAGACCGAACGGTTCATCGAACGGTTTCGCTACAAGGCCACCAAGGCACGCCAGGTGCAAAGCCGGATCAAACAGCTGGAGAAGCTCGAGGTCATACGCCTGGAAGACGGGGAAGAGGAGATCCGGTTTTCGTTTCCCGCCGCCCCGCCGTCGGGCAAAGTGGCCCTCACCGTGCGGGATGTGGCGAAATCGTACGGGCCGCTGACAGTATTTGAACATCTCCATCTGCAGATCGACCGGGGGGACCGGCTGGCGTTTGTCGGCGTCAACGGTGCGGGGAAATCCACCCTCGCGCGGATCATCGCCGGCGTCGAGCCGCCCGATGCCGGGGAACGGATACCGGGACACAACATGGTGGTGTCGTATTTTGCCCAGCACCAGGCCGAGGAACTGACGCCCACGTTCGACGTGCTCCAGACCGTGGAAGCGGTTGCCGCCGGCGACGTGCGGCGGCACCTCCGGACGCTCCTGGGGTGTTTCCTCTTTCACGGCGACGACGTGTTCAAGAAAGTGTCGGTGCTGTCGGGGGGCGAAAAAAGCCGTCTCGCACTTGCCAAGATGCTGCTGACACCGGCGAACCTCGTTGTGCTGGACGAGCCCACCAACCATCTCGATATGCGATCCAAATCGGTGCTGCAGGAGGCGCTGGCGGAATTTGACGGAAGCATGGTGATCGTGTCGCACGACCGTGACTTTCTGGACCCGCTGGTGAACAAGGTGATTGAGTTCAAGAATGGACACATCCGCACGTGGCTGGGCAACGTCAGCGAGTATCTTGTGGCGCGGCAGGCAGCACAAGAGCCGCTGCGTGAAGCTCGTCCCGCCACGCCCGTGCAGACCGACAAAGAACGGAAACGCCGCGAAGCGGAGCTGCGCAAGGCCCGGTATGTCCGGACGAAGCCACTTCAGGACAAGCTGGCGAAGATCGAGAAGGACATCGAAGCACTCGAGCACAAAAAACAGGATCTGGAAGACGCCATCGCCGATCCCTCCGCCTACCGCGCGGGGGACGCCCTCCGGGAAAAACATACCGCCTATCGCGAGACCGGTGAGCGGCTGGCGCACCTGTACGACCAATGGGGAAAGGTCAGCCATGAACTGGAACAGGTGCGCCGAGAATTTGATGGAGAACCGGAACGATGATGAAGCGCGGAGATGAGCTGGAGTTGCGGATCGAGAGTTACGGCGCGGAGGGAAGGGGGATTGCCCGGAATGACGGCTTCGTGGTGTTCGTGCGGGGGGGAGTGCCGGGCGACACCGTGCGGGGACGGCTGACCAAGGTGAGCAGGAATTTCGCCGAGGCGTCCGTCATCGCCGTGACTGCGCCGTCCGCATTCCGCGTCGCCCCGCGGTGCCGGTATTTCGGCACGTGCGGTGGGTGCGCCTGGCAGCATCTGGCATACGACGCACAATGCGCGTTCAAACGCCAGCAGGTCATCGACGCGCTGGAACGCATCGGCGGCTTCGCCGGCATCACCGTGCAGCCGACCCTGGGCGCCGCAGATGCATTCTACTACCGGAACAAGATGGAGTTCTCCTTCGGCGTCCGCTGGCTGACGCGTGAAGAACTGGATGCCGCGCCCCCGCGGGATCCGTCGGTCTCCCCCGTGGAGCGCTTCGCACTCGGTTTGCATATTCCGCAGCGGTTCGACCGGGTGCTGGATGTGGAAGAGTGCTTCCTCCAGTCGCCCGAGAGCACGGCGATCGTGAATGCGGTACGGACCTTTGCGCGCGACCGGGAACTGACCATCTACTCCACGCTGACGCACACCGGCTATCTCCGCAACCTGGTGATCCGCGAGGGGAAACATACGGGTGACCGCATGGTGAACATTGTGACATCGGAAGAACAGCCTGTCCTGATGCGCGAACTTTGCGGCCTGCTGGTGGCCCAGTTTCCCTCGATCACCACCGTCGTGAACAACATCACGACGCGCAAGTCGCAGGTGGCGACCGGCGACCGCGAAGTCGTTCTGCACGGCCCGGGGTACATCCGCGAACGCATCGGGCACCGCGTGTANNATCGCGGCGCACGCGGCCTCGGTGGTGGGCATCGAATCGGTCGCCGATGCCGTCGACGATGCGCGCCGGAATGCCGAGGAACAGGGGGTGCGCAATTGCACGTTTGTGCTCGGCGATCTGAAAGAACGCATCGTGGACGACAACGCATGGCTCGCGGAACACGGTGCGCCTGCGGTCATGATGATCGATCCGCCCCGGGCAGGCATGCATCCCCGGGTTGTCGAACGCATTCGCGAAATGCATCCCCAGCGTATTGTCTACGTCAGCTGCAATCCTGCGACCCAGGCCCGCGATCTGAAGGTCCTGTGTGCCGGTGGAGCGTACACGATTGATGCGGTGCAGCCGGTCGATATGTTTCCCCATACCATGCACGTGGAGAATGTGGTCAGGTTGAGTTCGTAGGGTCTCTCACGCATTTCGTTCCCGGGGGAGCAGAACGTGCGACAGCTTACCCTTCACCGATGTGGTCCCGGTTCCGTGCGGCTTCGGACGCTTTTCGCGCTCGCTCTTGCCGCATGCACGGCATCTGCCGCCGCGGAGTTGTCTTCCGCCGGCCGCACCATTGCGGCCGTCCGGACGCCGGTGCCCCCCCGTCTCGACGGCCTCCTTGCCGACAGTTGCTGGCAACTGGCCACCCCCAACTCCGAATTCACACAGTTCGATCCCGACGAAGGGGCACGACCGACCGAGGAGACCCAGGTCCGCCTGCTCTACGACGACGACGCTTTGTACGTGGGCGTTCTCTGCGCCGACAAGGACGCGCGCGGGATCGTGCCGCAACTGAGCCGGCGCGACCGGACCACCGAAGCCGACCGGTTCACGGTGATGATCGATTCGTATCTCGATCGACAGACCGGATTTGTGTTTTCGACGAACGTCTCGGGGGTACAAAGCGACGGCGTGCTTTCGCAGATGGGAGCAGTGTACGACAACACCTGGGATGCCGTCTGGCAGGTCCAGACGCGCTGGGGGAAATGGGGCTGGTCCGCCGAATTTGCCATACCCTGGAGTGCGCTCCGCTTTTCCGCGCGCAACGGCGGGAGTTACCGTTGGGGTATCAATTTCCGCCGCTACATCAGCCGGAAGAAAGAGACCATTGAATGGGTCATGGTTCCCCGCAGCGAGATGTACTCCCTGCCGCTCTGGGGGACGCTTGTCGGGATACGGGGGATCGCACCGCCCCTCCACCTGGAAATCGTACCATTCGCATCGGCAATCCGTACGACCACGACCGGCGGCGTGCTGCCGGCCGTCCCCTCGAAAACCCGGGGACAGTTCGGCGTGGATCTCAAATACGGGCTTGCAAAGAACGTCACCCTTGACGCGACATTGAATCCGGATTTCGGGCAGGTGGAGGTTGATGCCGCGGTATTGAATCTCACGATGTTCGAAACGCTGTTTCCAGAAAAGCGCCCCTTCTTTGTCGAAGGTGCGCAGATGTTCACCTTCGGGGGGGCGGCAGACAACACCCCTCTCATGTTGTTCTTCTCCCGCAGGATCGGGCGGCAACCTGCGGGCAGCGTGGCGGCGATCCCTCCGGCCGGCGGAACAGTGGAAGAGAATCCCCAGGTGACCGCGATTCTCGGCGCGGCAAAGCTCACCAGCCACACGGCATCCGGGCTCTCCGTTGCCGCCCTCACGGCGCTCACGAACAGTGAACATGCGGTGCTCTGGAGCCCGTCCGGACGGTCCATCGTGCAAACAGAACCGCTGGCGAATTACAGCGTCATCCGCGTGAAGCAGGAACGCAGTCCGGGAACCTGGTTCGGCGGGCTCGCAACGGTCGCCGCGCGGCAGGGAATGGAACCGGCGCTCTCGGGCGGGGTGGACTGGAATCTTCGTTTTGCCGATGGAAAATACACGGCCGACGGCTACCTCGCCGGCGCACGGACGCCATCACCGGACATGCTCCAGGAAGGCACTGCCGGGCGTCTCCTGTTCATGTGCGTCAGCGCCGATCACTGGTTCCCCGCGGTCTCCTACGACTTCGCCACACCCCGGTTCGCGATCAATGATCTCGGTTTCTTTGCACAACCCCACGACCACGGCGGGTACGCGCAGCTGATCTACCGCGAAAACAATGCCGGCGGAATTTTCCGGCGGTACTACGGCACCCTGAATCCCGAACTCCGGTGGAACTGGGACCGCGTTCTCACGCACGCCGCCATGCATGTCGAGACGATCGGCGAACTCCGCAATTTCTGGACCGTGGAACTGCTGTACACGCGTGACTTCCCGGCCTACGACGACGCCGAGCGGGGTATCGTCGGACTCTATCGCCGCCCCGGGTCGCAGGGAATCAAGGTCACCGTGCGGACCGATGAACGCCGCAACATTTCCGCGGTGGTCGCGGGGGAGGTCATCGCCGGCGATGATGCCGAACGGGGTTCAACCATGAACGCAACATTGACCCTCCGCCCTTCCTCCTGGTTCGAACTGTCACCCGCGGCAAACTACCAGCGGGTCCGGCGGGCAGTGGCCTGGCTGTATCCCGACGGCAACATCGTGGATCCGGCGCTCTCGGCCGCACCCTTCAGCGTCTTCGGCAATCGCAATCTGGAGGAAGTGGATCTGTCGTTGCGCGGGACGGTCACATTCACCCGGTCGTTCTCCATCCAGTGCTTTCTTCAATCCCTCTTTGCCCGCGGGGAGTATCACGACTACGCGCGACTTGCAGCCCCCGACCGCCTCGTTCCCTATGCGTACGACGCCCTTCCGACGTTCGTCAGTCACGACTTCAACACGATCACTTTCAATGCGAATGTTCTGCTGCGCTGGGAGTATCTCCCCGGCAGCGCGCTGTATGTGGTCTGGACCCAGGGCCGGTTTGGCGACAGCGGGATGTACGGAAGAGNNTTGCCATCAACAACGGGGCACAGTGCACGTCCCTCCGACCGAGCCCTCCAGGGGGAGGGAGTCCCCTCGGGACGAAGGAGTCCCGTGGGGACAACCAAGCTCAACCCGGATCATTGTTCAGGTAAGGTAGTTCGGAAGATTCTACAGTGTCCGCTCGAAAAACCGGACGATCCTGGTAAAGTAATCGTCCCCGCCCTTCTCCGCCATGTCATGATGCCTCGCCCCGGCGATCAACCAGAGCTCCTTGGGTTCATTCGCGTTGCGGAACACAAGCTCCGATGCGCTCGAGGGGATTTTGTTGTCCGCTGTTCCGTGGAGCAGAAAGAGGGGGACATGGACCTGCTTGACGGCTTCCAGCGGCGATACGAGCGAGGCCTTGAAGTGGGCGATCTGTTCCGATCGCTTGATGACAAGGTTCCGCAGATAGTGCCAGGGCATCTTGGTCATCCGCTTCTGATACTCGTCGTACACGGCGCGCAACGAAGCGAACCCGCTTTCGGCCACCACGGACGCCACACGAGCATCCAGCGCGGCAACCTGGATGGCAACCGCCGCCCCCATGGAGGATCCCATCACCCCGATGCGGCCGATGCGGAGATCCTTCCGCGATTCCAGGTAGTTGATGAGTGTGGAGACGTCCAGCTTCTCGTAAAAGCCGTATGTGCACACGTTGCCGCCGCTGTCCCCGTGGCGGCGCGAATCGTACAGGAACACGTTGAACCCCGCGTCGTACAGGCGTTTGGCAACGGGTAGACCCACAATCTTGCTCTCGCTCACGCCGTGGAGAAAAATCACCGTGCCGCGCGCACGCGCACCCGCAGATATCAGCCAGCAGCTCAAGGTGATCCCTTCCGCGGTCTTGAGCTGCAGCTCTTCATACGGGAGGGAGAGATCGGAGGGATGAAGCACGTTGGTAAACCGCCGGTAGAACTCGATCGTACGCCGGTGTGGTTGGAGCAGCATGGCCGGACCGATCACGAACAGGACCGTGGACAGAAACACCATGAACAGTGCGACGAACATCACCAGAATGAGTATGGCGGCCATGGAGCAATATACGTACTGACCGCACCCGATGCAATCCGCCCGTGTTTTGCTTCTCGCCGTTCATATTCGTATTTTGCTGCCCGTTCAGCAGACCTTCATCGTGCAAGGATATGATGGGATCACCACGCATCGCCATTGTTCATGAGTGGTTCACCTCCATGCGGGGGGGTGAGAAGTGCGTGGAGGCCCTGTGTGAAGTTTTTCCCGATGCGACGCTGTATGCCCTGCTGCACGTGAAGGGGTCTGTGTCCCCGACCATCGAACGGATGCCCCTCCACACATCGTTCATCCAGCACCTCCCGTTCGCCGCGCACCACTATCGGCATTATCTGCCGCTGTTTCCCGCCGCCGTAGAGCACTTTGACATGTCGGCCTACGACATCGTCATCAGTTCGAATCACTGCGTGGCCAAAGGGGTACGCACCGGGCCCCGCCAACTCCACATTTGCTACTGCTATACGCCCATGCGGTATATCTGGACGCAGTATGACGACTACTTCGGCCGGGGGCGTTCCGGGTTCTTCACGCGGCTGGGCATGCGTGCGGTGGTGGGGTATCTGCGCCGCTGGGATCTACGGACTGCGCAGCACCCACAGCACATCATCGCCATTTCCGAAAACATCCGGGAACGGATCCGGAAGATCTATGGACGGGAATCCGACGTCATCTATCCCCCCGTCGAGACTTCGGCGCTGAACGTCGAAACGCACCACGAGGGGTTCGATCTCATCGTCAGCGCGCTGGTCCCGTACAAACATGTCGACCTTGCCGTCGAGGCGTATACGAAGCTTGGTCTGCGTCTGGTGGTCATCGGCGACGGACCGGATTTTGCGCGGCTCCGGCGGATGGCGGGCCCGACCGTGTCGATGGCCGGGTGGCTCTCCGATGACGGCGTTCGCGACCACTTCAGGCGCTGCCGTGCAGTGGTGTTCCCGGGGGAAGAAGACTTCGGCATTGTGCCGGTGGAGGCGATTGCCTGCGGGAAGCCTGTGGTGGCCTACGCACGTGGCGGAGCGCTGGAAACGGTGCTGGAACGGCCGGAGCTGCGCACGGGGGTGCTGTTCCGGGAGCAATCGGTGGACTCGCTCATCGCGGCGGTGCGGACGCTGGAGACCGCCAGTTTTGATCCGGACGCAATGCATCGTTTCGCGATCGGATTCGACAGGGAGATTTACAAAGAGCGCATGCGGGAATATGTCTTCCGGCACTGGGCGGCGTTCGAAGGAAGAGCGCCGCAACCATAAGCCGTGAAACATGTTAGCAAGATGCATCGTTGACTTTCGGACCCGTTTTCGGTACATTAGTCAGATTTCTCGCAGAGGAGATGCCGGCACAAGAAGCAAAGCGAAAAAACCGAACGCGGCGTTTTGACATTCTCGTCGTCCCCGACGGCGATAGTCGGGCGACTACTCGGTTTCGCGCGGGTTGGTGGAAGCTGGGGCTCATCTCGGCCGTGGTGTTCTTTGCATGCGTAGGACTTACGCTCGCTGTGTTGATCTTCACACCTGTTGTGATGTACCTGCCGATCCCGAATCCGGCGCTGGAAGCGAAATATGGCAGACAGCTGACGGACACTCAGCAGAAACTCAACGCCCTGGTGGAGGACGTGTCGCTGTTGCGCGACTACAACTCGCAACTGCGCAAGGCCTTGGGCCAAAGCGAGTCGGCGAAACCGGTGGTCGATCAGAAGGCGCAGACAGCCGCACCCCAGTCCGCACAGCCTGCGGGCGCACGTGAGGATATAGAACAGCTCGATCAGTTGAGCGGCGACGATGCACAGCTGGGCACGGCGGAACAGGGCTCAGTACGGTCACAAGCAGGACGGGCAGCCGTCGCGCAATTGCCCCTGCTGCTGCCGGTCAACGGCTTCATCTCCCAGGGCTTCGACCCCGCCCGTCACCACTTCGGGATGGACATCGCGGCCAAGCAGGGAACCCCCGTCAGCGCGGCAACAGACGGGTATGTGGTGTACGCGGGTTGGACCTATGATGACGGCAATCTCCTGATCCTGTCGCACGGATCCGGGTATCTGACGGTCTACAAGCATGCGCAGATGATTCTGAAGACCGTGGGCACATCGGTCCGGCGCGGGGAGGTGGTTGCCCTGCTCGGATCCTCCGGACGGACAAGTCTTGGCCCGCATCTGCACTTTGAAGTGTGGAAAGACGGTGTACCGCAGAATCCGGCGGCATTTTTGCTGACGCGGCCGAAAGTTCAATGAATATGACGGGGGGAGGGTTTCAGAGCGCACGACGAGGGAGACTATGGCGGACAAACAGGTAAACAGCGAGCTCAGCTTTGTGGGAAGCAACACCGTGGTGGAAGGGAAGATCAAAACGGACGGCAGCATCCGGATTGACGGGAAGCTGGTGGGGGACCTGGTGTCCAAAGCCAACGCCGCCCTTGGTGCAAACGGCGTGATCGAAGGAAATCTCACCGCACGCAACGTCACGCTCGCCGGCAAAGTCACCGGCACCGTCACCGCAGCGGAAAAACTCGTGCTGGAAGCCCGTTCGATCGTCAAGGGGGACGTCCGTGCAGCACGGCTCGTGGTGGATGAAGGCGCGGTGTTCGACGGGCATTGCGCCATGGGTGCATCCCCGGCGGCGCCGAAAGGGGTCTGACAGCGGCCAGATGGAAGACGGCAGAACGCCTGCGGGCAAGAACGACGATTGGCGGTCGGTTGTCGGTCCCTTCCTGACGATGGGTTTGGAGTTGGCGTTTGCGGTGGTGGGGTTGTTTTTCGCGGGGCGATGGATTGACGGGTGGCTACAGACCGGGCCGTGGGGGATGTATATCGGACTGGGTCTTGGCATGGCGGGCGGACTGACCCGGTTCATCCGGCGCGCGCTGGAACTGGGCGCCGCAGAGGACGCGCTGGAGAAGCATGAAAAAAAGTAAGGGGCGTTTTCCCCTGCAGGTGGGCGTCACATTTTGTACGGTTGCCGCACTCGCAGCGTACCCCCTGGCAGCATGGGGCAGCACCCCAATCTGCGTGGCGGCAGTGCTGGGAGGCNNCTCGGCTATGCAATGATTGAATACGGGTTTGAGAAGTCGTATACGATGTTTCTGAAAGTCGTGCTCGGCGGCATGGGGCTCAGGATGGCATTCATGCTGGGGACGCTGCTGGCATTGATCCTGGCGTGCCACGTGCACGCCGTGGCGCTGACCGTGACCGTGGTTGGGTTCACAATGATCTATCTCGTTCTGGAGATTCTCTATCTCCAGAGTAAAGTGGACGTCAAGAATCAGGGATAGCATGTTCGTACCCGTGACAGAGACAACAGAAGCGGTGGCAGACTCGCTGCATCAGGCGGCGCACGGCGGCGGCGACTTCGCCCAGTTGATTCACCACGTGCAGGATTCACATGAACTCGAGCTCCCGTTTCTGACGATTGACCTTCCGCATCTCCCCCCCTTTACGGTGGCGGGAATCACCTTTGACATGTCGATTACCAAGCACGTCGTCTTCCTCTGGGTCGCAGCCGTCGTGCTCTGCGTGATCGCGGTGACGGCCGCACGGCAGAACGCGCGCCGTGATGCCCCGCACGGCCTCGGCAATCTCGTCGACGCGATGATCATGTTTCTGCGCGATGAAGTGGTCCTGCCGAACATGGGGAAGAACGGCCTGCAGTACATGCCGTATCTTCTCACCACATTCTCGTTGATTCTCCTGATGAACCTGTTCGGGCTCGTGCCGTTCGGGGCGTCCGCGACGGGAAACGTCAACGTCACGGCCGGGCTGGCGATCATTGCGTTTGTCATGATTCAGGCATCGTCGATCAAAGCGCAAGGGGTGAAGCACTATCTCGCCCATCTCACAGGCGGGGTGCACTGGGGGCTCTGGATCATTATGATCCCCATCGAAATCCTCGGCTTGTTCACCAAACCGTTTGCCCTGTGCATCCGTTTGTTCGCGAACATGATCGGCGGGCATCTCGTCCTGGTGTCGCTCATCGGGCTGATCTTCATCTTCAAAAACTACTTTATTGCCGTCGCGCCCGCCGGGTTTGTTGTAGCGATAAATTTTCTTGAACTGTTCGTCGCGGTGCTGCAGGCGTATATCTTCACCATGCTGACCTCGCTCTTCATGGGGCTGGGCATGCCGGCTGAGACGCATAGCGCGGAAAGTCACGGACACTGAGCGTTCACTCACTACTTCATCTTTCTGGAGGAATACAATGGACCCCAAAGCACTCGCATATCTGGCAGCAGGGATCGGAGCCGCTGTAACGGTTATCGGCGCAGGCCTCGGCATCGGTAAACTCGCCGCCGCGGCAATGGAAGCCAGCGGCCGTCAACCGGAGGTCGCGGGCATGGTTCGCGTCTCCATGTTGATCGCTGCAGCTCTGATCGAAGGCGCCACGTTCTTCGCACTGGTGATCTGCATTCTTCTGGCCATCAAGTAACCAGCAGGAGACTGCACGATGCTGGAACTCAACCCTGGATTGATTCTCTGGACGATTGTCACGTTCGTGATCGTCCTGATGATCCTTCGCTGGACGGCGTGGAAACCGTTGCTGGCCGCCATGGCGGCGCGCGAGGAGAAGATCCGCGCGTCGCTGGATCAGGCGGAACATGCACGCCAACAGGCGGAGGCGCTGCTGGAGCAACACCGGAAGCAGGTGGCCGCCGCCGAAGATCAGGCGCAGCGGATCATCATGGAAGGGCGGGCTATGGCGGAACGGCTCAAGACCGAGATTCTCGAGAAGGCCGAAAGCGCCCGGCAGCATATGATCCTGCTGGCGAAGGAGGAAATCCGGCGGGAAAAAGATGCCGCCCTCCTGCAGCTGCGCAGCGAAGTCGCCGACCTCGCCATCGGTGCGGCGGGCAAAATACTTGACAAGAACCTGGATACGCCGGCACAGCGCTCGCTTGCGGATGCGGCGATCCGGGAAATCACCAAAGGATAACCGGCGATGCACAATACCCGGGTGGCGCGCCGCTATGCACTGGCGCTCATGAATGCGGCCGAGGGTCAGAACATCACCGAGACCGTCGCGGCCGACATGCAGTTCCTCGGCTCGCTGACGCGCACCTCCCGTGAACTCCGCCTCTTTTTCGCGAGCCCGGTCATCTCCATCGCGCGCAAGCGGGGCGTGCTGCACACGCTGCTTGCGGGCCGTGTGCAGCCCATGACCCTCCTGTTCGTCGAGCTGCTCACGACGAAACAACGCGAAGCGCTCCTCCCCGATATCGTCGAACAATACGGGGAGCTCCGCGACCTGCGCCTCGGCATCGTGAATGTCGATGTGGTCACCGCCGTGGAGCTGACGCCCGCGCAGCAGAGCGCACTCACGAAAGCCCTCGAAGAGCATACACAGAAAAAAGTCCGCGTGCATACCGTACTCGACACGACCATCAAAGGCGGCCTCCGCGTCCGCGTCGGCGATACCGTCCACGATGCCACGGTGACGCATTTACTGGAACGGCTCCATCAACAGTTTATCCGGGGCGCGGCGTTCACGCACTGACAACGAAATTCTGATTGAAGGACCAGGCAATGGCAGAAGTCAGACCCGAAGAAGTCTCCGCGATCCTGCGCAAACAACTTGCA
>PMCM01000230.1:8443-12456 GCA_003154155.1 Ignavibacteriota bacterium | reverse complement strand
ACGAGGGTGTTTTGACACGGTTGGTGGGTGAAATCCGGGATCCGGATGTGCCCTTTACGGCCACGGCCGACCTGAAGAAACACTGTCCGCAGTGTGCATTCCGGGAGACATGCGGCACGCGCTGGGTGCGGGGGTGGCAGGGGAATCTGTAAAGTTACTTTAATTGCGTAATTTTTCTCTTGACATTTGGTCCTATTAATTCTATAATGTAAACGCTTACANNTGCGGCTTCAGATGAAGTCGTTTTTTGTCCCCTCTTATGTAAGCGTTTACATTAAGTAACCCAAGTCCATGCCTACGACGATCAAAGAAGTCGCTTTGCATGCCGGTGTGTCGATTGCCACGGTGTCGCGCGTGTTGAATAACGTCGGCCCGGTGGATGTCCGCACACGCGAACGGGTACGCTCCTCCGCACGCGAGCTGCGCTACGTGCCGAACGCCGCGGGCCGAAGCCTGAGCCGCCGCAAGACGGAAGCCATCGGACTTCTGCTGCCCGACCTGTTCGGCGAATTCTTCTCGGAAGTGATCCGGGGCAGCGATCAGACCGCCCAGCTCTCCAACTACCACCTTGTCGTCTCCAGCTCCCATAACAGCAAGAAAGAAATTCACGCGGCGTTGAATATGATGCGCGGGCGCGTGGACGGCGTCGTGATCATGTCTCCGCACATTGACGCAGAGACGCTGAAAGACAATCTTCCGCAATCGCTGCCGGTCGTGCTGTTGAACTGCGATATCGTATCAAGCGACTTCGATTCGCTGACGATCGACAATTATAACGGCGCACACGCGATGACGGGCCATCTGCTTTCGCACGGTCATACGCGCGTCGCGATTATCAAAGGGATCGAACGAAACCGGGATGCGACCGAGCGCCTGCACGGCTACGAGGAAGCGCTCCGGGAACACGGGATCCCTCTCGACGACACTCTTCAGGCCGCGGGCGACTTCACCGAATCGGCGGGGTACGATGCGGCCCGGCGGCTCCTGAGACTCCCGCACCGCCCGACGGCGATCTTCTCTTCGAACGATTCGATGGCCATCGGCGCCCTGAGCGCCCTCCGCGACGCCGGCATCCAGGTCCCCGAAGAAATGGCCCTGGCCGGATTCGACGATGTGCCGATGGCCCCGTACCTTACCCCCGCACTCACGTCCGTTGCGGTGGGGATCCACAATCTCGGCGTCCGGGCCATCGAGACCGCGCTCCACGCCGTGCGCCATCAAAATGCGCATCACAAGCAGCAGATTGTTCTCACAACCTCGCTCAGTCTGCGAGAATCCTGTGGCTGTACGAATCCATCTTCCATCCAACAATTACATCATGCGTCGGCAGAGGAGGTGACCACGGCGTCCGACCCCACATCCAAAGTGTGATCTGTACCACGGTATAACGAGAGCCCCTCCAACTACATGAATCCACACAACAAGGGGCACAGTGCACGTTCCTCCGACCGAGCCCATCCAGGGCGAGGAAGTCCCCTCGGGACGAAAGAGTCCCCTCGGGATGACGTTAGAAAACAGCTTTGAGTGATCAGAGTATGAGTTGGAACGGCACAAGAGTCCACACCACAATCCAGAGGAGGTAGATGTTATGAAGACCAAACTGTTTGTTGTGCTTCTGTGCGTTTTGGTCCTTGCCTCGGTGAGCGCAAACGGCCAGATGATCAAGCGCACCGATGTCATCTGGGCCCGCAATACGTCGGCGGCGATCACGCTCGATGGGAAGCTCTCCGAAGCCGCCTGGGCATCGGCGGAATCAATCAAGGTGAAAGCCGGACAGAGCAGCGGCATGCCCGGCGGCGGCTGGTCCTGGCAATCCGGCAAGAAACCCGGATTAGACCCGACCGACGCCGTGGTGAAATTCCTCGTCAAGGGAGACAGTCTGTATGTCGGCGTCATATGCAAAGACAAATCTGTGGGCGGAACGAATAACTGGGCCCATGCCGACCTCTTCATCATGAACCTGCGCTATCCCCAGCCGACCGGCATCGCCGGCACGCCGGGCCGCGACGGGAACACACAGCAGAATTTTGAATGCACGTACGGTTACTATTGCGGATCTGATTGGGGAGACACGCTGGCGGGCCTCAAAAACGGCCAGCCGGGGTTCATGGGATTTGCGGGCAGCCAGAATATTCACCCGCGTCCTGACTCGGTGAAGACGGTCTGGAATGCCGTGACCACAGTCCAGGGAACCGCCAATGACGACGCAACCCCGGATACCTCGTGGACCACGGAGATGGTGTTCAACCTGAAGTACTTCGGCTACAAACCGCAGCAGGCGGGCGGCGACATCGCCATGTGGAATCTCTCCATCTGGGACGATGACTACGAGTGGCCGGTGGACTCGCTGAAACAGTCCTCGTCATGGACCTGGGTTCAGGGTCCGTGGGGCAATGCCAGCGCGTATGGCCACCTGAATATCTACATGCGCTCCGACGTGACGACCTCCTCCGGTGCCACGCCGGTCGTTGGCCCGGATTGGGTCATCCCGACCGCCGGTTCGTTCGCCTCGCCGACGCTTGACGGCAAGCTGACCGATCCGGTATGGAAATATGCGCCAAGCATCAAGATGCAATACGGCGACGGGGCAACCCGCGCGGCGTATCCCGGCTCGGTGAAGTGGCGGAGCGGTCAGACGCAGAACACCGTGAACGGCGTGAAGAATCCGGTGATCCAGCCCAGCTCGGCAAACATCAAGTACTTCGTCAAAGCCGACACGCTCTTCCTCGGTTTCGATGTTGCGGACAAGTTCGTGCAGTCGAGCACCGATGCGAACCGCTATGACGGGTTCGACGTGATCTTCGACGACCGAGGTGCTCTCAACGGCGATTCGGTCTTCACCTCACGCGACCTGGCATTCCGTGTGGATTCCGCCGGGACCACGACCCGTATGATGGATCTCGCCATCGGCGGCTGGGACTCGCTGAAGACCGCCGTCCGCGTCAAGATTTCACTCAAGGGCGGCACCACGGTCGACACTGTGGGAGCGACGGCAGATTCCGGCTATACCGCCGAGATGGCTATCGACCTCACCAAGCTGGGCTATGCCCACGGCCTGGGTGACGGCGTCGCGTTCTTCTCAGTCATCTTCTGGGACGGCAATTCATTCACGGGCGGAAGCTACGGCACCAAGACGTGGATCGGACGTCCGGGCGGTTGGGATGACGGTCCGGTGTGGTTCTACATCGATCCGGGTACCGTGCTNNCCGAACCCGTTCAACCCGTCAACCAACATCAAGTTCCAGATCGCCCATCCGAGCGAAGTGGTCCTGGATGTGTTTGACGTGATCGGCCGGCAGATCAGCTCGCAGTCGCTTGGCGTTCGCCAGCCCGGTGAGCAGTCGGTCTCCTTCAATGCCGCAAACCTCGCTTCGGGCTCCTATTTCTACCGCCTGAAGATGGTGTCTACCGGCGCAACCCTCATCGGCAAGATGCTGCTGATGAAGTAACCTGCTTTCTTTCATGAAGCCCTCCGTTCCGGCCCCGGCCGGAACGGAGGGATCTCTTCCATAGGGACGCATCACTATGAACGCATCGGCTACCAGGCTGACCCCGTACATCGCCGCATTCCTCCTCTTCTGTGCCGCCGCTTCCGCCGTTGCAGGCACAACCGGCAAACTTTCTGGCCGGGTGGTGGACGCCAAAAACGAGCCGCTCCCCGCTGTGAACATCGTGCTTTCCGGGACGAAGCTCGGCGGCGTGACCGATCCTGACGGATACTTCGCGATCCTGAATATTCCTCCGGGCACCTACACCGTGGAAGTCCGGCTCGTCGGGTACCGCAAATTCACCAGCAAAGGCGTCCAGATCTCCGTCAACAGCACGACGAAACTCGATGCCGTGCTCCAGGACGAATCGATCACGGCCGAGGGTGTGGTCGTCACGGCCGAACGGCCGATCGTCGATGTCAACGCGACAAGCACCACAGCTACGATTTCCGACAACGATATCAAGACGCTCCCGGTGCAGGAGCTGCAGGACATCGTGAATCTCCAGGCGGGTGTCGTCGACGG
>PMCM01000230.1:0-8419 GCA_003154155.1 Ignavibacteriota bacterium | reverse complement strand
ATGAGCGGCGTGGTCAATACCGTCCTCAAATCCGGCGGAGAAAACTTCTCGGTCGACGCAGAAGCGTATGCCGGGTCCTTTGCCTTCGGCAACGACGGGCACCGCAATCTCGATCTCAAGTTCCATCCGGCAACTACCCAGAATTACCAGCTCAGCGTCAGCGGGCCGACAGGTCTTCCTCAAACNNCACGGCACTCGCCTGTTCAATCCGACCGACACGTCGAACTTCGCCCTGGGCATCCCGCACCCGACAGGTGACGGCAAAACAATGCCCATGTCCTGGACACGTGAATGGTCCGGGCTCGTCAAACTGACCAATAAGTCCATCCCGTCGATGGAGATAAGCTATCAGCTGCTGTTTAATATCATCGAAGGGCAGAAGCTGGACGGAGCGTTTGCCTGGCGCATCAATCCTGACGGCCGCACGACACAGCGCACACGCTCGTTCGTCCATGGTCTGGATTTCACCCACACGGTGTCCCCGTCAACCTTCTACACGATCAACCTCCGGCAGAACTACTATCGTTACACCGATTGGCTCTACGATGATTTCTATGACCCCCGCTATGATCAGTTCCAGCAAGGCTCGGCGAGCCTGAACGCCGACTACTATTATGGAGCGATCGTGAAAGGGGCGGATCTCTCCCGCTACCTGCAGAAAACGGATACGTATCTCGCCAAAGCCGCCGTCACCAGCCAGATCACACGCGAACATCAGATCAAAATCGGCGGCGAAGTGCAACTCTCAAAGATGGATTTCGGCGCACCGGGATGGCTGGTGCTCCGGCAGGTGCAAAACCAATCGGTCCTCGTGCGGGTGATCGATGACCCGCCGGACCACCCGGGCGAAAAGGCATACGATCCGATCTCCGCAGCCGCATACGTCCACGACCTCATCGAGTGGAACGATCTGACGATCCGCGCCGGCGTGCGCGTGGAGTATTTCGACGGCCGCTCGACGATGCCGGCCGATCTCGCCAATCCCGCCAACGTCATCCCCGGCGCACCGACAGGCACGAGAAACACCACCAAGAAATTCTCCACCGCTCCCCGTCTCGGCATCTCGTACCCCATCACCGCACGCTCGTCGATCTTCTTTTCCTACGGACATTTCTACCAGCTGCCCAACCTGGGCGACATGTACAGGAATGCCGACTATTCCCGGCTCCAGCTCCTGCAAGCGGGAGCCACCGATTACGGCGTGCTGGGCAATCCCGATGTCAAGCCCGAGCGCACCGTGCAGTATGAATTCGGCTATAAGAATGCCGTGACCGATTTCCTCGGCATTACGGCAAACCTGTTTTACAAGGATATCCGTGATCTCCTCGGCGTAGAGTTCGTCAATACCTATACCGGCGCACAGTATTCCCGCCTCTCCAATATCGACTTTGGCAATGTCACCGGATTCACGCTGTCGATTGACCAACGCCGCATGGGCATTGTGAGCACGACCATCGATTATACCTGGCAGATGGCCCAGGGAAACTCCAGCGATCCGCAGGAAACCGCCAACCTCGCTCAGGCCGGGCTGGACGCCAAGCCCAAAAGCGTCCCCTTTAACTGGGACCAGCGCCACACGCTCAATATGACGATCCAGTTATCTGAGCCCGAAAACTACTCCATCAGCGCGATCCTTCGCTTTGCCAGCGGCCAACCCTATACGCCCTCCATCGGACTTGGACTCACGGGCCAGGTGGAACGCAATTCGGGGATCAAGCCCAACGGGTTCCTGGTGGACATGCGCGCTGAGAAGTACTTTGCCATTGCCGGTTGGAATATGAGCCTCTTTGCCCGCGTCTTCAATCTGTTCAATGCCCGCTATTTCAACGGGAGCGTTTTCGCCAATACCGGAAGCCCCGATTATTCGCTGAATCCGTATACTGACCGAGCCGCACTGGCGGATCCGACGCGGTACTATGCTCCGCGCAGGTTCGAAATCGGTATATCCATGAATTCATCATTGTGAGCCGGCCCATGGAGACACTATCCTTGAGATTCTCACGCGTATTGCTGCTGTCCCTGTGTGTCGCAACGATCGTCCCGCTCTGCGACGCGCAGATCGTCACTCCGGTCCCCCAAAACAAGCGGGGGAGCTCCCTCTACGAACGCAAAGGGACGCATGACGCCAATAATATCCGGACCGAGTTCTGGAATTACGGCATGGTCGGGAACTACCCCAGCGATCCCATCAACGTCGATCTCTCCATCTTCCACTCGATGGAGGTGCCCAAGGGCTCGGGGGTGAACTATACCGACGGCACGACCCCGTTCATCCTCTCAAAAATTACCGACAGGTCAAATACCGACGTGTACATCATGGAAACCGGCTACCGGGAGCGCCAGGGGGCGCGGTCGCATGGACCCGGCGTGATGCGCTTCGAACCGCGCCCGGGTTACTTCCAGCCCAGCACCACCATCAACCGTGCACTGTCCCCCGCGATCAGCAACGATACGCTGACGTGGCCATCCTCATGGCCCGACAAGGATTTGACGTGGAATGGGGAATGGGACGGCTATTTCGGCAAACGTCCGGCTGCCGATCAGGAGAGCTTCACCGTCATGGACGACGACTACTACGATGCCTTCGACTTTGTGCCCGACTTCCGGGATTCGACCAGGAGGGGGCTTGGCATGCGCGTGGAAGTCCGGGGATTCCAGTGGTCGAATCCCCAGGCAGGAAACGTGATCTTCTGGCACTACGANNGGAGAATATCATATTCGGCCTCTATATGGACTCCGGTGTCGGCGGGGAAGCGATTTCGTGCGATGGCGTGGCCGAATCCGACGACGACTGCGCATCCTTTGACACAAGCAACGGCTTGAACCTGGTCTACACCTGGGACCTGTACGGACACGGCGTGGGGCTCGGCACCACGTGTGCCACAACAGGCTATATGGGATATGCTTATCTGGAAACCCCCGGCCAGGATAAGGACGGGATAGACAATGATGACGACGGCATCACCGACGAATCCCGCGGTCCCGATCGCGGTCAGAAGATCGTGGGACAGGGAGCCATCGCCGCGTACGTCAGGTCTCATTACAATATGGCGAAGTTCGAAGCGTTCTACGGCAAACTTGAAGATCGGCCGGCGTACAAGGCGGGCGAGTGGTGGACCGGCGACGAAAACCTGAACTGGCTGGCCCAGTATGATGATGTCGGCAGCGATGGCATCGGACCGCGTGACGAACGCTACAAGGGTCCGGATGCGGATGGCACGGAAGGGAACGGCATGCCCGATCAGGGAGAACCCAACTTCGGCCAGACCGATCCCGACGAGTCGGATCAGATCGGACTCACCGGGTTCAAGATGAACCGTATTGGCCCGGGGAAGCTTGCGACATCAACCGAGGTGGACGACATTCAGTTCGCCATGGGGATCGGCCGGATTACCGACTGGCCGAGGCGTCTGTATAATCAATTCTCCAACGCCGACCCGGCTTCTCGATTCGACAACAGCATCGTCATCGACTACAATATCGGTTTCCTCTTCGCGTCCGGGCCGTTTTCGCTACCTGCGGGATCGCACGAACGCTTCAGTCTCGCGCTTGCATACGGTTCCGATCTGCTCGAACTCCGCCGCACGATCGCGGTCGTGCAGGCCATCTATAACGCGAACTACCAATTCTCCACTCCTCCGCCGACCCCGACGGTCAAGGCGGAAGTCGGCGATAATTATGTCCAGTTGACGTGGGACGACGTGGCGGAACATGCCACCAACCAGATCGTCGGGTACAATGCGTTCGAAGGCTACCGTCTCTATCGCTCGACGGATCCGGAATTCACCGATCCGAGGATCATCCTCAGCGCACGAGGCACCACTATCGGCGGCAACGGCAAGCCGGTCGCCCAGTTCGATATCAAAGACGGCCGTTCCGGTTTTTCCTCGCAGGAGGTGGAAGGTCTCGCCTATTACCTGGGCAATGACGGGGGATTGACACACACGTGGCGGGATGAGAGCGTCGTGAACGGTCAGCTGTACTACTACGCCGTGTGTGCATATGACTACGGCCCGTCGTTGATTCGTGGCAACACGAATTTCGTGTACTATCCTTCGGAAAGCCCGATCACGGTCTCCCGCACGCTGCGTGGCGGCACCGTGCTCCCCAAGAACGTGGTCGCCGTGAGACCCGGTCCAAAGGTGATCGGCTATACGCCCGCAACCGCCACGGGCGTGACCCGCGTCGCCGGTACAGGGACCGGATCGGTCGGCGTCAAGGTGGTCTCCTCGCCCCTCGTTCCCCAAAACCATATCTTCAAGGTGACGTTCAACAGCGATCCGGACAGTGTCCACGCGACGTCGTATAACCTGACCGATTCAACGACAGGCACCGTCCTGTTCCGCACAGGGAGTATCTTCGACGGTTCGTCCAACGGTTCGGTGGGGCTGGGGGTGATGCCGGTCATCTCGACCCCGGACTACACGATGATCGATTCGACGAACACCGGGTTCACCGCTGCAAGCAAGACCAATGCAAAGCTCAGCGTCGCGTATGTTACGGGAATACTCCCCGTCAATTACAACCGGTTCGGCTATCCCTGGGATATCACCATCCAGTTTTCCGATCATTTCATCGACACCTCTGTGGCCAGCTTCCCCTATGACCCGCTGCCGGTGAAATTCACGGTCATCGCCCATACGCCCCAGGGGGACAAAAAGCTGCCGTTCCGGTTCTCCGATCTGAACGGTGACCAGACCCTCAGCCACGCTCCCGGCGGCAACCACGAGGCGATCCAGATCCTCACCGGTCCGGACAACCTCCCTTCGACGAGCCGATTGACGTGGACGGTGAGCCTGACCGGCGATGACGTGTCTACACTCACCCCCACGGCAGGAGACGTGTTTGAGCTCAAACTGAAACGTCCGTTTACCACCGGCGACGTCTTTGCCTTCTCGACACAGGCGGAATTTGTTGCCGCCGCAACCCAGGCCAACACCGGAGCACCCTACGTTGTGCCCAATCCCTACGTGGGGGCGGCAAGCTTCGAACCCGGGAACTTCGGTGTTGTGGGGCGCGGTGAAAGGCGGATGGAATTCCGGAACCTGGCTACCAGCTGCACGATCAGGATCTACACCATCAAGGGAGAGCTGGTGAAGGCGCTCACGCAGGACGGATCGACCGCCGGTGTCGTTGCTTGGGACCTGCGAACGAAAGACAACCTCGACGTCGCCCCCGGCCTGTACATTTATCACGTCGACGAAGGGGCCGCGGGAACCTACATCGGCAAATTCGCCATCATAAAGTGAGCGCGACGCCCATGAAAACTACATTGCTTGTTGGGATGATGGTGCTGACGGCGGCATACTCCACGCTGCAGGCGCAGTCGAAGGTCGGTACCACCGTCGGACAGTTCCTGCTGATCGAACCCAGCGCCCGAGTAACGGGGATGGGAAATGCCGGCGTGACCACGTTTGAAGATATCCAGGCAATCTACTACAACCCCGCCGCCCTTGGCCATATGACCCAGAACGGGGTGCAGTTCACGCACAGCCCGTGGCTCGCAGATATCACCTACGACTATGCCGGCGGCGTGTTGACGCTCGGCGACGCGGGCAATCTCTTCGGCAGCGTGACATCCCTCAATTCCGGCGAGATCGACGTGCGCACCGTGGGGCAGCCCCTCGGCACGGGCGAGAAATACTCCGTCACCGACCTCGCCTTCTCCCTCGGCTACGGCAAACGCATTTCGGACCGCTTCTCGGTCGGCGTGCAGGCGACGTACCTCCAGGAAACGATCTGGCACAGCGCCCTCAGTGCCTTCGCGGTAAACGTGGGCACGCTGTACCAGATTTCGGAAAACGGGTTCCGCATCGGGGCCAGCATCTCCAACTGGGGTACCCGCGCAAAATATGACGGCCGCGACCTGCGTATCCTCTACGACCAAAACGCGGCAGCACACGGGGACAACAACCAGATCCCCGGTGAGCTGCTCATGGACGATTTCCCGCTTCCCATCCTGTTCCGCGTCGGCGTGGGTTTGCCGGTGATGCTCGATGAGCATAACCGGATACAGTTCGCCGTGGATGCCTTCCATCCGAGCGACAACACGGAGAGCGTCAGCATGGGCGTGGAGTGGCTCTTCTACAATATGTTCGCCCTCCGCGGCGGGTACCAGAACGTCGGGCAAAAGGATTCGGAGGTCGGCTTGACGCTCGGCGCGGGTGTGGCGTACGAGATGAAGGATTTCAAACTCTTTTTCGATTATGCCTGGGCGGATTACCACCGGCTGGACAAGACGCAGCGCCTCAGTCTCGGCGTAATGTTCTAACGAGAGGGAGATGCCCCCTGGCATGCACAGTTCTCATCCAAGAAAGAAATTTGCGACGAAGTACGGCCGGTTTTCATCCGAGGGGACGGAGTACATAATCGGTACGCCCAGGACGCCGCGTCCGTGGATCAATGTCATCAGCAACGGCGACTACGGATTCACGCTCTCGCAGACCGGGAGCGGATACAGCTGGCGCACGCACGCCCAGCTCAACCGCATTACCCGGTGGAACCAGGACCTGGTGACCGACGAATGGGGCAAGTACATCTACCTGCGCGACGAGAAGGGCAACGTCTGGTCGGCGGGATGGAAACCTGTCTGTGCCGAACCGGACGCCTACGAGTGCCGCCATGGCATAGGATACTCGGTGATTACCGCGACGAATTTCGGAATCGATACCGAACTCCTGATGTTCGTCCCAAACGAAGAACCCCTCGAAGTCTGGCGGCTCACGATCACCAATACGACCCGGAAGCAGCGAACACTTAACACCTTCACCTACTTTGAGTGGGGGCTGGGCCAGGCGCCCGACTGGCACCGCGAGTTCCATAAGTCGTTCATCAAAACCGCATACGTCCCGGACGCCAATGCCCTCCTTGCCACAAAACGGCTCTGGGAAGTGCCGACCGAACGCGGCCATTGGAACACCGAATGGCCCTTCACCGCCTTTCACGCGGCGAGCCGGAAACCCGTTTCCTACGAGAGCGACAAGCAGGGTTTTGTCGGGATGTACGGCAACGTGTCCAAGCCTGCCGGTGTCACACAACGCCGGCTCGGGAGGAAAACGGGAGACTGGCTCGACCCGGTCGGATCGCTCCAGCATGCGGTAACACTCAAGCCGGGCGAACGTGTGACCATCTGCTATACGCTCGGCTGTGCCGGCTCAACGGAAGAGGCCGTCTCCCTCGCGAAAAAATATCAGGCCGCACCGGCGGTCGACCGGGCTCTGCAGGATGTCCACGCGCGGTGGGAACAGTTCCTCTCCACCGTGAACGTCCGCACGCCCGACGACGCGATGAACCTGATGGAAAACGTCTGGCTCAAGTATCAGGCCATCTCCGGACGCATGTGGGGCCGCACCGCCTACTACCAGACCGGCGGCGCTTACGGGTTCCGCGACCAACTGCAGGACAGCCAACTCTGGCTCACCATCGATCCCGAACGCACCAAGACGCAACTGTTGCTCCATGCCCGCCACCAGTTCGTCGACGGCAGCGTGTACCACTGGTGGCATCCGATGTCCGAGGTCGGACTCCGGAACAAGATCTCCGATAATCTCCTCTGGCTGCCGTTCGTGATGAATGCCTATCTCCAGGAAACCGACGATATGGCGGTGCTCGAGTGCCGCGAACCCTTCGTCGATGGCACGGCCACCGCCACCATGTACGATCATTGCACCAGGGCCATCGACCGTTCGCTCGGACGTTTCAGCGAGCGGGGGCTGCCCCTGATCGGCGACGGCGACTGGAACGACGGGTTGAGCGCCGTGGGGATCGACATGAAGGGGGAGTCGGTCTGGCTCGGGCACTTCATCCACCGGATACTCCTCGACTTCGCGGCCATCGCACAGCGGCGGGGAGACCAGGAACGGGCCGGGCAGTACTGTGATCGCGCAGGAAAGCTCCGGAACGCGTTGAACACCACAGGCTGGGACGGAGCATACTACTTTGGCGCCACAAAAGACTCGGGCGAAAAAATCGGGAGCGCGGAGAATGCCGAGGGATCACTCTGGCTCAATCCGCAGACCTGGGCCATTATCGCCGGCGTGGCCGACGAAACCCGCGCCCGGCAGGTGTTCGACATCGTTGAACAGAATTTGGAATTCGATATCGGCCCGGTCCTGCTGTACCCCGCCTACAAGACGCCGGACAAGGACATCGGCTATCTCACACGCTACGCTGCAGGCATGCGGGAGAACGGCGGCGTGTACACGCACGGTGCAACCTGGGCGGTCATCGCCGCGGCCATGCTCGGCCGCGGTGAAAGCGCCTACCGTCTCTATGCAAAATTGAATCCGATCAACCGCGGCAAACAGCCCGACCGCTATCTCACCGAACCGTACGTGACGGCGGGAAACATCGAAGGTCCCGACTCCCCCTACTTCGGCCGCGGCGGTTGGACGTGGTATACCGGCTCCGCCGGCTGGAT
>PMCM01000164.1 GCA_003154155.1 Ignavibacteriota bacterium | reverse complement strand
CGCGGCAACCGCGTGATCTATTTCGCGGGGTACAAGCGCCGCGAGGATTTCTTCAAACGGGAGGAAATCGAAACAGCCACCGATGTCGTTGTGTACAGCGTGGATGCCGGCGAACAAATCCCCACAATCCGGCCGCAGGATTGTACGTTCACCGGCAACATTGTGCAGGCAATGCTCGCGTATGCCCGCGGCGAACTCGGCCCCGTGGCAATCCCCCTTTCCGAAGCCACGCGCATCATCGCCATCGGATCGGACCGGATGATGGCCGCAGTNNCCCATGCAATGCATGATGAAAGCAATCTGTGCCCAGTGCCTCCAACGACATGTTGACCCGGTCACCGGAGATGAGACGTTTGTCTTCTCCTGCGTCAATCAGGATCAGCCGATGGATCAGGTAGACTTTGCCAACCTGAATTCACGCCTGAAAGCGAACAGCGTCATGGAAAAAATCACCAGCCTCTGGCTGGACTACCTGATCGAACGCTGGCAGCCTGCGCGGGTATGATCCGGGCCCGGATCGCCAGGCATCCGTCGACCTTTCCCACGCCTGCACCCGGATGCAGAGACTTGAATTGGATATTCTCAATTCGCTACATTATTGCATGCCCAAGTCTCATGCCGGGGCATCATCAACGAATCAGCTCATTCTAAGGCGCCCCTCCCATGACCAGATCTCTGCACCCCTCCACGGATGCGGGGGCTCGTACGCCAGTCCGCGGTCCCGCGTATCTGTTGATTGCTGCCTTGCTTGTGCCAACGGCTATGAGCGCACAATGGGCCAGCGCCCCCTCCGAGGTGGAAGCGCTGCAGAACAGGGAACGGGAGAATTCGGCAGCCGTCAGACGTGCCCTCCAAAAACCCGCGTCGGATCTCAACATCGACGCACTCTACTACAAACTTGATCTGAGTGTGACCACTTCTCCCAATTACCTCAGGGGGAAGGTGACCGCCAGAATGCGCAGCCTCGTCGCAGGTCTCGCTTCCGTCTCACTCGATCTGAACGATGCGATGGTTGTTGATTCGGTGAAATCCGGGGCAACGAAGCTGATGCACGGCAGAACGCCTGCAACCCTGACGATTACGCTCGACCACACCTATGGTCCGGGTGAAATCGCCGCCTTCGACATCTACTATCGTGGTGAACCCTCCAGCACCGGTTTCGGCACGTTCACATTTTCCTCCCACAGCACAGCCCCCTGGATCTATACGCTCAGCGAACCGTACGGCGCCAAAGACTGGTGGCCGTGCAAAGACCATCCTTCCGACAAAGCGGATTCCGTGGACGTCTGGGTGACGGTGGACAGCAGCCTGAAAGTCGGTTCGAACGGCACACTGACCGCCATACGGTCAAACGGCGATGGTACGCATACCTACCAGTGGGCGGAACGGTATCCGATCAGCACGTATCTGGTATCCATGGCGATATCAAATTATGCCGAGTTCACCGATTGGTGGAAGTATTCCCCCGCCGACTCCATGCCGGTCCTCAATTATGTCCTGCCGGAAAACCTCGCAAGTGCCCGGGCAAATCTTCCGCGAACCCTCGACATGTTGCGCGTGTATTCAGAAGCCTTCGGGCTCTACCCGTTTGTTAAGGAGAAATACGGACACTCGGAATTCGGCTGGGGAGGAGGAATGGAGCATCAGACCATGACCTCCCTGACGGGGTTCAGCGAATCGCTGGTCGCCCACGAGCTCGGGCATCAGTGGTTCGGAGATATGATCACCTGCGCCAATTGGCCGAACATCTGGTTGAACGAAGGATTCGCCACGTATTGTGTCGCCGTGTATTATGAGGGCAGATACGGCACATCATCGTACTGGAGCTACATCAACAGCCAGATGTCCAGCGCGCGAAGTGCCGTGGGGTCGGTCTACGTGCGGGACACCCTGAATCTCAACACGCTTTTCGACAATAACACCGTGTACGCCAAAGGGGCGGCGGTCCTTCATATGCTCAGACACGTGCTGGGCGATTCCGTGTTCTTCCGTTCCCTGAAATCGTACGCCGCAGACCCTCGCCTCAGATTCGGGGTCGCAACGACGGAGGACCTGCGCCAGGCATGCGAAGGTACATCGGGGAAACAACTTGGTTATTTCTTCGACGAGTGGATTTATGGGCAGAGCTATCCCCGCTACAACTATTCCTGGCGCGCTGTCCCGGACTCTATCGGGGGCTATCGAGCAACCATCAGGATCGCCCAGAGCGGAACGTCGAATCCTCCGTTCTTCACCATGCCGGTTGATTTCCAGCTCACGGGTGCCAGCCTGGATACGACGGTTATCCTGTGGAATAATCAGGCGGACCAGACTTTCAGCGTCCACGTGCCCGTCCTGCCGACGGCCGGATTGCTGGATCCCAAGAACTGGATTCTGAAAACATCAACGTTGGTCTCCGTGGGCGATATTGCCGTCGCACCCGTGCCTGATGCTATCGTGCTCGAACAGAATTATCCCAATCCGTTCAATCCGTCGACNNCAGTTTCAGGAGCGGGATCTGGGGACTGGGGACTGGGGTCTGGGGGGGCGACAAATTCAGAATTCAGAAATCAGAATTCAGACATCAGAATTTCTGTTGCCTCATGGGTGCGCCTGAGCGTCTACGACGTTCTCGGCCGAGAAGTGGCGGTGCTGGTCAATGAGCAGAAATTGCCGGGGGAATACAGGGTGACCTTCAATGCGGCTGGACTTACCAGCGGCGTGTACTTCTACCGGCTCACGGCGGGGGGGCATACCGCGGCTAAACAGATGCTCTTCATGAAATAGAATGGAAACGGCCGTTCTTTGTCATCCAAGGCCTTTTTGATGAGTTAATGACCGATAAGGCCGCTTTCGAGCCAAATGACTTTCGTGTAAAATGTGGATAAAGTTATCCACAACGTAGTCTTATCTTATCTTATCTTAATCTTATCTTTAAGCTTTTCTCTTCTTATCTGATCTTATCTTATCTAATCTTATCTAGATGCACACTCTCCGGATCATCACCGGTGAGTATCCGGACAATCACAAGACACTGTCCGGATAGTATCTTGTGATTGTCCGGACGCTTGGTACGGACACTGTCCGGATACCATCCCGTGACTATTCGATCAACTTGGATGGACGCTGACCGGATAAAACTCTGTGACTCTCCGATCATATTGTATGGATACTGTCCGGAGGGATCCCGTGATTATCCGAACACTCGAACTGAGCGTTGACCGGAAATGATCCGGACGAGGCAAGCGGGCGTACCGACGACCCGAGGTGGCACTCTTTCTTGATGCAATCTTCTGTTTGATTTCCTATTTTGCGTCGACCACTCACAGCGGGTATGTCATGCGCATTTTCATTGCCATTTCCGCGCTGCTCGGCGGGCTCCCGCTTATCGCCGCCTCCCAGCACACCTTCGCCGACAGCTCACGCCTCAAAGACCCCGCATATGTCATGCATTCCATCCGGGAGATCTCCGATGAGGAGCTCTGGCGCTCGCTGGACACCAGCCGGCCCGGACTGGCTGAAATCCGCCGGCCGCTCCGGTACGGCGACTTTCACACAATTGCCGCTGCCTGGGCTGCATACTGGAAAACACGCCGCCAGCCTGTCTACGTAACCACGCTGGATCACCTGCAGTTGAACACCGACCTGTTGACCGATGTGGCCGCATTTCACGACCTGATGGCCGGTAACGCAGGCGAACGCGACTCGATGTTCACCTCTGCACGGCATATTCTGGGAAACACTATAAAGGCCTGGGGCGACGACATCGAGCAATTCGGGGACACCGTGGATTTCAACAGAGACATAGGCCGGTCCGGCAAATACGGCTTCCATTACTGGTATTGGAGCCGGCCGCTGCTGATGGCCTGGCAATACTCCGGCGAAAGTCAATACGCGCGAAAATTCGAGCAGCTGTTCAACACCTGGTATGAACAGCGCAACACGATAGCATCCAATATTCCCGATCTCGACGTTGTCTATTATGAGTTGGGGCTTGGCGTGCGCAACCGGATTTTCATTGAGTATTACATCCATCCTGGTGCCGTGCAAGATCCCCGCACCCACACCCGGATGCTCAAGACGATGCTTGCCGCTGGTCGATGGCTGTACGAACTCGAACGCTGTGAAGGGTACCGCCCGGGCAACTGGCAAATCCATGGCTCGTACATGCTGGCGCAACTTGCTCTGGTATTTCCGGAATTTCGTGAATCGTCACGATGGCTTGCGACCGGATTGCAGCGAATGGCGGAACATCTGGAACGCGATTTCTTTGCCGACGGCGGACATACAGAGCGATGCCCTCAAAACTATACCCTTGCAACATATCTTTGCTTCCGGAATCTCGCGTACCTCCTCACGTGCTATCACGCATCGCCGGTTCTGGCGGACCGCATTCGTGCAACCATGGGTAAGACTCTCGAATGGTGGATCACCATGATCACGCCCGAGGGAGAAACGCCGGCAATCAATGACAGCCATCGCGGCCTGTTCCCCGTGCGCGTGCTGAAAGACGGGACAACGCTCTTCCCCGCTCCGGGCGTGGAAGGAGTGCTCCGTTCCCTTTTGCACGGCCGTGAATCCGCCAACGCCGTTTTGCCTCCCTTCACGTCCCGGCATATGCCGGCATCGGGATTCACGGTGATGCGCACCGACTGGACACCGAAGGCCCTCTACATGTCCATCAACTACGGTCCGGCTGCCGGTTTCCATACGCACTTTGACCTCCTTGATTTTGAACTGTACGCCTTCGGCAGGGCGCTCGCCATCGATGCGGGAATCGGGTTAACCTACGACGATCCGCTGTACGAATCCTGGTACAGATCGTCACGGGCCCACAATATGGTGGTGGTCAACGACAGCAACATCACCAGGGAAGGAGTCGCAGGCGAAAACATCCGCTGGGGAGCAACGGCATCTCTTGAATATTTCTCCGGTGAGCACCGGGGGTATGAACGGTTCGGCGTGCGGGTCCGGAGACAGATTGCGTTCGTCCGACCGTTGTATTGGTTTGTCCTTGACGACCTCCCCTGTTCGAGAACAGGGGACACTCTCTCATGGTATTTTCATTCTCCCCTCCCTCTCCAACCTTTCGGTGCCGGCTACCGAAGCGTTTCAGCCCCGGGGATTCTGGTTATGCCGCTGCATCCCCCCGATGCCGTGCGCACGGGAACAGGATGGGCGGCGAGTTCCAGCGTGACCCTCCCCGGTCGGACGGAGTGCATTCCCTGGATCAGGTTTGACCAGATCAGCCGGCGCGACTCTCTCCACCAATTCGCCGTGCTTCTTGCGCCGTTCCGGGATGACGATCACCAGCGTACCGCCGTTGCAGTTTCCCGCCGCCACTTCCGGATTTCCTCGGCAGGATCGGATGACGATATTTATTTTGCCGACGGGAACTATGCGGACGGCACCGTCGAGACCGACGCCCGCATCGTGATGATCCGCCGTGCACCCGGCCTCGCATCAACGTTTTCGCTGGTCGACGGCACCTATCTGAAGGTGGTAGGCGTCGCCGTCTGGACGGCTCCGGAAAGAACATCCATGGAAGGAACGCTGCGGCCGTGATCACCCGCACCACCCGTCATGCACTCATCGGCTATGCCTTCCTCCTGCCCAACGTGCTGGGCTTGATCCTCTTTACCCTCGGCCCGATTGTGTTTTCGTTCGTCCTCAGTTTCTTCGACTGGAATCTCTTTGCCGGACCTGTATTCGTGGATATGGCCAACTACCGGGCGATGTTCGCACCCGTGTCACGATTCTGGTACTACCTGGGGAATTCCTTCTTCTTCCTGCTTACCGTTCCGGTGCAGATGGGTATCGCTCTTCTTGTCGCCTATCTCCTGGATAAGAACCTGCGCGGGACTCTCGTGTTCAAAGTGCTGTTCTTCATCCCGGTTGTCCTCTCGGTGATTCCCATCGCGATGATCTGGGGGTATATCCTCGATACGCAGAACGGGTTGTTGAACGGTATTCTCGGCACCTTCGGCATTGCGCGGATTGCCTGGTTGTTCGATCCTGCGTGGATCCGGATTGGGGTCAGTCTCATGGCGGTCTGGCAGGGCTCCGCGTTCGGCAGCATCATTTACTATGCGGCCCTTCAGGGCATCCCCGCGCACTTGTACGAAGTCGCCACCCTCGACGGGGCCGGGGAGGCGCGCAGATTCTGGAGCATCACAGTGCCCCTCCTTGGCCCTACACACTTTTTTCTGGGGATCACGGGTGCCATCGGGGCCCTGCAGATGTTCGCCCCCATCTACACCATGACGCACGGCATGCCCGGCGGAGCACATAACCTCCTGATCGAAATCTATATGAAAGGATACCAGGAATTCCATATGGGATACGCGGCCGCCCTCTCCTGGGTGCTCTTCCTGACCATCTTCCTCCTCTCGACGATGTACTGGAAGAACCTGCGGTCGCACGCCGAGAATGCCTGAAGCCGCCCGCGCATGAAACGCACAATCCCCTTTACGCTCTTCCTGTATGGGCTGCTCCTCGTGCTGTCGGGATGGTACGTTGTCCCCTTCTGCTGGGCCCTCGTGACGTCGGTAAAACACCCTGGAATGGTCTTCGACGGGCGGTGGCTGCCGTATACCCGGGCGAAATCCCTGGACGTCGGCGGCCGCATGGTGGAGGCGCAGGTTCTGCAGGAACTCGGCGACTCCCTGGTAGTGACGCTCGGCGGTATGCCCGGACAACGGGTGGTTCCGCGTGCAGCGCTGGAATCCGTTTCCCCCGCTTGGCACAATTACACCGATGCCTGGCGGATCGTCCCCTTCGGCAAATACTTCCTGAACAGCGCACTCGTGAGTTTGTGCATCACGCTCGGCCAGCTGATCACCTGTTCGCTGGGCGGTTATGCTTTTTCGCGCCTGCAGTTTCCCGGCCGCGACGCGGTCTTCCTGCTCTACCTCGCCACCCTCATGATCCCGGGCCCCATCCTCACCGTGCCGATCTATATGCTCTTGCGTCAGTACCATCTCCTGAACACCTACCAGGGGGTCATCCTCCCTGGTCTGTTTTCCGCGTACGGGACATTTCTGCTGAAACAGTTCTTTCAAACGATACCGAAAGACCTGGAAGACGCCGCACGCATCGACGGCGCCGGGGTCGTCAGCCTGTATTTCCGGATCATCCTCCCCCTTTCAGGCCCGGCGTTGGCAGCACTTGCAACGTTCGTCTTCATCGGGTCGTGGAACGATTTCTTCTGGCCGTCGATTGTTCTGACCGATCCCGGCATGCTCACCTTGCCGGTCGGTCTTGCGCATTTCAACGACATCTACATGTTTGAATATGGGAGGCTCATGGCCGGCTGCATGATCAGTATTGCTCCCGCCGTCCTCATGTACATGGTGTTCCAGCGCTTCGTCACGCGAGGGGTCGTCATGACCGGTCTGAAAGGGTAGCCGTCCCATGCCTGCACGGATCATCGGCACACTGATCGGAGCGCTTGTGCTCACGGCCGCGTTGTTCTTCTACCTCCTGGGAGACGATCCGTCGCAGTTCGTGAATTTTTCCACATGGGGAACTGCCACGGAGATTGCCAGTTTCCAGCGCCTGATCGATCACTATAACGCCACACGGTCTCCGCGCCACCGGGTACGCCTGTCACACGGCGAACAAATCCAATATACCGAACGGCTCATCGTGCAGGCGGCCGCGGGAAATCTGCCCGACGTCATGCACCTGGATCGCAAAGACCTTCCGCTGTTCGTCAGCCGCGGCATGTGTGAAGACCTGACGCCGTACATGGAGCGTGACTCATCGTTCCACATCACCGATTATCTGCCCGCGCTGCTCCCGGGCTGCAAAGTCGGGACGCAGTTCTACGCCGTCCCCCATAACTTTTCGACGCTGGTGTTGTATTATAACAAGAGTCACTTTGACGCCGAAGGGATCGCCTATCCGGACAGTACGTGGACATGGGACGATCTTCTCCGGGCCGCCCGGCGCCTGACCCGGAGGGATGCGCAGGGAACCATCGCACGCTACGGGTGCATGATGACGCTGGCCGTCCAGACGCTTATCGCCCAGAATGACGGCCGGGTGTTGAATGCGACACTCGACTCGTGCATTGTCGCGTCGCCCGGAGCCGCGGGTGCGGTGCAGTTCATCGTCGATCTCTCGGAAAAGTACGGCGTTTCCTGGAGCATGCTCTCCCAGAATATTCAATGGGATGACATGTTTGCCGGCGGACGTCTCTCGATGATTGCCAACGGCCGCTGGGCGGCGCCGTGGTATATGCGAACCATGCAGCCCGGATCGATCGATGCGGCCCCCCTCCCACGCGGCAAACTCCGCAGGGGCGGCGCGGTCAACCATATCATGGCCGTCGCATCCCAGAGCACCAAGAAGGACGAGGCCTGGCAATTCGTGAAATATCTGGTCAGCGAGGAAGGCCAGAGGATGCTCAACGACGACGGTGCAAACATCCCCGCACTACGGTCACTCGTGTACTCCGACGCATTTCTCCGTCACCATACCACGCCGACGATGAACAATAGCGTGTTTCTGGAAGAGCTGCCGCACAGCGTCGTGTGGCCGTTTGAGCAGGGGATTTACGTGACCCATTTTGTCCTCCAAACCCAGCTGGAACTTGCCATCCGCCGCGTGCTCCTGGGTCAAATGACCGCGATGCAATCGTTACGCATCATGCAGGACAATGTGAACGGCGTCATCCAGTCGCACAGGACGGCACCGGATGCCGTCCCATTCTTCGGGAGCGTCCTTTCCTATGTCTGCGGGGCATGTGCTGCCGGACTCTTTCTTTTCCTGGTGCGCCGGAGGGGGGTCCGGCTTCCGGGGCGGGGATGACGCCGTTTTCTTCACCCCGGGTACGTTTCCCTCTTTCATTTCCATGAAGTTTATTGTATCTTTTTCACCGTATGATAAAACGCGATCTTCAACGGGCATACTTTTTTGCCAAGGGTTCACGCGTCGCACGAATCATCGAGTGCTTTCGGAGTCCGGGGGTCCACGCGGTCGTGGTGTTTCGTCTGGCTCACTGGCTCATCGACCAGCCCTTCCTGATTCGATTGCTGCTGAAACCTCTTGTCATCCTGGAACAACATCGCATTCGTTCCCGGTGGGGCGTCGAAATCGGCGCAGATGCCAAGATCGGCGCCGGGTTCTTCATCCGGCACTACGGCGGGATCTTCGTGGCCGGCGATACCATTGCCGGGGAGAACCTCACGCTGACCCACGACATCACCATCGGATACTCGCGGGCGAGGACGATTCAGGGATTTCCCATTATCGGTCACGACGTCTATATTGCGCCGGGCGCCAAACTCGCCGGGAATATCAAGATCGGTGACAATGCAAAGATCGGCTCGAATGCCGTGGTGGAACGGGACATCCCCGACAACGCCGTTGTGCAGATCCGCCCGATGCTGGTCGTGACGTTTCAATCCGGTTCCGGCGAGGATTCCATGTGCGGATGAACGCCGGAGGAGCCCGGCACGTGTCGGTTTCCTGATTGAGGCCCGGTGAGCGCCGGGCCTTTTGCTGTTGTGAACGCTCAAACGGAAAGGAAGACTACCACATGCCATGGTTGCGGGTGCACATGCCGGGACTGCTGTTCGCTCTCGCGCTGGCGGCCGTCGCGTACGCACTCGGGACCCTTTTCCCCCTGATCGGGGGTGCGGTGATCGGGATACTCGGCGGCATCGCCGTCGGGAGTCTCGTTCCGCTTCCGCAGCGGACCGCACCGGGTCTGGCCTTCAGCGCGAAGAAGATCCTCCAGGGGGCAATCATCGTTCTCGGCAGCGGCCTCGCGCTGGGACAGGTCTACGCAACCGGTATGTCATCGCTCGTGATTATCCTGACCACCATCACTGCCGCGCTGTGCACGGCGGCGGCCGTGGGACGGCTGTTGAAGGTCCGGTTCAACCTGATCAGCCTCATTGGCGTCGGCACCGCCATCTGCGGGGGGTCCGCCATCGCTGCAGTTGCACCGGTGATCGATGCGGAGGAGCAGGAAGTTGCGTATGCCATCTCCACGGTGTTTCTGTTCAACGTCGTGGCGGTGCTTGTCTTCCCTCCCCTCGGCCACTTGCTTGGCATGACGCAGCCAGGCTTCGGGATGTTCGCGGGCACGGCA
>PMCM01000040.1 GCA_003154155.1 Ignavibacteriota bacterium | reverse complement strand
TACAGCATCCGGGCGAAGGGTGACACCTGGCGCGATAAGACGTATGTGCCGGTGAAGATCAGCGGGACGATCATCCTGGAGATCATCCTTGCGGTGTACTGCCTGTTCGGGCTGGTGTCGTCGATTTACTTCCTGGAAATCGCGGCGGTCCCCTTCCAGCTGCTGTTCTTCCTCGGCTTCTCGTTCGTCTCGGGGATGTCGCTCAAGCATGCGTTTCTGGCGAAGCATCTGAAGGCCGGGCACTGATGTCGGCGGTCCCCGACGTCTCCCCGCGGTTCGTGGTGCATGCCGAGGCGTTGATCTCGGCGGGAAACATCGAGGCGGCCATTGCGCTGTGCCGTGCGGGTGTGGCCCTGTATCCCTGGTATGCGACGGGATACTGGGTGCTGGGGAAGTGTTATGAGGCGCAGGGAAGCGCTGCTGCTGCCGGCGAACAGTATGCGGAGGTTGCGCGGCGTCTGCCGGGCGTGGCTGCGGTGCAGCGGGCCCGTGAACGCGCGTCGGCGATGCTCGCGATGAAACCCGGCGATCCGCCGGAAAAAGAAACAGACGTGGAATTCATCCTGCGGAGGCTGCAGGAAGCAAAACGCATCGTGCCACCCGCCACGGCGGAGGACAAGCCGCAGGTGGACATGGCTGCGCCCCGGAGCGAACGCAATATCGTCACCGTCACGCTGGCTGAAATCTACGCGAAGCAGGGGGATTACCGGGAGGCGATCGAGGCGTACAGGAAACTGATCGAACAGCGCCCGGAGGATGCCGGGCGCCATGCCGTCAGACTACACGAACTGGAGAAGTTACTTCAGAGTGCTGATAAACTTCGTCAGCCGTGACTTCTGATTGGATGCGTAATTACGATGGATCACACCCTTCGCTGCAAGTTGGTCCAGCAGCTTCACGGTCTTCTTCAAATCCGCTTTTGCCTTCTCTTTGTCCGTCATCGAGCGAACGCGTTTGATCGCGCTGCGCATGCGTGACTTCCACTGGGCGTTGCGTGCGGCGTGGCGTTTCGCCTGCCGGGCTCTCTTTTCTGCAGATTCGTGCTGAGCCATCCGGCTGTAGTCTCCAGAACAATGTGAATAGATGGAATGTGAATATTCAAGATAGTGAAAAGGGGGCAGAAAGTCAAAGCGCGTTGCCTTTTGATCGGGCTATCGGTATATTTTCGGGACCAAAGCACCGGAGCACGGGGATACAGCAAGTACGCAAAGGAATGGCATGAAGATCGTTGTGTGTGTGAACCACGTTCCTGATACGGAAACCAGGGTGAAAGTCGGCGCCGACGGGCTCTCGATCGACCGCACGGGGGTCAATTTTATGTTGGCGCCCTACGACGAAATCGCCGTCGAAGAGGCGCTCCGGATGCGGGAAAAATTCGCCGGCGATGTGACCGTCATGTCGCTCGGAAATGAGAAGCATAAGGAAACCCTCCGCAAAGCCCTCGCCATGGGTGCGGATAAGGCGATTCTGCTGAAGGATGACGGAGTCAGGGATTCCCACGGCGTCGCCGCCGGGCTCGCGGCGGCCCTGAAACCCCTCGCCCCCGATGTCATTCTCTTCGGCAAACAATCCATCGACTATGACGATGCCCAGGTGGGCACCCTGGTGGCGGAAATGCTCTCCCTGCCTTCAGTCGGCGTGGCCGTGAAGATCGACATTCAGGACCGTAAGGCCGTCTGTGTCCGGGAGATCGAGGGGGGGCACGAAATCGTTGAGCTGAAACTCCCCGCCGTGTTCCTGGCGCAGAAAGGGCTGAACGACCCCCGGTATCCGTCGCTGAAGGGGATCATGGCGGCAAAGAACAAGCCCATTGAAGAGCAGATTGCCCTTGCGGCGGCCCCGCTGGTCGAGACCGTGGCGATGCGCACACCGCCTGCCAAGGCCGCAGGGAGGATTGTCGGCACGGACAAGTCGGCGGTGAGCGAACTCATCCGCCTCCTCCACGAAGAAGCCAAAGTCATCTGAGAGCGCTCCTCATGAAATTTCTCGTCTTCGTTGAACAGCGCGACACCGTCATCAAGAAGTCTTCATGTGAAACCGTACGCGCAGCCAGGAATCTGGCAGACGTTCTGGGCGCCGAATGCATCGCGGTGCTGATCGGCAGCGGTGTGGAGGCGGGTGCTCCCGGACTCGGACAGTACGGTGCATCGCGCGTGCTTGTGCTGGATGACCCGGCGCTGGCAAAGCATTCCAGCACCGCTTATGCCCGGGCCATCGCCTCGGTCGCCGCTGCGGAAGCGGCAGATATCGTCTTCCTGCCGGCAAGCCAGATGGGCAAGGATCTCGCACCCCGGGTTGCGGTCAAATTGCACGCCGGTCTCGCCGCGGATTGCATTGCCCTTCGCGCCGACAACGGCACGATCATCGCCACGCGGCCGGTGTATGCGGGCAAGGCGCTGCTGGATGTCCGCGTCACCAGCCCCGTGAAGGTGTTCACCCTCCGCCCCAACGTGTTTCCGGCAACGGTCGCGCAGGGCACCGCCACCGTGCAAAAGGCCGACGTCGCACTGAGTCCTGACGACTTCGGTGCGGTGGTCACCAACGTTGACGTGGCTGTCGGCCGGCCCGATGTCACCGAAGCGGACATTGTCGTGTCAGGCGGGCGCGGCATGAAGGCGCCCGAGCATTTCGCCCTCATCGAAGCGCTGGCCGAAGTGTTGCGGGCCGGCGTCGGGGCGTCGCGTGCCGTCGTGGACGCGGGGTGGCGCCCGCACGATGAACAGGTCGGGCAGACGGGCAAGACCGTGTCACCCGCGCTCTATATCGCCTGCGGCATCTCCGGCGCCGTGCAACACCTCGCGGGGATGTCGTCGTCGAAGTATATCGTGGCCATCAACAAAGACAAGGATGCACCCATCTTCCAGGCGGCCGACTACGGTATCGTCGGCGACGTGTTCGAAATTCTGCCCGAGCTGACCGCACAGCTGAAGCAGACGCTCGGCACGTGATATTGATTCTGAAAAGGTTTTACGGTACCATCTTTCAACAGCGTTGACCGCAGTCTCCTCACGGGTCGCCGGGTGCTGTTGCCGGCCGGCAAGCCGTGGTGAGAATGCGGCAGGTGCAAGGAGCGTAGCGTGGAGCGTGTGCTGGTAGACATACTCGGTCTCTCGACCAATCCTGCAAGCGGTGGTGCCTATGCGCTCATCCTGCGGGAAGTAGAAGGCAACAGACGGCTTCCCATCATTATCGGACAGGCGGAAGCGCAGTCGATCGCATTGGAGATGGAAGGGATCAAGCCGCCCCGTCCCCTCACGCATGACCTGATGAAGAACATCATTGCGGCATTCGGCGCGGAGCTGACGGACGTCGTCATTGACGACCTGCGTGACGGCACCTTCTATGCCAAGCTGAACATCGACAATCAGATGATCGATTCGCGTCCGAGTGACGCCATCGCGCTCGCCGTCCGCTACGGGGCGCAGATTTTTGTCGCATCGGGTGTGATGGACGAAGCGGCGTTTGTGCCGGAAGAAGAAGACGACGAGCAAAAGAAGGAGGAGGCCAAAGGAAAGCCGCCTGCTCCCGCGCCAAAACAACAGAAGGGGCATGTGGAATCCTCCAAGGCAAACCGCCTCGAAGAATTGCACCAGCAGTTGAAGCAGGCCATCGAGAAGGAAGACTACGAAAAGGCGGCGTCGCTGCGCGACGAAATACGCCGCCTCGAACTCAGCGACTAGCAGCAGGGCTGTGCCGCCGCCCCTTCACGCGCAGCTGCACCCGCCATCCGTGTCATAAGACTGTGTTGTTGCAGGCATCTCCCCGCCGGCGCTCTCAATTTGTTGAGCCCGAAGCGTGAAACCCAAGTAAAATCAACAAGTTACAGCTCTCTTGCATATGATGGGTTTCCATCGATCTATTCTTGTAGATAACCCCTCTTTCTCCTATATTGTCAATAGAGTATCCGATCCTTCCTTCTCTCTCTAGATCCAATCATTTTTTTCGCCAGAATGGCACAAGCAGCTCTGGGACCGGGGGTTCGGCGGGCGCGGCCAATAACATTGGACACGCCGACCAATATCCGGGTTTAATCACGACCGCATAGGTGCAGGGAGAAGTCCGGGCGGTCAAGCGGAGGATGTTCGCTCCGCAATCCGGTCCCTCGATGGAACAGGTCATCGGTGAAATCTCATGATCCCGGTTTTTTCAGCTCACGCATTTGAAGACATCTCACGCGTTGCCAAAGTTCTGAACTCCGGCGTTCTCAGCGAACGGGCGATGGTTGACCAGTTCCGCGCCGAGCTCGAGCGCATGTTCGCGCATGAGTACGTTGTCCCGTTGAACAGCTGCACCAGCGCGATCACGCTCGCGTTGCGTCTCCTGGGCGTCGGCCCGGGCGACGAAGTGGTCAGCACGCCGTTCACCATGATCGCCACCAACTGTGCGATCGCCGCCCTCGGCGCGAAGATCGTCTGGTGCGACGTCGATCCGGCCACGTTTTCGGCGGACATGAAGAGCGTCTATGCGCGCTGTACACCTGCGACGAAAGCCGTTGTGCTCACCTGTGTCGGCGGCGTGACGCCCGACCATCTCGATGGGTATCCGCCTGATGCGCCCCCGCTGGTGATCGACGCAGCGCACAGCTTCATGACCTCGTACCGCGGCACACATATCAGTCACTGGGGTGACTACGCGTGTTTTTCGTTCCAGTCGATCAAACACCTGACGACCGGTGACGGAGGCGCGCTCGCAGTCAACTCGCGCAGGCTGGCCGGGGTTGACCCCTCAGGGTATCACGGTACGACACCTGTTGAACAGAACTATCTCCGGGCGGACCGGATGAAGTGGTTCGGGATCAGCCGCACAGCGCCTCCGGGGATGAGCCGCCTGGAGCATCAGATGACATCGGATATCACGGAATTCGGCTATAAGTTCCATATGAACGATCTGACCGCGGCGGTCGGTCTCTCGTGCATCGACAAAGCGTTGGCCGCCGTACAGCGTTCACGCGAACACGCGGCGTTTTACCAGCGCGCATTTGCCGGCGTGCCCGGTCTGACGCGCGTCGTCCTCCCCGATGGGTGCGAACCGGCCTGGTGGATCTACGGCGTGCTCGCCGCGGATGCCGACGGTCTCATGAAACAATGTGCAGCGCACGGCATCGAAACGACCAGGCTCTGGCGGCGCAACGATACGTACACCTGCTTCCGCGGGAGCGCGGGAACGCAGCTTCCGGGCATGGATACCGTGGCCGCACATGCGGTGTTCATCCCCAGCGGCTGGTGGGTGACGGACCGCGACCGCGACACCATTGCAGAACAGATTATTCGTTTTCAGCAGCACCACGCAGCATCGTGACAGAAGGCAGGTTGCCTTCTCACGGCGTGTGTAAACGATCACCTAATCCGGATGAGGCCGAGGATGCAGGAACCAGCGCTGCGCTATGTGAGTCTCGGAAGAGACACAACGCAACCGTTAGAAACACGGGAACCGCGGAACGAGCGGACGGACATTGTCAAAGACGGCAGGCTGCTCGCGCGACATATCCGGCCAGGCGAATTCCGGAACGGACTCGCCTTCTATTCGGAGAATGAAGAATTCCTCCAGGTCGGCACCTGGCGGTACAACAGCGGTCACGCCTTGCGTGCGCACTGCCACAACACCGTACCGCGGGAAATCAACCGCACCAACGAAGTGGTCATCGTCCTGCAGGGTTCGATGGCCGCACGCATATTCGACGAACAGCAGCAGCTTGTAACCACCGTGACCGTGGGCAAAGGCGAACTGCTCGTTCTCATGAACGGCGGCCACGACTACACCATCCTGGAAGACGATACGCGGATCCTCGAAATCAAGAACGGACCGTTTCTCGGGAAAGATATCGACAAAACCCTCTTCTGACAGCCTGCGTCATGCGCTGGATCGTCGGCACCGTCATGCTTGTTCTCCTCCCCGGCGTTGCCGCCGCGTTCGTCACCATCATCGTCGCGTTCTCGCATGTCCCCTCCCTCCTCGTCCCCATCGGAGCGGGCACGGTGCTCGGCATCCTGCTTGATCAGTTCGTCATCCGGAAATTCCCCGTTGTGGAGACCTTCGAACACGAGTTTACCCACGCCGTCGTTGCATTGCTATTTTTCCGCCGGATCACGGGGTTCACCGTCCGGCGCATCGGCGGCACTGTCGCGCACCGCGGACGGTTCGGCGGTGTGTTCGGCAGCGACTGCATCGGTCTGGCCCCGTATATTCTCCCCACGTTCACCCTCTTTTCCGTTCTCGCCCGGCCGTATGTTCCTGCCGGGGGGTTCCCCTGGTACGATGTGTGGATCGGCACCACATTCGGATATCATCTCTGGAGCATGCTGGAAGAAACGCGCGTTGCCTGGACCAAGCAGGCGTTCCCTTCCGCCGACGGGAGTGAGAGGACACAATCCGACATCGGGAGACGCGGGTATATCTACTCCGGCATATTCATCGCCACCGGTGTTCTTCTCGTCCATGGCCTGCTTGTCGCGGTGCTTCTCGGCGGGATGCCGGGGGTGGCGGCCTGGGGCCGCGAGTCCTGGAACGTCACCGTGCTGGTCGTGGGCCGGGCCGGCGCGGGCGCATATGCACTCGCACGGCGGCTCTACACCGCGGTTGCGACGTAAGGAACATCCGCCCGCGAAGGGCAACAGCCGGCACAACACAAAGATCGATGACACGCTATCGCATATTGCTCAGCGCCGTAGCCATGCAGTTGTGTCTCGGCGCGACCTATTCCTGGTCGGTCTTTGTCCGGCCCATCCGCGACATCACCGGCCTGTCACAGGCCGCCGTGCAGCTCCCCTTCACCTTGTTCTATTTTGCGTTCCCGCTCACAGTGATCTTCAGCGGCATCGCGCTCAGGCGGCTGGGTCCGGCGCGCAGTGCGGCGGCAGGTGGGGTCCTGTTCGGCGGGGGATGGCTGGTCGCTTCTCTCGGCTCCGCGCATTTTGCGCTGACCGTCTTCGGCATCGGCGTGTTGGCGGGTGTGGGGGTCGGACTTGCCTACGTGGCACCGCTCGCGGTTCTCGTTCGCTGGTTTCCGCGGCAGAAGGGACTTGTCACCGGTATCGCCGTCGCCGGGTTCGGCGGCGGCGCGGCACTTATCGGCCAGGCCGCAGGCAGGTTGATGGCATCGGGCGGCTATTCCCCCTACGGGGTGTTCGCTCTCCTCGGCTGCATCTTTGTGGTGGTTGCGACCGCGGCCGGGCTGGCGATGAAATTCCCCGGCGGCGAATCCGCTGCCGCCGCCCCGCTGCTTCCATACAGGGAGATCGTCCGTCAGCGGGAATTCCGGGTCCTGTACATGCTGATGATCGTCGCCCTTGCGGCCGGATTCACGGTGAATGCGAATCTCAAGGATCTCTATCCCGCGGGGGGGCTGGCCACCGGGATCCTCGGCGTCTCTCTCTTTGCGATAGCGAATGCGGCCGGGAGGCTTGCGTGGGGAGCGTTGTTTGACAGGGTCTCCGCCGCCACGGCGCTCCGGTCCAACCTCATCGCCCAGGCCGCGCTTCTTCTTGCATCGCCGTTTCTCCTTGGCGCAGAGGCAGGCTTTCTCCTGCTTGCCGTCGTCGCCGGGTTTAACTACGGCGGCGTTCTCGTGCTCTATGCCTCGGGTGTCACCCGTGTCTGGGGTGCTGCACACGTGGGACAGGTGTACGGTCTGCTGTTTTCGGCGAACATTCTGGCTGCGCCGGCTCCTGTGCTGGCAGGATTGTGGTACGATGCAACGAAGGACTTTGCGTGGTTTCTTGTGATGCTGGCGATACTCCTGGCCGCAGCTTCAATCGTCGTAACACGACCGGGCAGTTCCACCGGATCTCTGTCCCCTCCGCCCTGAGATCATTTCGCAGATGCCGGGTGTTGTTGCAGAAGCTCGCTGACCGTCACCAGGTCAAATCCCCGTTTCTTGAGACCCCGGATAATGTCCGCGAGCGCCTCTGCAGTATGCCATCCCCGCCGGTTGATGTGCATGACGATGATGGAGCCGTTCCGGGCTGCGCGCACCACATAGTCCACCAGCCGCGCCTTTGTGGCCGATGTGTCCGGATCGCCGGAGGCAAGATCGAACTGAATCGTTGTCAGCCCGAGTTCCGCAGCGATGCGCAACACCCGTTCATCGTATTCGCCGTACGGAGGCCGGAACAGCCTGCCCCGCCGTCCGGTCAGAGTGTCCAGAATCAGTTGAGTCGTGTGCAGCTCTTCGCGAATGCGTTCTTCGCTGAGCTGCCGGAGGTGCGGGTGGATGTACGTGTGATTCCCGATTTCGAGAAAGGGGAGCGATGCAAGGTCCCGGGTGGCGGCGGGATGTTCCTGCATCCATTTTCCGCCCAGGAAGAGTGTTGCGGGCGTACCGGTTTCCCGGAGGATGCGCGTGATCCGCTCATCGTAACGGCTCGGGCGCCGTGTTGCGCAGGCGTCGAAGGTGAGTGCAACCCGTTTCAGTGAACGGGGACCGTGTGTGACTGCTTCGGGACTGGGGGGTGGTAACGAAGAAGCTTGTGGCCGGGCGGCAGTCGCAGCGAGTGTGCAGAAGGCGGCCAGCATGGCCGCCCGGCGGATGTCAGCGGACCAACGCAAGCATTTCCCGGACCGCGCGATCGAGCCCCACGAACATGGCCCGTGCGATGACGGCATGGCCGATACTCATCTCCTCGATTTCCTCCACGCTGCACATGAGACGGACATTGAGGTAGTTCAGCCCGTGACCGGCGTTCACGCCCATCCCGAATTCCCGTGCCTGGCGCGCCGCGGTCCGCACGATTTCGAGATGTTCATGCTGTTCCCGTTCCGTGCGGGCGAGCGCGAATTCCCCCGTGTGGATTTCGATCTTGTCGGCGCCCACCTCCATTGCCGCTTCGACTTGCTCCGCGACCGGATCGATGAACATGCTGACTTCGATCTCATGACGGTGCATTTCGCTCACCACGTCTTTCAGGTGGTGCTTGTGGCCGCGGACATCCAGTCCCCCTTCGGTGGTCAGTTCCTGCCTTCGTTCAGGCACAAACGTGACAAGTTCGGGAATCGTTTCAATGGCAATCTTCACGATTTCATCCGTGGCCGCCATTTCCAGGTCAAGTTTTGTCTTGATGGTTTCGCGCAAGAGGCGCAGGTCACGGTCATTGATGTGCCGCCGGTCTTCCCGCAGGTGGCAGACGATGCCTTCGGCGCCCGCCAGTTCGCAGATATGCGCTGCCGTCACAGGATCCGGTTCCAGACCTCCCCGGGCTTCCCGCAGGGTGGCAATATGGTCAATATTGATGCAGAGTCTCATGGTGTTTCTTCCCTCCTTGCACGGCAACGACCGGATCGTAGCAGTGTGCAGACCGGTTCTTTGCTGCGTGCTGTTCCGTGCGGAGGCGTTACAGCCGTTTCCGCACAATGTACTGCAATTTCTCCGGCCGTTTCGTCACGACCTGCACTCCAGGCGGTGCGGCCACGGCGGGATCCACGTATCCGGTGGTGTCCGCGAGGATGGCCGCATACAGCACCGAAACCTGGAAGTCCACGGGGAGGATGCTCGCAAGCTGCCGGATTCCTCCGCGTGCGACAATTTCCATTTTCGGCGGGATGAGAATCACGTCGCGGTTCGGCGGGAGATCATGGATCTCCACGGGCAATCCGCTGAACACTTTTTCGGCGAACGGTTGAACGTTCACGCGCACATGGATGGAAGCGGGGACGCATTCCAGGAGGAGATCCGTACTCCGCGCCATACTCACCTCTTCTTCCAGCGGATTCTTCACGTCGTCAAACCGGACGGTCGCCGTCCGCCAGCCGCTGATCCCTTCGAGTATCGACCCTGCGCCATACACCGTGACGCTGTCGGGAGAAACACTCAGGGGTCCCACCTGTCCGTAGCCGTCACGGAAAGTAATCGAGACATCGGGCACGACGGGGAGCCGTTTTTCTTTTTTGTGCTCCAGGACGATCGAGACGGTATCGGGATTGATGTCAATCAGCTGCACCTCGGGCGAGAGGGCGATGCGGTCCAGCACTTCGTTGATCGTGATGATGCGATTGTCCGGGGGGAGGGAACTCAACGGGATGTGGAGCCGCGGTTCGGAGCCTATGAGCAATGCGGCGAGGCGCCAGCCGTCACCGCGGAATTTCAGCTGGAGCTCGGGGGGAACAGGTGTCCGTATCGCCATGCCTTCCGGGATACCGTCGATGGACAACGGCGCATCGATGGAGACCTGGTATTGCTCGCGGAGGTTCACCGACAACCAGAAAAATACACCGAGGAGGATGGCGGCGAAGACGATGTGGATGCGGCGGGGTTTCATCCGGGAAAAGTAGTGGTGGCGCGGGCAGGATGAACTAACGGGTTGACCGTCGTCCGGTGGCTATGGATGCGTGTCAACGGCGCACATCCTGACCCGATCAGCCATTCTTCCTCAGCAACACGTTGATCAGCTCACCCTTGTTTGCCCGCGAGATCTCACGTCCCTGCATGCTCAATCCTTCCGTCTGGCGGGCAAGCGTGCGGAGCTCATGCACCGTCATGCCCTCGAGTTTGAGGCGGTACGCATCGGCTTCTTCAGGGGAGTTAACATTGAGTTCGGGGGTCGGTGCCGCCGCCGGCGGCGGTGCTGGTTCAGGTGCAACCTTCCGCGGCTCGGCACGTTGCGGCACATGATCGGCCGGTGAATGCCGGGGACGGCCGGCCAGAAGTATTTCCAGTTCGTCAATGGGGCGGGGAATCACATGCTGGGACACCAGGGTACCGACGCGCGCGGCGGCAGCGGCGCCGGAGTCCACGGCCGCCTTCACCGCAGCGACTTCGCCGATCACCTCTACGGTGACCAGGCCGTCGCGGACAATTTCCTTGCCGATGAGCTGCACGCTGGCAGTCTTCACCATTGCATCGGCTGCCTCAATGGCGCCGATAAGGCCGCGGGTTTCAATAAGTCCGAGCGCGTAATCGAGCATAGATGTGTGCGGGTGCCCTTCCTGGCGTGTACGGCAGGCCGGTTCTCCGGCCCCGGGTCACTTGGCCCGGTGCGGCAGAATAAGTTCCACGTCGGCATGAGGCCGCGGGATGACATGAACCGACACCAGTTCGCCCACCCGTTGGGCGGCGGCAGCGCCTGCATCGGTTGCGGCCTTCACTGCGCCTACGTCGCCGCGGACCATCACGGTGACGTACCCGCCGCCGATGGTTTCCTTGCCGATCAATGTTACACGCGCAGCCTTCACCATCGCATCCGCCGCTTCAATGGAACCCACAAGCCCTTTGGTTTCCACCATCCCGAGCGCATCCATCGACATGTCAGCCATGAGTCATGTTCTCCTTGTTCATATCCGTTCCCGCCCGTCCCCCCCGTAGTCCCACTAAAGTACAGAAATATAGAGAAGCCCCCGCTGATAAGCAATCGGGTAGCAGCTTACGTGCGTTTCTTCAGGAATTCCCTGACCTGCGGAATGCGCCATAATCCCAGCAAAATGAAGATCAGGGCAATCGCCCAGGCGATATTGGAGGCCATGTACCCCGCCCGGTACATCGGCGGATCGAAGTTCATGACGACTTCATGTGCGCCGGCCGGAACCAGCACCGATCGCAGAATCGAATTGGTCTTCGCGATCTCCGTTTCCTTCCCGTCAATGGATGCATGCCACCCTGCAGGATAGTACACCTCGCTCACCACAAGAAGTGCGGGGGAGGAGGCATAGACCTGAATGGCGATGTGCCGCGATTGGTATTCGGTGATCCTTGCGGAGGCGCTGTCGGGGGCGGTCACCTGGACGCCGGGGGCATCTTCCAGGACAGCCGTTTTGCCCGCATCGAATGCCGGAGAATTGAGCGTGGCAAACACCTCCGCCGGGGATGTCGCATGAACGACCTCTTTCACGAAAAACGCACGCGGAAGGGCCCGGTTGTTTCTGTACGTCAGAATCTTCTTTGCATTGTCCGCATTCACGAGCGTGAACCGGTCTTCCGGCAGACGCCCCTGTGCCAGGATGTATTCGGTGTTCAGCATGTTGACAACATTCATGTTGAGGGGGAACCCCGGCTCGTACCCGTGATAGAGGCAGGAATCGAGCAGTGTCTGGTAGATCTTCAGTTTCGCCGGGCTGTATCCGCCGATGGATTGGATCCCGTGGTAGGCAAATGTGTTGTCCATGAACAATTCCCCCAGCGGGAAGATACGGAAGAGTCCGGGCTGCTGCTGGAGAAACGTCGTCGTCATATCGGGAACAAATTTCTGGTCCAGCTCCGCCTGGGGTTTCGGCGATATGAAGTTTCCCTTCTGTATGACGATGAGAACATCGATTGTCGATATGACAAGTACGGCAACCACAAAGACGGTCACCGAAATCTTCCGCTTCAGGTAGGCAGCCACCAGAGCCAGACCGATCGAAGCGATGAAAACGAACTTCACCAGATCTTTCCAGAGCATATCAAAACGCAGTTGTTTGAGCTGCGCCATGATTTGCGTGGCCTTCGCGCCGTATTGTTGCCGGTAGAGGGCAAGCTCATCCTCTTTGGCGAGCATGGACCCGGACATCGTCTGGAACAGTGACGTCTTCCCCAGGGCGAGCAACAGGAGGACTCCCAGGAGGGCCCCGGCCGTGATCAGGAGGGCGCGGCTCAGGCGATCGGCAACCTGAATTTTATCCCGTTCCAGGAGAAACTCAAGTCCCGTCCCTGCAAGGAATGCGGCAACGAAGGGGAGCAGGTGAAGAACCATTTGCGGAGCGCGGAACTTGTTGAAAAACGGCAGATAGTCAAACAGGAGCTGGTAGAGTATGGGGAAATGCTTGCCGAACGAGATCAGGAAGATCAGCACGCCAAGAACCATGAAGAAGATGGCGAGCCGCGTCCGGCGGTAGGCGATGGCAATCACGGAAAGGAGAATCGGCATGATGCCGATATAGATCGTCGAGTTGGTCATGGGCATCGTCCCCCAGTAATACACGCCCTGGAACCCGAAGAACGACGGTATGAGCAGCGTCAACAACTCAGCCGGATTCTCGGACCAATTCGTGGCGTAGTCCCATGCCAGCCCGCCGCTTGCCGCCGCGCTGCCTCCCCCGCGAATGGAGAAGTGGGAATACTCATAGACGGAGAGGTAGATATACGATGAGATGCAGAATCCCACGATCAGCGCACCTGCAAACAGGAGGGCGTTCATCGCGGCGGATTTCGGCGCCGACCGGATCTCGAGGATGATCTGGTAGATCAGATAGAGTCCCATGACCATCAGCGCATAATAGACAATCTGCATGTGATTGGTCAGCAGGAGCGTCCCCACGGCTGCGGTGAGAAGACCGAACATGAGCATGGACTTCCGTTCGAAGAGCTGGTGTGTCAGGAGGAAGACCAGGGGGATGTAGGTGATCGCCATGAGTTTGGACCCATGTCCTTCGCTTGCCAGGCCGATGTTGAAAGGGCCGAACATGACGATGATCGCGCCGAGGATCCCTGCGGCCCGGGAAAATCCGAGGGTCCGCATCAAGATGAACATGAATGTTCCTGCAAGGAGATAATACACAATCATCCAGGTCCACTTGCCGTTCAGATAGAGGAGATTGAGCACGCGTTCCACCACGATTTGCGCATAGCTGACATTGTGGGGTACGTACGCTACGTTGCCGAAGGTGGGCATGCCGCTGAAGAAATAGGGCATCCAGAGAACGTCCACATGTTCGGCATCGTAGATCCTGTTCCCCGCGTAGGCATAGCTCTGTGCTGACGCTGTGTCACTCTCGGCGGAAAACGCCGCATTGTCGAGGATGATGCCGCGGAATACGGCCAGAGTCAACACATACAGCAGGACGATGCAGAGAATGTCCAGTTTGAGTGACGGTTGTGCATTGAGGAAAGCGGTGAGGCGATCCTGCGGTGCCAGAGTTTTTCGTTCCTTAGCCATGGTGGTCTGCCAGCAGTTCGTGAAAGAAAGTGTTAACGCGTTCTGCAAATCGTGCGGGTGAAAATCCGGCGGCTTGTGCCCGTGCCCCCGCGCCGATGCGGGCTGTGAGCGCGGTATCGTGCATCAGTTGCAGCGTTGTCTGCACGAGGGTCTCTCTCGTTGTCCAGAAAAAACCGGAGCTTCCGGCGGTGACGATCTCACGCTGTCCGCCGCCCTCATACACCACCGGGACACACCGTGCGGTCATGGCTTCCACGGTGGTCATGCCGAAATGTTCCATGCGTTCGGGTGAGCGCTGCTCATCCACGCCGAACCCCGCCGCGTGCCAGAACAGCGTAGCGCGATTGTAGCACTCGGTGAGAAACGCATACGGAGGATTGATGTGGAAGACAACGGGGAGCCCCTCCGCGGCCCTTCGCAGCCGGGCCAGGTACTCCACCGATGCGCGGTCGGTGCCACAGCTTCCCGTAATCCAGTATTGCCACCCGTGATCCGGACGCCTTCCGCACAGCGTGCGGAAGGCGTCCACCATAACGTCATACCGTTTGTCGTTGTACAGTCCGCGAAAAATCCGGCCGACACTGAGGATAATCTTCTCCTTGGGTATGCCGCGGAGAAAATCGTCGATGGCCGGCTGGATGCACGTTGCCGGGATGGCATGGTGATGCAGAAGCGCGTCCCGTGCAAACAGCGAATTCACGATGGCAGCCGACGCGGTGCGGGCCTCCGCGAGCAGCCGGCTCCGGACGAAATCTTTCAGACCTTCCTTGAACTCCCCGTGTAATACCCTGCGGCATGTGCTGGCGATGCCGATCGGTCCGTACGGTACGTGCAGGATATACGCGGTACGCCGGGCCCTGCAGCGCAACGGTTTCCAGTTTGTCTGGATAATGGCGAGGTCGGCCGCGTCGAGCGCCTCCTGCTGCGTTCGTACGTTCACATGCTGCAGCGTCACCCGTTCAAGTGCCATGCCGAAGAACGTGCGCAAGGAGCCGACAGTCACCTCCGGCCGATCGACGAGCAGAAGGACGGACAGCGCAGGATCCCGTGCAAGCACATCGGCCATGGCGCACAGATACTTCTCACCGCCGCCCATGGTTTCCCAGCTGGCATTGTACATGGCAATCCGCGTCACGATCGTCTTCTCCCCGGTCCGAGCACATCCATCCGTCCGGCGCCCAGTTCGCCTGTTCTGCCGGAAAGTCCGTCGACGATGCCCATCCACACCGCCTGTGCTCCGTCCCGGTCCCGGTACTTCACCGCCATCCGGGTCATCTGCCGCGCGTAGTACAGGAGCAGCTGCGGGAGGTGGGGGAGGACGGCCATGAGCGTTGCATGCTTCTTGAGCAGCAAAATCCTGTTACGGCAATTGAAATACAGGTAGAGCGGGCTGTCCCAGGATGCCGTCGCCGATACCTTATGATACACGCGGGCGAGAGGTTCATAGATAATGCGATAGCCCGCCGCGCGCGCCCGTGCGCAGTAATCCACATCTTCAAGATACGCGAAGAATGACTCATCAAGCAAGCCGATACGCTCCATGACGCTCCGGCGGATCAGCAGACAGCAGCCGGTCACAAACGTGCACTCGCGACGGGTGTCGTACTGTCCGTGGTCCGTCTCCCCGATACCGGTATGGCCGCCGGAGCCGGCATGAATATCAAAGAACCCGCCGGCAAACCAGATCCGTTCGGGTGACGCGTGGTAGAGGATCTTACCGCCGACAATGCCGGCGGACGGTTCCCCGTCGAGTGCGGCCATGAGGGCCTCCAGAGCGCCCGCGTCGATCTCCGTGTCATTATTAAGCAGGAGTATGGCGTCGCAGCCATCTTCGAGTGCCCGTCGCATGCCCAGATTGTTTCCGGCGGCAAACCCCAAATTCCTGCCGGCGTGGAGCACGGGAATGCCGGGACACGTGCGGTGCATCGCCGCCCCCAGCGACTCATCCGGACTGTTGTCAACGACGTAGATCCGCACGTGAGTGAAGCTGCTCCGCTGCACGGAAGCGATACACGCAAGCGTGTCGTCCGTACGGCGGTAGTTTACCAGAACGACCGCAAGTGACGGACCCGGCCCGGCGGTCATGTCGTGCGCCGTCCGCGGACGATGTATTGCATTGCCAGGAATTCTTCGAAGCGTCCCATGCACAGGCTGTTGAGTATGCGCATTTTGCGGCTGGCCACGACGCGCGGCTGCATCACGTCGATGGCGACGTGTGCATCCCGGAGCAATGTGATGATCGATGCGCGTGAGAAGAAACGGAGATGGGTCCTGTCAAAGTGGCCGAAGTCGTCGTAGTGCCATCCCTGCCGTATCAGACGCAGGATCACGGTGTAATGCCGCATGTTGGGAATGCTGGTGATCAGGCAGCCCTCCGGCGTGAGCAGCGCCGCGAGTCGTCGCAAGAGCGCGGCAGGGTCGAGCACATGTTCGAGAATATCCGCGCAGATGATGCAATCCATGCTTGACGGTTGCAGCGGCAGGCTGAGTGTCGTCGCATCGCCGGTAAAGACGGTGTCAAGCACCTTCCGTGCCTCGTCCGCAATTTCGGGCACCAGTTCGATCCCTGTGACGGTCCGTCCCGGCACCTGGCTTTTGAGTGCGCTGCCGAGGGCTCCGCGTCCGCAACCGACATCGAGAATGGTGCGTGCTGTCGCCGGAACGAGTGCAGCGATTTCAGGCCGGGTGTTGTCGTAGTACGTGCTCATGAACGGGGAATCTCCGCCTCGGATGGTTGTGCGTGCTGCCGGGGTTTGAAGACCAGGCCGGCGTTGACAAGGAACCGGAGCAACGCATGGCTTGCCGCGCACCGGATGCCGACGATTCCCATGAGATAGCCACGGCGCACCAGATACTGTTTATACACGACCAGAAGGGGATCGCGGATGGCGCGGATGGCGTAGTAGGCGCCATGGTGCGTCTTCGTCGATTCACGGACCTCGGCGTGCACAAAGCGCATGAGCTTGGAGAAATGATATTGAATATTGTTGTCGATCTGGTTGTGCAGGATGTCCAGATCGACCCGGCGTACCCTTCCCGCAATCACCGGCACCTCGCCGGCATGCACCACGCCGCCATACTGCGCGGCACCCCGCCGGAACAAACGGCGTTGATAGTCAGGGTAGAATCCGCCGTACCGGAGCCACAGGCCGGGTCGTACGTAATTCCGACGCGAAAAGTCGTAGGCGTCAGCGTCCTGCGCATCAAGAAGCGACGGGATCGCGGCCCGGAGTTCGGGCGACAGCGTCTCATCGGCATCCAGCGCAAGTATCCAGTCGCCGGTCACCTGCGTCAGCGCGAAACGCCGCTGAAGCGCATAGCCGGCGAAGGGATGCATGACGACATGTTCCGTATACTCCCGGCAGATGGCAACGGTCGTGTCGGTGCTTCCTCCGTCGATGACGATGAGCTCATCGGCAATTTCCTTCACAGACTCCAGCGCGTTCCGTATGCGGCCGGCTTCATTCTGCGCCATGATGTACACGCTCAGCGTCGGCATATCACCTGTGGCCCGTCACGGTCATGACACAGAGAAAACTCCAGTCCTCAACACACGGCTCGACACGGGCCAGAGTTATGCCCGGGACCAGCGAGACAAATGCGCTAAAACTTTCCGGCGTGTAGACGTGGTAGTGCGTGGGATCAAGCGGAATCGTACTCTGCCACGTTTCATCCGGAATCACGATCGCAATGGTGCCGCCCTCCCGCACCACACGCTGCCACTCCTGGAGCGTGCGAACGGGATCACGGTAGTGCTCGAAGTTGTGCCGTGCAACGACATAGTCCAGCGACCCGGACTTGAATGGAAGGATGTTGCCGAATGCAACCACGTCGGCAACGGAAACCTGTCCGGCCTGATTCCCGAAGAGACCCGGCGTTCCTCCCGCTGTCAGATCCACCCCGAACGCCGATGGATGCGTTTTGTTGCTGCCGCATCCCACATCGATACCTTTGCCGGCGCAGAACGGAACAAGCGCTGCCTGTTCGCTGTGCACCGGTCTCCCATCCACGAGCACATGATTGCACACGTCCGTGCGCTGGTTGAGCACCAGGCGCTTCAGGCGGCGGAGAACCGGGAATGACCGCTGCCTGTGGAACGCCTGATCCACTTCCCACCCTGCCAGCAATGCATCCAGGCAACGCGTCAGTGAGGCAAGAGACGCCGGGAGCGATAGCTCCCGTTCGACGAAGCACCGACCCCGCGTTCCGAGCTCCAGACACAATGAGGGTGTCCGGAGTAACTGCTCAAGGTGGCGTCCCAGGTCCGCAGGATCGTCGACGACAAAACCGTTGTCACCGTGCCGGATGAGCCTGGACACCCCGGGGGCGCCGCGCCGGCCGATGACCGGCAGTCCGGTAGCCATTGCTTCGACGAACACTTTGCCGAAACCTTCATCCGGACGCATATTTACCAGCACATCGGCCGAGGCATACACGGCAGGAAGCGCTGCATGGGGCACGTGTCCGGCGAACCGGCACGCAATCCCGGTCTCCGCGATCTTAGCGCGGAGCAGCCGGGAATACTCCTGTCCGGCGGAGAACTCCTCGCCGGCGATCGTAAGTTCCACCCGGTCTTTCACCGCTGAACGGGCGATCCCGTCGATAACATCTTCGATCTTCTTTTCCGGCGAAATGCGGCCGCAATACAGGACCCGCAGCTTCTCGTGCGGCGAACGGTCTGCAACGCGGAACGCATTGGTGTCGACGCCGAAGGGAAACAGAAAGACCGGACACCCGAGGACGGGCTTCAGCACGCGCTTGAGCGTCAGTGACGTTGTGAGGGCGGCATCAAGGACACGTCGACGGTAGATGTTGAGCACGGTGCGGCGGAGGGTGGACGGCCGGTGATCCAGCTCGTTGTGATAGAAGGCTGCCACCCGTTTTCCCGCGAGTTTTGCACAGATCCCCGTGAGAAGCGACAGGAGTGATTCGTTGTGAAACACAACCACCGACGCGTCGCGGAGAAGGGGGAGGAGACGGACGAGCAGGCGGGTCGCCGGACGGGAAAGAAAGACAAACGCTGTGTTGCCCCGAATTCTGCGCAGCTCGGGCTGAGGGAGGATCCCCTTGCGTACCGTGAACACCTGGAGTGTGCGGTGTTCTCCCTCGCCGTACCGGTCAAATGCCCACCAGAACGCGTCGCTGTTGTCCAGAAACGCGTCGACGCCCGCCGCAGGCACCGGGACGTCGAAAAGCGAAAGGGAAACAAGCGTGTGTGAACGGGACGTGGTCATAATCTCCGCAGCAAGCCTTGCATCATTTCGCGTTCCTGTTGACCGAAGCCCCTCAGCATGATCATCACCGCCGCATAGGTTATCATCCCGAGCGGAACCGCCAGCAGAATGTGAAGCTGGGGGGTGAGCAGGAGAACGGCCGACATGCAGAGCGCGGCGAGAAGAGGCTTTCCGAACAGCGCAATCGGCCTGATGGCGTACTCAGTGCGCGCAAGATACAGAAAAAAGGAGACAAAGAGAACGGCGTCCGTGCCGGTCACGATCCATGCAACGGCCCGCGGTCCGAAGGACGGCACCAGTATCATGTTCGCGATGACGGCGACAATTGCCACAAGCAGCGTTGCAATCATGGTGATCTTCTGCCGGTTGACCGACAACAGGAGCGAGGTGATCACCCAGTTCAGATGTCCCACGGACACGCCGCCGACGAGAATGGCAAGCACGGGTATTGCCGGGCTGAAGTCCTTTCCCGAGTACACGAACCCGATAATGCGGGCAGCAAGCACGATGGTGCCCAGGGCGATCGGGATGCTGGCGAGCGCCATCACGCGGAGGGAATCGCGAAATGCCTTCGGCAGCTTTTCCTTCTGAGTGGCATAAAACCCCGAGAGGATCGGATAGATCACTTGTGTGAGGGAGGCAGGCAGCAGCGTCAGGATGGAAAAGAGTTTGAGTGCAGCCGTATACTGGCCCGTTTCGGCGTCGCTCCGGGTGTACTTCAGGATAGTCGACCCGATATAGAGGTACACCGCTATCCCGAGTCCGCTGAGCGCCAGCGGGTATCCCTGAAGAAAGAAGTAGCGCACAGAGGCGCGGTCGAACACAGGCCAGTACGATCCGAATAGCCTCCGGCAAATGATGGCGAGGCCGACGAAATTGAGAGCCGCCACGCATGCGCCTATCAGCAGCACGGTCATGATGGAAGGGAAGAATCCGAGCAATGCCACCACGGCAACGGAATTGATCCCATCGTTGAGCAGCACCGCCACCGAGACCAACCGCATCCGTTGATGGGCCTGCAATGCGCTCAGGAAAATCGAGCTGCTGCTGGTAAAGAGAAATGCAACGAGCGTGAGCAGCACCGCCTGTGCCGAGGCCGTGTCGAACCGTGAAAACAGAAGGACGCCGGCCATGCAGAGGGTCACGGCGGCCAGGGTGACCGCTTTGAATGCCAGTCCGGTGCCCAGCAGCCTGCGCGTATCGGCAGGCGACCGGGAGATATCCCTGGTCAGGATTGACGGCAGTCCAAGATCGCCGATCACCGCGAAGAGTGCGAAGAGGTACGCCGCAAAGTTCAGTATACCAAACGTCTCGACGCCCAGGTAGCGGCTGATGAAGTTCAAACGGAGGATCCCCATCAGCAGCCCGAGCGCCTTGCCTGTGAAGATGGCGATGGTATCGAATGCGATGGTGCGCGTGCGCGACATGCGTCAGTCCTTTCCGTCCGGGAATTGCAGTCGCCGGAGAGCAAACGTGCGCACGTCCCGCCAGCGCCCTGCAATGCCGCCGGCCGTGACCGGCACGAATTTGCGGAGCATCGACATGGCGAGTATGGCAATCACGGCGGTGGCCAGGGCATTGGCGAGCGCCGCGCCTGTTGCACCCCACAGGGGGATCAGCGCCGCATAGGCGGCCATTGCGACGACGATCATCAAGACGCCGAGGTTGAAACTCGCCCGCGCTTCGCCGAGTCCCATGAGGGCGTTCCACGCCACAGCCAGGAACGGCGTGGAAAACGAAAGGAGTGAGAAAATCTGCAGAAGCAGGATCGCCCCTGCGTAGCGGTTACCGTACAGCAGGTGGACCATCACCGGTGCGCCAATGACCAGGGCAAACAATACGGGGAGCATCCCCACAGTGGTCACAAAGAGCATCTTTTCGATCATGGCCCGGAGGGATGTCCGGTTGCCTTCATGTGCAAGGCGCGATGTCGCCGGCAACACGAACATCTGCACCACCTGGTTCAGCATTTCGAAGATGCGTGTGACAATTTTCGCGGCGTTGTAGACAGCAACCGCCACCGGGCCTGAAAACGCCGCCAGCATGAAGGAATCGATGCGTGTGTAGAGCATCTGGCTCGCTGCGCCGCCGATGGCGTATTTGCCGAAATCCCATAGGCGCGAGAGCACAGGGCCGAGGGGTCCGCCCCGGAACGCCATGAGCCTCCATGCCAGCACGAGCCCTACCAGCGATGACGCTGAGAGCGACAGGATGTTGATATAGATCAGTTCGAGAGCTGAATCGAACACCGCGATCTGCGAATACAGCCAGGTCAGCAGCGGCGCACCAAGGAAATGGATGGCATCGATGATGAATACGCGCCGGATGTGGAACCGCGCCTGCAGCACCACCAGCGAAACATTGCGAATGAACGAAGCGAACAGCATCAGGGGGACAAAAAGCAGCAGCGTGCCCAATCCGGGGGAATGGAAGAGCGTCGCAAGCGGAGTGCTCAGCAATGCGATGCATGCCGCTGCCACAACCGTGAACAAGAGGTTGAGAATCATCCCCGCGCGCGCGATGTCTCCTGCATTGCTTTCCTTCTCGGCGGCGAATTTCAACATCGGCTGCAATGCGAACGCCGTGGAAAGTCCGGAGATCACGAGGAACACCTCCTGGACAAGAACAAAATTGCCGAATTCCTCCTCGGGGAGCACCCGGATGACCAGCAGCACGTAGCCCAGGCCGTAAACGACAGGCAGCATTTTGTCTGCGAGTCCCCACATCCCTTTGCCAAGATGTTTCCCGAGCTCCACGAGTGTGATCTCTCTGGATACGTTGTATCGCGGCGCCTGATGGACGTCGTGATGATCTTGTCGAATTCTGAATTCAGAAATCAGAATTCAGCATTCATTCTTTTTCAGAAGATACCGGATTCCCGCCCAGCCGTTCACCAGTACGTTCAGCCATGGAAATGTCAGCCAGTGATACCAACGGGCATAGCGCGCAAAGAACCGCAGGTTGCTCAGCGCTTTGTTGCGCAGCTTGAACAGCGACAGATGACCGCCGGCGCTGACAGACAGCTTGTGCCACACGCGGGCTCGCGGCTCGTACAGAATCCGGTACCCCGCAGCGCGGACGCGCATCGACCAATCGGCGTCCTCCGTGTACATAAAAAACGATTCGTCCAGCACACCGGCCCGCTGGATGACCTCGCGCGACGTGAGGATGCAGCAGCCGGTGGCATAGCCGATTTCGCGCGGCGTGTCGTACTGCCCGTGATCGGCTTCCCGTATGCCCGTATGGCGCATCGTACCGGTCCAGAAGGAGATTTCTCCACCGGCAAACCAGAGCCTGTCGGGCGGGTCGGCATAGAAGATCTTCGGTGCGGCCATCCCGCACCGGGGATCCTGTGTGAAGCGGTCCAGCAGGCGGGCCACCACGTCGGGGGCGACCACGGTATCGTTGTTCAGAAGCATGACATGGTCCGCGCCCATGGCCAGTGCGTGTGCGATCCCCGCGTTGTTGCCGCCGGCGAACCGGCGGTTCGATGCCAGCGCAAGCACATCCACTCCGGGAAACGTCTCCCTGATTGCTTCGGCGGAACCGTCGCTCGACCCGTTGTCGACAAGAACGATGCGCACATCGGGCGTGGTCAGCTGCTGCAATGACGCGAGGCATTCCAGCGTGACCTTCTTCCCGTTCCAGTTGACCACGACAATCGCGACCATTCTGCTATGCATCCCTCCGGTAGTCCGCCCTCATGTCCCTGCCAGCTCTTCGATTGCCCGAACGAGGTTGTCCCAGGTGTATTTCGTCTTTTCCTGCTGCACCTGTGCCCCCATAGCCGCCGCGACGCCGGGGCGAAAAAACCGGACGATGGCGTCTGAAAGAAGATCGGGCCGTTCGGGCGGAACGATGATGCCGGTTGCGCCGTCTCTGATGATTTCCGCCAGGCCCCCAACGTCGGTGGCAATGATGGGCTTGTCGAAGTTATATGCGATCTGTGCGATGCCGCTTTGTGTGGCGGAAAGATACGGGAGCACAACGGCGTCGGCAGCGGAGAAATACGTGCGCACGTCGGCATTCGGAACATAGTCCGACACGATCGTGACCCGCGATGTGAGGCCGAGGCGTTTCACCTGTTCGCGATAGGAGTGTTCTTCATCGTAGAATTCCCCCACCACCAGGAGACGCACGGGGAAATCGGGGGGAAGCGCGTGCAGGGCGTCCAGCAAGACGTGGAGTCCCTTGTAGCGTCTGATATACCCAAAGAAGAGCAGGACGCGTTCCTCGGTGATGCCGAGCGACGCGCGTGCGGCGGAGCGGGGAAGCGGCGTCCCGAAATTATTGTATACCGGGTGCGGGGCAAAGCGGTACACGGCCGCCGGATGGAGTGCGCGCAAATCACGCTCGACGGCCGCGGATTGGACAAGGAAATAGTCGGCGGCGCCGAATGCGTAGCGTGTGAAGGCGCGGTCGCCGGGCCGGTGTTCGTGGGGCAGCACATTGTCGCAGATAAAGAGCGTCTTGGTGTGGCCGTTCATCCGCGCCATGCGGGCAATCGTGCCGAAGCAGGGGCCGAAGAACGGCAGCCAGTATTTGAAGATGATCAGATCCGGCCGGTCGCGTTTGAGCCTGCGGCCGACGGCGAGCCAGTTCAGCGGGTTGACGGAATCCACCAGTGCCGGCGCGGGTACAGCCGACGGGTCGTCGCCCGTTTCCTGTTGTGTCTTGCCGGGAAAGAGGAGCGAAGGGTATTGCCGTTTGAAGGTGATGGTGTTCACCCGGTGGCGCGTGCCGAGCGCTTCTGCGAGAAGGGCGTTGTAGTGTGCGATGCCGCCGCGCAGGGGAAATGCCGTCCCGACAATGGTGATGTTCATCGGCCCGCCGCCTGCGCCGTTCGCGTGCGCTGCCGTTTCCAGGAAATCACGCCGCCGGCCAGGCAGAG